>NZ_MVHD01000049.1 GCF_002086635.1 Mycobacterium alsense | reverse complement strand
CCCCAACCCCGACGACCCCACCGGCAACAGCACGATGCGACGCATCCCCGACGTGCTGGACGTGTGGTTCGACTCGGGGTCGATGCCGTACGCGCAGGTGCACTACCCGTTCGAGAACGAGGACTGGTTCCTGGGCGGGGCGGCGGGAGACTCCGAAGCGCATTATCCGGGCGACTTCATCGTCGAGTACATCGGCCAGACTCGCGGCTGGTTCTACACGCTGCACGTGCTTGCCACCGCGCTGTTCGACCGTCCGGCGTTCAAAACCTGCGTGGCGCACGGGATCGTGTTGGGCTCCGACGGTCAGAAGATGAGCAAGTCGTTGCGCAACTACCCCGACGTTTCCGAGGTGTTCGATCGCGACGGCTCCGACGCGATGCGGTGGTTCCTGATGGCGTCGCCGATCCTGCGCGGCGGCAACCTGATCGTCACCGAGCAGGGCATCCGGGAAGGCGTGCGGCAGGTGCTGCTGCCGTTGTGGAACGCCTACAGCTTCCTGGCGCTGTACGCGCCCAAAGTCGGTGACTGGCGCACGGATTCGGCGAACGTGCTGGACCGCTACGTCCTGGCCAAGCTGGCCGAGCTGCGCGACGACCTCACCGAGTCGATGGAGACCTGCGACATCTCCGGGGCGTGCGAGCAGCTGCGGCAGTTCACCGAGGCGTTGACCAATTGGTATGTGCGGCGGTCACGTTCGCGGTTCTGGGAGGAAGACCCCGACGCCATCGACACCCTGCACACCGTGCTGGAGGTGACCGCCCGGCTGGCGGCTCCGCTGTTGCCGTCGGTGACGGAGATCATTTGGCGTGGCCTGACCTTCGAACGTTCGGTGCACCTGACCGACTGGCCGGACGACGGCGTGGTGCCCGCCGACCCCGATCTGGTCGCCGCGATGGACCAGGTCCGGGAGGTGTGTTCGGCCGCCTCGTCGCTGCGCAAGGCCAAGAAGCTGCGCGTGCGGCTGCCGCTGCCGAAACTGACCGTGGCCGTGGAGGATCCGCAGCGACTGGAGCCGTTCGCCGACCTGATCGCCGACGAGCTCAACGTCAAGCGCGTCGAGCTCACCGACGCCATCGACACCTACGGCCGGTTCGAGCTCACCGTCAACGCGCGGGTGGCCGGGCCGCGGCTGGGCAAGGACGTGCAGGCGGCGATCAAGGCCGTCAAGGCCGGCGAGGGCGTGGTCAACCCCGACGGCACCCTGACCGCGGGCCCCGCGGTCCTGCAGCCCGAGGAGTACAGCTCACGCCTGGTGGCGGCCGACCCGGACTACACCGCGGCGCTGCCCGACGGGTCCGGGCTGGTCGTGCTGGACGGCACGGTGACGCCGGAGCTGGAGGCCGAGGGCTGGGCCAAGGACCGGATCCGCGAGCTGCAGGAGCTGCGTAAGTCGACCGGGCTGGAGGTCTCGGATCGCATCAGCGTGGTGATGGCCGTGCCCGCCGGGCGGGCGGACTGGGCGCGGAGGCACGCCGACCTCATCGCCGGGGAGATCCTGGCGACCAGCTTCGAGTTCGGCGAGCCCGCCGACGCCGTGGAGATCGGCGACGGCGTGCGCGTCGCGATCGCCAAAACGTAGCCGCGAAACTGTATTCCACGACGCGTTTCCCGAGAGGAGTCGTCGGCAGTTGCAGTTTCGCGGCATGTCAGGGCGGCGTGGCACCCTGCCCGTTGTGGATGCAGAACCTTTCGTCGGCACCGAGGCGGTCCGCGCGGGAGCGTGCACCGAGCGTCAGCTGCGGCGCTCGTGCAGGCGGATCTACCGCAATGTGTACCAACGGCGCGGCGGCGAACTGACCGCGCGGGATCGAGCGATTGCCGCGTGGCTGTGGGCGGGGAAGGAAGCGGTGGTGGCCGGTACTTCCGCGGCCGCGCTTCTCGGCGCGCAGTGGATCGATCCCCACGGGCCTGCCGAGCTGGTGTGCAATCGCACACGTCCTCCGCCGTTGCTCATCACCCGCAACGACACCCTGCTGGCCGGCGAGACCACGAACGTCGACGGCGTGCCCGTCACATCGCCCGCCCGCACCGTCTTCGACCTCGGCCGGCGACCGGGGTTGACGGCCGCTGTCATCCGGATCGATGCCCTGGCGCGGGCTACCGGTGTGACCGCCGGGGAGGTGCGGCCGCTGATCACCGCGCACCGTGGCGCCCGGGGCATGAAGCAGCTGCGGCGCGCGCTGCCTCTCTTCGACGCGGGGGCCGAATCGCCACAGGAGACCCGGACCAGGCTGGTCCTGATCCGCGGGGGCCTGCCGAGACCGCAGACGCAGATCGTGGTGTGCAACATGTGGGGCGCGGTGCTGGCCCGCATCGACATGGGATGGGAGCGGTGGCTCGTCGGCGTGGAATACGACGGTCCACAACACTGGACCGACCCGCGGATCCGAGCCAACGACATCGAACGCACGGTAGAGCTGGAGAGCCGGGGATGGCGCTTGGTCCGGGTCAGCGCGGATCTGCTGCGGTACCGGCCGGATGTGATTGTGGACCGCGCCCGGAACGCTCTGCTGGCCGCGGGTTGCCGCTTCTGACCGCGAGGCTGCAACTGGCGACGCATTTCCCGAGAAAAGACGTCGCTAGTTACAGTCTCGCGGTTAGGGCTTGACCGCGCGCCAGCGTTGCCTGCCGGTGCCGACCTTGACCTCGACGTCGCGAAAGCCCGCCGCGCGCAAGCGGTCCGGGAACGTTTCCGGCGGGACCGGGTTGCAGGTGTCGCGGAAATGCAGGATCCGGAATATCACCGAGGGCACGCTGTCGCTGCCGGCGAACACGCCGCCGGGCCGCAGCACCCGGAAGGCCTCGGCGAACAGCCGGTCCTGCAGCTCGGCCGTCGGGACGTGATGCAGCATCGTGAACGACACCACCGAGCTGAACTCGTTGTCCGGCAACCCCGTATCGGTGCCGTCGCCGTTGATGATGCGCGCGCGGTCGCCGAAGAGCCCCTGCAGCCGCTGCGCCATTGGGGCGTCGATCTCCACCGCGGTGAGGTTGGGCGTCTTGTCGACCAGCACCCGCAGGAACGCGCCGTATCCGGGTCCGATCTCCAGCGTGTTGTCGCCCAGCTCCACGTCGGCGAGGAACGCCGGCAGGACGCGGTTCTCGACCTCCCTGGCCCATCGGTTCGAGTTGCAGCACAGCCGGTGGCAGAGATTCATCGCCATACGCCCAGACGTTAGCCCAATGGCATTTGCTCCCAATAGCATTTGCTGTTGTGGAGTTCCGGTGGGTGCTGCACCTGGACATGGACGCGTTCTTCGCCTCCGTCGAACAGCTCACCCGGCCGACCCTGAAGGGGCGGCCGGTCCTGGTCGGTGGGCTCGGCGGCCGGGGCGTGGTGGCCGGCGCCAGCTACGAGTCCCGGGTGTTCGGGGCGCGGTCGGCCATGCCGATGCACCAGGCCCGCCGGCTGGTCGGCGCGACCGCGGTGGTGTTGCCGCCGCGCGGGGTGGTGTACGGGGTGGCCAGTCGGCGGGTCTTCGACACCGTGCGCGGCCTGGTGCCGGTCGTCGAGCAGCTGTCCGTCGACGAGGGCTTCGGGGAGCCGCCCCGGCTCGCCGGGGCGTCGGCCGAGGACGTGGAGGCCTTCTGCGAGGGTCTGCGACGGCGCATTCGCGACGAGACCGGGCTGATCGCCTCGATCGGAGCGGGCTCGGGCAAGCAGATCGCCAAGATCGCCTCCGGCCTGGCCAAACCCGATGGCGTGCGGGTGGTTCGGCGCAACGAAGAGCAACGGCTGCTCCACGGGTTGCCGGTGCGCCGGCTGTGGGGCATCGGCCCGGTCGCCGAGGAAAAGCTGAACCGACTCGGCATCGAGACGATCGGGCAGCTGGCCGGGCTGACCGACGCCGAGGTGGCCAACATCCTGGGCGCGACGGTCGGCCCGGCGCTGCATCGCCTGGCGCGCGGCATCGACGACCGCCCCGTCGCCGAGCGCGCCGAGGCCAAGCAGATCAGCTCGGAATCCACCTTCGCCGCCGACCTGACCAGCCTGGAGCAGCTGCGCGAGGCGATCGAGCCGATCGCCGAGCACGCGCATCAACGGCTGCTGCGCGACGGCCGCGGCGCCCGCACCGTCACGGTGAAGCTGAAGAAGTCCGACATGAGCATCCTGACCCGCTCGGCCACGCTGCCGTATGCGACCACGGAGGCGGGCGCGCTGGCCGCGGTTGCCCGCCGGCTGTTGCTCGACCCGCGGGAGATCGGGCCGATTCGCCTTCTGGGCGTTGGCTTTTCGGGGTTGAGCGACGTTCGCCAGGAGTCGTTGTTCCCCGACCTGGAGTTGTCGGTTCCCGAACCGGACACCCACCATGTCGAGGCCGCGACCGAGGCCATGTTCGCGCCGGGTCCCGAGGCTTCGCGGGCTTTGCCCTGGCGGATCGGCGACGACGTCAGGCACCGCGACCACGGGCACGGCTGGGTGCAGGGCGCGGGCCACGGCGTGGTGACCGTGCGGTTCGAGACGCGGAGTTCGGGCCCGGGCCGGGCGCGCACATTCCCCGCCGGCACCGGCGACCTCGCCGCCGCCAACCCGGTCGACTCCCTGGACTGGCCCGACTACGTCGGCGCCCTGCAGGCCGGCGCACCCCTAGCCCCAGCGGTCGACGACGTCGGCGACGGGTAGCCCCGCGGCCAGCGCCGCCATCACCAGCACGCGGGCCTGCGGCGGGCGCAGCCGCGGCACCAGCACCGCGCCGGCGGCGGCCATGGCGTGGCCGGGTCCGTAACCCGCGCTGACCCGCCCGCCCGGGACCCGGGTGGACACCGCGACGACCACCCCGTTGGCGCAGTGGCGCCGCACCCCCTCGACCACCGCGGGTCCGGCGTTGCCGGAGCCGAGCGCCTCGAGCACGAGGGCCCGGGCGCCGGCGGCGACGCAGGCGTCCAGGGCCACCGCGTCGCTGCCGAGATATGCCGCGACGACGTCGACCCGCGGCGCGCCGGCGGCGCCGAGATCGCCGAGGTACGGCCGCGTCTTCGGGCCCCCCGGCGTCATACCGCCGTTGACCGTGCCCACCAGCTCGCCGGCGAAGCCGCTCAGGTCGTCGGTGGCCACCTTGTGCAGGCCCAGCGGCTGCAGCACCCGCCCCGCGAAGCACACCAGCACCCCCAGGCCCCGGGCGGCCGGGCTGGCGGCGACCGTCAGCGCGTCGCGCAGGTTGGCCGGGCCGTCGGCGTCGGTGGCGTCGGCGCTGCGCATGGCGCCGGTGAGCACGACCGGTACGTCACCCCCGTAGGTGACGTCGAGCCACAGCGCGGTTTCTTCCATGGTGTCGGTGCCGTGGGTGACGACCACGCCGTCGGCGCCGCCCTCGATCGCGGCACGCACTGCGTCGCGGATCCGGTCCCAGTCGGCCGGCGTCAGCTCGGAGCTGTCGAGGGCGAGCAGGTCGACCACGTCGACGTTCATCGCCGCCCTGAAAGGTGCCGCGAGGTCTGCGCCGCTGTATGCGGGCCGGCGCACCCCGTCGGCGCCCGTGCCGGTCGATATCGTCCCCCCGGTGGCGATGACGGTGAGGCGGGCCGTTTCGGAAGCCATGGAGGAAGCCATGGCGAAATCATTGCGCCTCCGGGTTAAGGAATGATGGGGACGTGCCCGAGAAACCCACAGGACCGGACGAGCCGGCGATCCCGGAGCCCGGGCCCAGGCCGCCGAGGCGGCTGCGGCTGCTGCTGTCGGTCGCGGCGGTGGTGTTGGCCCTGGACATCCTGACCAAGGTGCTCGCCGTCAAGCTGCTGCCGCCGGGTCAGCCGGTGTCGATCATCGGCGACACCGTGACCTGGACGTTGGTGCGCAACTCCGGCGCGGCGTTCTCGATGGCCACCGGCTACACGTGGGTGCTGACATTGATCGCGACGGGCGTGGTGGTCGGCATCTTCTGGATGGGGCGGCGGCTGGTGTCGCCGTGGTGGGCCGTCGGGCTCGGGATGATCCTCGGCGGGGCGATGGGCAACCTCGTCGACCGCTTCTTCCGTGCGCCGGGACCGCTGCGCGGGCACGTCGTGGACTTCCTGTCGGTGGGCTGGTGGCCGGTGTTCAACGTGGCCGACCCATCCGTGGTGGGCGGGGCGATCCTGCTGGTGGTGCTGTCGGTCTTCGGCTACGACTTCGACGTTGTGGGCCGACGCAGCAAGGCCCCTGGTGCGGAGGCCGGGGGGCGGCGAAAGGCCGATCAGCACTGATGACCGAGCGGTCGATGCCCGTCCCGGAGGGGCTGGCGGGCATGCGGGTGGACGCCGGGCTGGCGCGCCTGCTCGGGCTGTCGCGCACCGCGGCGGCGGCGCTCGCCGAGGACGGTGGCGTCGAACTGGACGGGGTGCAGGCCGGAAAGTCCGACCGCCTCACGCCCGGTGCCTGGCTGCAGGTGCGCCTGCCGGAGGCGCCGGCGCCGCTGGAGAACACGCCCGTCGACATCGAGGGCATGACGATCCTGTATTCCGACGACGACATCGTCGCGGTCGACAAGCCCGCGGCGGTGGCCGCGCACGCGTCGGTGGGCTGGACCGGGCCCACGGTGCTGGGGGGCCTGGCCGCCGCGGGCTACCGGATCACCACCTCGGGCGTGCCCGAACGGCAGGGGATCGTGCATCGCCTCGACGTCGGCACGTCGGGGGTGATGGTGGTGGCGCTGTCCGAGCGCGCCTACACCCAGCTCAAGCGGGCGTTCAAGCAACGCACCGTCGACAAGCGCTATCACGCCCTGGTGCAGGGGCATCCGGATCCCTCCAGCGGGACGATCGACGCACCGATCGGGCGGCACCGGGGCGGCGAGTGGAAGTTCGCCGTCACCAAGGACGGCCGCCACAGCCTCACCCACTACGACACGGTCGAGGCCTTCGTCGCGGCCAGCCTGCTCGACGTGCACCTGGAAACCGGCCGCACCCACCAGATCCGGGTGCACTTCGCGGCGCTGCACCACCCGTGCTGCGGCGACCTCGTCTACGGGGCCGACCCCAAGCTGGCGAAAAGGCTTGGGCTGCAACGGCAATGGCTGCACGCGCGGTCTCTGGCCTTCACCCACCCGGCCGACGGCAGGCGGATGGAGATCGTCAGCCCCTACCCGCCCGATCTGCAGCACGCCCTGGACGTACTGCGCGACGAGGGCTGATCAGTCCGGTTTGCGGGCGTCGACGAGCACCCGCGTGGCGTGGGCGACGAAGGGCCCGTCGGCCTCGATGCGCTCGTGCAGCTCGCGCAGCCGCTCCCGGTAGCGCTGCACCGTGAAGTCCGGCACCGTCCAGACCACCTTGCGCAGGAAATAGACGACGGCGCCGATGTCGAAGAACTCGGCGCGCAGCCGCTCCATGCGCAGATCCACGACCTGAAAGCCCGCGTCCTGCGCCTGCGCCCGCACGGTGTCGGGGTGAAACTCGGCCCACTTCTCCGGCTGCGGCCCGATGAAGTACTCGACCAGCTCGCCCATGGTGGCGGGCCCGATGTGCTGGGCGAAGTAGCTGCCGCCCGGCCGCAGCACCCGCAGGATCTCCGTCCACCACACGGAGATCGGATGGCGGGTGGTCACCAGGTCGAACGCTTCGTCGGCGAACGGCAGCGGCGGCTCGTCGCGCGTCGCGATGACCACCACGCCCAGGGGATGCAGCCGTCCGGTCGCCAGCGCCGCGTTGGGGGGCCAGGTCTCGATGGCCGCCATGGTCGGCGGGAACGGTCCCGCCCCGGACAGCACCTCCCCGCCCCCGGTGTGGATGTCCAGCGCGGCCGACGCCGTCGCCAACCGGCCGCGCAGCAACCGCTGGTAGCCCCAGGACGGCCTCTCCTCCGTCGCGCGCCCGTCGAGCCACGAGAAGTCCCAGCCGTCGACGGACACCGAAGCCGCCTCGTCCACCAGATCGTCGAATGAGCGCCCCATGCATGGCATTGTTCACGATGGCGCCCCGCTTGGTCCCGGCTCAGACCCTGGCGCCCTCGGAAGATGCGATCTCGGGAGCCAGCGGCGCGACGGCGCCGAGTATTTCGGTGACGGTCTCGGCGTCCACCCCTGCGGCGGTGAGCGCCTCGGCGAGGTGATCGGCCACCAGGCCGAAGTGGTGCATGGTGATGCCGCGACCCTGGTGCACCTGCTTCATCGGGGCGCCCGTGTAGGGCTCCGGGCCGCCGAGCGCGGCCGCGAAGAACTCGACCTGCCTGCCCTTGAGGCGGTTCATGTTGGTCCCGGTGAAAAAGCCCGACAGCCGCTCGTCGCCGAGCACGCGGACGTAGAAGCCCTCGACCACCGCCTCGATGGCCTCGTACCCGCCGATGCGGTCATAGATCGTTGTCATGACGCCGATTCGAGCAGCGCGCCGTTGCCCGCCAGTTAGTGTGCGATCACACCCGGATTGCGTTACGTAACAATGAGATTGCCCCGGTATAGCCGCGATGTGGGCGGCCGCGTGAGGCGCGACATCACAGTTCACCTGGCGGCAATCCGCCCCTGACGGCCGACCGATGCCCTAGGTTATGTGCTATGACCCACGTCACAGTGCTCCTCGGGGGCTCGTCAGGAGCTGAAAGCGGATGAATCTCTTTGGTGAGTTGACCAACCTGGTGGAAAAGCCCCTCGCCGCCGTCTCCAACATCATCAACACCCCCAACTCCGCCGGGCGATATCGACCGTTCTACCTGCGCAATGTGCTCGACGCGGTGCAGGGCCGCACGCTCGAGGACGCCGTGGCGGGCAGGACCGTCCTGATCACCGGGGGATCGTCGGGCATCGGCGAGGCCGCCGCCAAGAAGATCGCGGAGGCCGGTGGCGTGGTGGCGCTGGTGGCCCGAACCCGGGAGAACCTGGAGAAGGTCGCCGCCGAGATCCAGGGCAACGGGGGAACCGCCCACGTCTACCCGTGCGACCTGTCCGACATGGACGCGATCGCGGCGATGGCCGACCGGGCCCTCGAGGACCTCGGCGGCGTGGACATCCTCGTCAACAACGCGGGACGCTCGATCCGCCGCTCGCTGAGGCTGTCCTACGACCGCATCCACGACTACCAGCGGACCATGCAACTGAATTACCTGGGCGCGGTCCAGCTCATCCTCAAGTTCATCCCGGGGATGCGGGAGCGCGGTTACGGGCAGATCATCAACGTCTCCTCGGTGGGGGTGCAGACCCGCGCGCCGCGCTTCGGCGCCTACATCGCCAGCAAGGCCGCGCTGGACAGCCTGTGCGACGCGCTGCAGGCCGAAGTCGTCAACGACAACGTCAAGTTCACCACCGTGCACATGGCGCTGGTGCGCACGCCGATGATCAGCCCGACCACGCTGTACGACAAGTTCCCGGCGCTGACGCCGGACCAGGCCGCCGGCGTGATCACCGACGCGATCGTGCACCGGCCCCGGCGCGCGAGCTCGCCGTTCGGCCAGTTCGCCGCCGTCGCCGACGCCGTCAACCCGGCGGTGATGGATCGCGTCCGTAACCGAGCGTTCGCCATGTTCGAGGACTCCTCGGCGGCCAAGGGCAGCGAATCACCCAGTGATGCAATGTCTTTCGACAAACGAAGCGAGACGTTCGTGCGGGCGACCCGCGGGATACATTGGTGACGCCATGAGCCTTCCGAAACCTGACACCCAGACGACCGTCGTCATCACCGGCGCCTCCTCGGGGATCGGCGCAGAACTTGCCCGCGGCCTGGCCCGCCGCGGTTTCCCGCTGTTGCTGGTCGCGCGGCGCCGCGAGCGCCTCGACGAGCTGGCCAACGAGGTGGGCCAGGAATACTCCGTGGCCGTCGAGGTCTTGCCGCTGGACCTGAGCGACGCCAAGGCCCGCGCCAAGCTGGGGGACCGCCTCGGCAACGAGCCGATCGCCGGGCTGTGCAACAGCGCCGGTTTCGGCACCAGCGGCGTGTTCCACGAGCTGCCGCTGGAACGCGAGAGCGAGGAGGTGATCCTCAACGCGCTGACGTTGATGGAGCTCACCCACGCCGCCCTGCCCGGAATGATCGACCGCGGCGCCGGCGCGGTGATGAACATCGCCTCGATCGCCGGTTTCCAGCCGCTGCCCTACATGGCGGTGTATTCGGCGACCAAGGCGTTCGTGCAGACCTTCTCCGAGGCCATTCACGAGGAGTTGCACGGGACGGGCGTGTCGGTCACGGTGCTGTGCCCGGGGCCGGTGCCGACCGAGTGGGCCGAGATCGCCAACGCCGAGCGCTTCAGCATCCCCGTCGCGCAGGTGTCCCCGCGCGACGTCGCCGAGGCGGCGATCGGCGGGATGCTCGCCGGCAAGCGCAGCGTGGTGCCGGGCATCGTGCCCAAGGTCGTCAGCACCGGCGGCCGCTTCGCGCCGCGCAGCCTGCTGTTGCCCGGCATCCGGATCGGCAACCGATTCCGCGGGGGACCGAGCCGGTAGCGCCGGCGGCGTTGTCGCATCTGTCACGTGCGTCGCATCAGTCCCTGCGCCGGACGGTCGACGTTTTGCCCACCTCATAGCGACAAGCGTTGGGGCACCGAAGTTGTCGCTATGAAGTTGTCGCTATGAGGTGGGCAAGTGGCACGTCCTTCCCGCCGGGGCGAGGGTGGCGGCTGTGACTCCATGGGGACGAGTGTGCCCCGCGGCCGCTACGTTGGCTTCATGGCCTCCGTCGAAATGACCGCTGACATGCCGATGACCCCACAGGACATGTGGGAGCACGTTTCGGACCTGTCGGAGCTGGGCGACTGGCTGGTGATGCACGAGGGCTGGCGCAGCGAGCTGCCCGACCAGATCGCCGAGGGCACCGAGGTCGTCGGCGTGGCGCGGTCGAAGGGCCTGCGCAACCGGGTGACGTGGACGGTGACGAGGTGGGACCCGCCGCGCGAGGTCGCGATGAAGGGATCCGGCAAGGGCGGGACCAAATACGGTGTCACGCTGACGGTGCGGCCCAGCGAGGACGGGTCCACGCTCGGCCTGCGCCTCGAACTCGGTGGACGGCCGCTGTTCGGTCCGGTGGGTGCTGCCGCGGCCCGCGCCGTCAAAGGGGACGTCGAGAAGTCGCTGAAGCAGTTTGTGGAGCGCTACGGCTAGGCATCACGGTCGTGTCGTCGTCCTCCCACAGCAGCAATTGGCGCACCGCCGAGCGCGGCCCGTAGGGACGCAGCATCGTGCTCGCCGGGCGCGGGCGCACCCGTTGCGGCCACCAGAACCATCGTCCGAGAAGCGTTGCGACGGAAGGCGTCATGAACGACCGCACGATCAGCGTGTCGAACAGCAGCCCGAGACCGATGGTCGTCCCGATCTGGCCCAGCACCTGAAAACCGCTGAACACGAACGCGCACATGGTGATTGCGAACACCAGGCCGGCGGAGGTCACCACCGAGCCGGAACCGGCCATCGAGCGGATGATGCCCGTCTTCAGCCCGGCATGGATTTCTTCCCTGAATCGCGAGATCAACAGCAGGTTGTAGTCGGAACCGACCGCCAGCAGCAGGATCACGGCCAGCGCCAGCACCACCCAATACAGCTGAATGCCAAACATGTACTGCCATACCAACACCGACAGCCCGAAGGACGCGCCCAGCGATAGGGCGACCGTTCCCACGATGACGAGCGCGGCGATCAGGCTGCGCGTGATGACCATCATGATCAGCAGGATGAGGCTGAGCGCGGCCAGCCCCACGATCATCAGGTCGTACTTCGCGCCATCCTGGATGTCCTTGTACGCCGAGGCGGTGCCGCCGACGTAGACGTCGGCGGCGGCCATCGGGGTGCCCTTGAGCGCCTCGTGTGCGGCCTTCGTGATCGGGTCGATATGCGAGATCCCTTGGGGCGTCGCGGGATCACCGTCGTGGACGACGATCATCCGGGCGGCCCTGCCGTCGGGCGAGAGGAACAGTTTCAGCCCGCGCTTGAAGTCGGGGTTGTCGAAGACCTCCGGGGGCAGATAGAAACTGTCGTCGTTCTTCGCGGAATCAAAGGCTCTTCCCAGTGCCGTGGCGTTGTCGATCGCGGCCTGCGTCTGCGCATTGATGCCGGACTGTGTCGCGTGGCTCGCCAGCGCCAGTTGACGATTGGTCTCCTGGCTGTCGATCTGAGGCGGTATGAGCGCCACCAGTTTCGGCTGCAGCGCGTCGAGCTTGTCCAATGTGGCCGTGAGGTTCTCAAACTTCTCGGTGAGCTGGTCGACCCCGTCGAGCGCGTCGAGGACCGATCGGATCGCCCAGCACGCGGGGATGTCGAAGCAATGCCGCTCCCAATAGAAATAGCTTCGGATCGGGCGGAAGAAGTCGTCGAAGTTCGCGATCTTGTCGCGCAGGTCCCTGATCGTGTCGACCGTGTCGTGAAAGCTTTGGGTTTCGCTGTGGGTGGCGTCGGCGAGCTGCTGTTGCAGGGCGTACTGCTGCTTCAGGATGTTGATCGTCTTCGATATCTCGCCGGCCTGCTTGAGCAGGTCGTCGGCGCGCTCCCTCTGGTAGGTCAGGTTCTGCTGCTGGGCCGCGGCCTGATTGCTGACCACGAACGCGAGCGAGCTGTGGTCGATCGGCGTCCCCAGGGGCCGGGTGATGGTCTGCACCTGGGCGACGCCCGGGACGTGGAACACCGCCTTGGCCACGCGGTCCAGGATGAGCATGTCGGCCGGGTTGCGCATGTCGTGATCCGTTTCGACCATGAGCAATTCGGGCTCCAGCCGGGCGCGCGAGAAGTGCCGCTCGGCCGCGGTGTAGCCGACATTGGCCGGCGCGTCGGCGGGCATGTAGGGCCGGGTGTCGTAGCTGGTCTTGTAACCGGGCAGCGCGAGCAGGCCCACCAGCGCCAGGGCGCACGCCGCGACGAGGATGGGGCCGGGCCAGCGGACGATGGCCGTGCCGATCCGCCGCCATCCGCGCGTGCGCATCGCGCGCTTCGGGTCGAAGACGCCCAGGGCGGCGCCCAGGGTGAGCACCGCCGGGCCCAGCGTCAGCGAGGCGGCCAGCGCGACGAGGATGCCGATTGCGGCGGGTATTCCCAGGCTCTGGAAGTAGGGGAGCCGGGTGACGCTCAGGCAGAACACCGCCCCGGCAACGGTCAGGCCCGAACCCAGGACGATGTGGGCCGTGCCGCGGAACATGGTGTAGAAGGCGGTTTCCTTGTCCTCTCCGGCGCTGCGCGCCTCCTGGTAGCGGCCGACGACGAAGATCGCATAGTCCGTTCCGGCGGCGATCACCAGCAGCGTGAGCAGGTTCGTCGCGTAGGTCGACAGCCCGATCACCCCGGCGTGGCCGAGAAACGCCACGATGCCGCGGGCGGCGGACATCTCGATGAGGACCGTGACCAGCACCAGGAGCATCGTGAAGACCGACCGGTAGACGAACAGCAGCATCACCGCGATGACCCCGACGGTGATCGCGGTGACTTTCGCGGTTCCCTTGCTGCCGACGTCGAACTGGTCGGAGATCAGCGGGGCCGCGCCGGTGACGTAGGCCTTGACGCCCGGCGGCGCCGGCGTGCGGTCGACGATGTCGCGCACGGCGCCGACGGACTCGTTGGCCAGCGCCGAGCCCTGGTTGCCCGCCAGGAACACCTGGACGTAGGCGGCCTTGCCGTCCGAGCTCTGCGAACCCGCCGCCGTCAGGGTGTCGCCCCAGAAGTCCTGGACGTGCTCGACGTGCCTCTTGTCCCGCTCGAGCTTGCGGATCATCGCGTCGTAGAACCGGTGGGCGTCCGCGCCCAGCGGCTTGTCGCCCTCCAGGACGACCATGGCCGAGCTGTCGGTGTCGAACTCCTTGAACACCGCGCCGATGCGCTTGACCGCCTTGAGCGACGGGGCGTCCGGCGAGCTCATCGCGACATTCTGCGTCTTGCCGACCTCTTCGAGTTGCGGCACCGCGATGTTGGTGATGGCGGCCAGCGCCACCCAGAACAGCAGGATCGGCAGCGAAAGCCGGCGGATGGTGCGCGGCGTGCGGGACCGCGACGGCTGACCGGTGCTCATCCCGACTTGTCCAGGCAGTAGGTGTAGGCGTCGACCTTGTTGACGGTGCGTTCGTCCTTGACCTCACCGTTGACGGTGATGCGGCAACCGAGAACGTCCCCGTTGCCCTGCGCCACCACGTTGCCGATGACCGCGGGCTCGGTCGTGGTGATCGTGTACTTCCAGGGCAGGGCGGCGTTCTTGACCTCCTGCGGTTGGGCGTGGACGTCGAGGTAATTGATCGTCGCCACGGCGCCCGGCGCACCGAACACCTCGAGGACCACCTGCTTCGGGTTGAACGGGACGATCTCGTTCGCGAGGCCGCTGTTGGCCGAGGTGCTGTAGTGCGAGCCGAAGATGCCGTGCAGGCGGTAGATGGCGAAGCAGGTCAGCGCGGCGACGAGCACCGCGACGAGAAGAATCCACCCCCGCCTGAAGAGAGCCGTAATCGAAAATCCCCTCACCCGTTGGCCTTTCGATGCTCGGGCGAACCTACGGTACTGACCAGTACTGCTCAATAGACGTGAGCGTACACTGCGTAACCACCTCTTATCAAGGGGCCTGATACCCGTGCGACCGCGTGAGGCCGGGCACGATGAAGTCGTCGACGAGGGCTTGCACGGTCTCGCGGGTGGGCGGCCGGCCGGGAATGATGGAGCGGAAGATCAGGTAGCCGGGCAGCAGGTCCCAGAGTTCGTCGGCGATCGCGGCCTCGGGGATCTCGCCCCGGTCGGCGGCCTGCCGCAGGATGTGGCGGACCAGAGCCTTGCGCTGGTCGAGGAATTGGTGTTGCAGGGCGTCGTTGAGCGCGGGGCGGCGCGACACCTCCACGAGCACCGCGCGGATGGTGCTGGCGTGTTGCTGGCCCTGCTGGCAAATCGTCTCGCCCATCTGCAGCAGATCGCCGCGCAGCGTGCCGGTCTCCGGCGGGACCGCGACCTGGCGGATGCCCTCGGTGAACGCGGCCAGCACCAGTTCGGCTTTCGACGGCCACCGCCGGTACACGGTGGCCTTGCTGGCCCGCGCCTCGCTGACCACGGCGTCCACCGTGAGCCCGTCGTAGCCGTGCTCCTGCAACAGCCGCAGCGTCACCGCGAGCAGTTCGGCCTCTCGCGGTGACCACGGTGACGACCCCGCACACCCGGCGGCAGTCTGGGTCATAGCGCCCACCTTAAATCCGCTTGATTGCGCCGCGCGGGCGGGAAGAGTTTGGAGACACACTTCGCGACACGCCGGGGTTGCGTCGGTCCTCGGTCATAGACTGGCGTCCCTATGAGCGGTTCATCTTCGCGGTCCTTCGTGCACCTGCATAACCACACCGAGTACTCGATGCTGGACGGTGCCGCGAAGATCACCCCGCTGCTCGACGAGGTCGAGCGGCTGGACATGCCCGCGATCGGGATGACCGACCACGGCAACATGTTTGGGGCCAGCGAGTTCTACAACGCGGCGACCAAGGCCGGGATCAAGCCGATCATCGGCGTCGAGGCCTACATCGCGCCCGCCTCGCGGTTCGACACCCGGCGCATCACGTGGGGGGACCCCAGCCAGAAGGCCGACGACGTCTCCGGCAGCGGCTCCTACACGCACCTGACGATGCTGGCCGAGAACGCCGTCGGGCTGCGCAACCTGTTCAAGCTGACCTCGCTGGCCTCGTTCGAGGGGCAGCTGAGCAAGTGGGCGCGGATGGACGCCGAGCTCATCGCCGAACACGCCGAGGGCATCATCATCACCACCGGCTGCCCGTCCGGGGAGGTGCAGACGCGGCTGCGCCTCGGCCACGACCGCGAGGCGCTGGAGGCGGCCGCCCGGTGGCGCGAGATCGTCGGGCCGGACAACTACTTCCTCGAGCTGATGGACCACGGGCTGTCCATCGAGCGGCGGGTGCGCGACGGGCTGCTGGAGATCGGCCGCACGCTGGGCATCCGCCCGCTGGCCACCAACGACTGTCACTACGTCACCCGCGACGCCGCCCACAACCACGAGGCGCTGTTGTGCGTGCAGACGGGCAAGACGCTGTCGGATCCCAACCGGTTCAAGTTCGACGGCGACGGCTATTACCTGAAGTCCGCGGCCGAGATGCGCCAGATCTGGGACGACGAGGTGCCCGGCGCCTGCGATTCGACGTTGCTGATCGCGGAGCGGGTGCAGTCCTACGACGAGGTGTGGGCGCCGCGCGACCGGATGCCGGTCTTCCCGGTGCCCGAGGGGCACGACCAGGCGTCGTGGCTGCGGCACGAGGTGAACGCCGGGCTGAACCGCCGGTTTCCCGGCGGCCCGCCGGAGGCGTACGCCGCGCGGGCCGACTACGAGATCGACGTCATCTGCGGCAAGGGCTTCCCGTCGTACTTCTTGATCGTCGCCGACCTGATCAACTACGCCCGGTCCGTGGGCATCCGGGTCGGCCCCGGGCGGGGATCGGCGGCGGGATCGCTGGTCGCCTACGCGCTGGGCATCACCGACATCGACCCGATCCCGCACGGCCTGCTGTTCGAGCGGTTCCTCAACCCCGAGCGCACCTCGATGCCCGACATCGACATCGACTTCGACGACCGCCGCCGCGGCGAGATGGTGCGCTACGCCGCCGACAAGTGGGGGTCGGACCGGGTCGCCCAGGTCATCACCTTCGGCACCATCAAAACCAAAGCGGCGCTGAAGGACTCGGCTCGCATCCACTACGGCCAGCCCGGGTTCGCCATCGCCGACCGGATCACCAAGGCGCTGCCGCCGGCGATCATGGCCAAGGACATTCCGCTTTCCGGCATCACCGACCCCAACCACGAGCGCTACAAGGAGGCCGCCGAGGTCCGCGGCCTGATCGAGACCGACCCCGACGTGCGCACCATCTACCAGACCGCGCGCGGCCTGGAGGGTCTGATCCGCAACGCCGGGGTGCACGCCTGCGCGGTGATCATGATCAGCGAGCCGCTGACGGAGGCGATCCCGCTGTGGAAGCGGCCGCAGGACGGGGCCATCATCACCGGCTGGGACTACCCGTCGTGTGAGGCCATCGGCCTGCTGAAGATGGACTTTCTGGGCCTGCGGAACCTGACGATCATCGGCGACGCGATCGACAACATCAAGGCCAACAAGGGAATCGACCTCGACCTCGAGTCGGTGCCGCTGGACGACAAGGCCACCTACGAGTTGCTCGGCCGCGGCGACACGCTGGGCGTGTTCCAGCTCGACGGCGGGCCGATGCGCGACCTGCTGCGCCGCATGCAGCCGACGGGGTTCGAGGACGTCGTCGCCGTGATCGCGCTGTACCGGCCCGGGCCGATGGGCATGAACGCCCACAACGACTACGCCGACCGCAAGAACGGCAGGCAGGCGATCAAGCCCATCCACCCCGAGCTCGAGGAACCGCTGCGCGAGATCCTCGCCGAGACCTACGGCCTGATCGTGTATCAGGAGCAGATCATGCGCATCGCGCAGAAGGTGGCCAGCTATTCGCTGGCCCGAGCCGACATTCTGCGCAAGGCCATGGGCAAGAAGAAGCGTGAGGTGCTGGAGAAGGAGTTCGAGGGATTCTCCGACGGCATGAAGGCGAACGGGTTCTCCGCGGCCGCGATCAAAGCGTTGTGGGACACCATCCTTCCGTTCGCCGACTACGCGTTCAACAAGTCGCACGCCGCGGGTTACGGCATGGTGTCCTACTGGACCGCCTACCTCAAGGCCAACTATCCCGCCGAGTACATGGCCGGGCTGCTGACCTCGGTCGGTGACGACAAGGACAAGGCGGCCGTCTACCTCGCCGACTGCCGCAAGCTGGGCATCACGGTGTTGCCCCCGGACGTCAACGAGTCCGGCCTGAACTTCGCCTCGGTGGGCGCCGACATCCGCTACGGGCTGGGCGCGGTCCGCAACGTCGGCGCCAACGTCGTGAGCTCGCTGATCCAAACCCGCGGCGCCAAAGGCAAATTCACCGATTTCTCGGACTACCTGAACAAGATCGACATCTCGGCGTGCAACAAGAAGGTCACCGAGTCGCTGATCAAGGCGGGCGCGTTCGACTCGCTGGGGCACGCCCGCAAGGGCCTGTTCCTGGTGCACACCGACGCCGTCGACTCGGTGCTGGGCACCAAGAAGGCCGAGGCGATGGGGCAGTTCGACCTGTTCGGCGGCTCCGACGGGGAAGGCGCCACTGACGCGGTGTTCACCATCAAGGTGCCCGACGACGAGTGGGAGGACAAGCACAAGCTTGCCCTGGAGCGAGAGATGCTGGGGCTGTACGTGTCCGGGCATCCGCTCAACCGGGTGGCACACCTGCTGAGCGCCCAGGTCGACACCGCGATCCCGGCGATCCTGGACGGCGACATTCCCAACGACACCCAGGTGCGGGTGGGCGGCATCCTGGCGTCGGTGAACCGGCGGGTCAACAAGAACGGGATGCCTTGGGCCTCCGCGCAACTCGAGGACCTCACCGGCGGCATCGAGGTGATGTTCTTCCCACACGCGTACTCCACGTTCGGCGCCGACATCGTCGACGACGCGGTGGTGTTGATCAACGCCAAAGTGGCCATCCGCGACGACCGGATCGCCCTGATCGCCAACGACCTTGTGGTGCCCGACTTTTCCCACGCCCAGCCCGACCGGCCGCTGGCCGTCAGCATGCCCACGCGGCAGTGCACCCTCGACAAGGTCAGCGCGCTCAAGCAGGTGCTGGCGCGCCACCCCGGCACCTCGCAGGTGCACCTGCGGCTCATCAGCGGCGACCGGATCACCACGCTCGAGCTGGACGCCTCGCTGCGGGTGACGCCCTCGCCGGCGCTGATGGGCGACCTGAAGGAGCTGCTGGGCCCGGGCTGCCTGGGCGTCTAGCGCCGCAGTGCGCCGCGTGGGCGCGCAAATGTACGCGATTTACGGCGTGTCGCCGTACAAACGCGCGCGCTCGCCGGGGTCAGGGGCCGGGGTCAGGGGAGGTCCACCCGGACGATGACGCTGTCGCTCCACACCCCGCGATCGCGTGCGCGCCGGAGCTTTTCGCGCAGGCTCAGGTCGCGATGGACGTTGGTCACCCCCGGAACCTTGAGCAGCGGCACGATGTTCCACTGCCACCCGTAACGGTCGTGCAGCATCCGGTTGGCCCGCTCGGCATCGTGGCCCGACAGGATCGTGGCGCGGCCGGCCAGCCTGGCCGCTCCCGGGCGGGCCCGGCCCCGGTAGTCGCACGCGGTGAGCTCGACGGCGCGGTTCGCCTCGAGCCGCCGCGTCTTCGGGCCCACCTTGGTGCGAAAGAGGAGCGCGTCGCCGTCCACCGCGAACCAGATCGGCGTGTCCACGGGTCGGTCGTCGCGGCGAAACGATCGGAGCAGGGCGTAGCGGGCGTGGCCGAGCTCGGTGAGTGCGGATGTGTCCATGGGGACAGTCAACGACTTAGAGTTGACTCTAAGTCAAGTTCGGGAGGAGCGATGGCCAGACGCCTGACGATCGGCGAGGTGGCGCGGGAAGCCGGGATCGCGGCAACCACGCTGCGCTACTACGAGCGGATCGCGCTGGTGCCCGCGCCGGCGCGGCTCGGCGGTCAGCGCCGCTACGACGAATCGGTGCTCGCCCGGCTCGAGGTGATCCGGCTCTGCAAGTCCGCCGGCTTCACGCTGGAGGAGATTCAGTTGCTGTTCGCCGACGACGCGCCGGGGCGGCCCGCGAGCCGGCGGCTCGCGGAGGCCAAGCTCGCCGAGATCGACGCGCAGATGGAGTCGCTGGCCCGGGCGCGGGCCGTCATCGAGTGGGGGATGCGCTGCACGTGCCCCTCAATTGACGCCTGCACCTGCGGGATTCACGCGACCGTCCCCGCCTGAACACAAGGAGCAGCAATGAGCCAACCGCATTCCCTCGCCGTGCAGAACTTCTCCCACGTCTGCATCGGCGTCTCCGACATCGAGGCGTCGCTGGATTTCTACACCACGGTGCTGGGCATGGACGTCGTGTTCGACGTCGAGCTCGAAGGCGCCGGGCTGGACTCGGTCACCGGCGGAGCGGCGCAACGGGGCCGCATGATCGGCGGGCTGATCGGCGGCGTCATGGTCGAGCTGCTGTCGTTGGGCGACGTGCCCGAATGCCCGAGCGGGCCGCACCTCGGCTACACCAACGTCTCGTTTCGCGTGGACGATCTCGACGCCGCCTACGACACCGTTCGGCGCCGGCACCCGGGGGTGCGGGCCGAACCGCCCGTCGACATCGGCGGGGTGCGGATGTTCTTCATCCACGACCCCGACGGCACGCCCATCGAGCTGTTGGAGCTGCCCGGCGGCGCGACCAGCACGCTGCAGCTCTGGCGGCCTCAGGCCTGAAAACGTGTTCCGCGCCCCTGGGCTCCGACGTACGCTACGGAAATGACGACCACCCGACGTCCGGCCACCTTTTGCGAGGCATTCCAGCGCACCTCGTCGATCGATCCGAACGCCGTCGCGCTGCGGACGCCGGGCGGCGCCCGTACGTTGTCGTGGCGCGAGCTCGCGACGCAGGTGCGCAAGGTCGCCGCCGGGCTGGCCGGCCTGGGGGTCCGGCGGGGCGACACCGTGTCGCTGATGATGGCCAACCGGATCGAGTTCTACCCCTTCGAGATCGGCGCCCAACACCTCGGCGCCACTTCGTTTTCGGTGTACAACACGCTGCCCGCCGAGCAGCTGACCTACGTGTTCGACAACGCCGGCACCAAGGTCGTGGTCTGCGAGGAGCACTACGTGGATCGCATCCGCGCCAGCGGCGCGCCGATCGAGCACATCGTCTGCATCGACGGTTCTCCGCCCGGCACCATCTCGGTGGACGAGCTGTACGCCGCCGCCCGAGGCGACTTCGACTTCGAATCCACCTGGCGCGCAGTGCAGCCCGACGACATCGTCACCCTCATCTACACCTCCGGGACCACCGGGAACCCCAAGGGGGTGGAGATGACGCACGCCAGCCTGTTGTTCGAGGCGTTCGGGCTCGACGCGGTGCTGGGCAGCCGGTTCGGCGACCGGACCACGTCGTACCTGCCGTCGGCGCACATCGCCGACCGGATGATGGGCCTGTACCCCCTGGAGGTGTTCGGCACCCAGGTCACCGTGGTGGATGACCCGCGCGCCATCGCCACGGCGCTGCCCGACGTGCGGCCCACCGTGTGGGCCGCGGTGCCGCGGGTGTGGGAGAAGCTCAAGGCGGCAATCGAATTCGTGATCGCCAACGAGCCCGACGAGGCCAAGCGCCAGGCCTTGCAGTGGGGCCTGTCGGTGGCCGCCGAGCGCGCTGCCGCGCTGGTGTCCGGCGAGCCGGAGGCGGCCGAGGCGGCGGCCGAGTGGGAAAAGGCCGACGAGCTGGTCCTGTCCAGGCTGCGCGAGCGGCTGGGCTTCTCCGAGTTGCGCTGGGCGGTGTCCGGTGCGGCGCCGATTCCCAAGGAGACGCTGGCGTTCTTCGCCGGGATCGGGATCCCGATCAGCGAGGTCTGGGGCATGTCGGAACTGAGTTGCGCTGCCAGCGTGGCACATCCCGACGACACGCGGCTGGGCACCGTCGGCAAGCTGCTGCCGGGGCTGGAGGGCAGGGTCGCCGACGACGGCGAGTATCTGATCCGCGGCCCGCTGGTGATGAAGGGCTACCGCAAGGAACCCGCCAAGACCGCCGAGGCGATCGACGAGGACGGCTGGCTGCACACCGGCGACATCATCGAGGTCGACGCGGACGGATACCTGCGGATCGTCGACCGCAAGAAGGAGCTGATCATCAACGCGGCCGGAAAGAACATGTCGCCGGCCAACATCGAGAACACCATCCTGGCGGCCTGCCCGATGGTCGGCGTGATGATGACGATCGGCGACGCACGCCCGTACAACACCGCGTTACTGGTCTTCGACGCCGAGTCGGTCGGGCCGTACGCGGCGCAGCACGGCCTGACCGACGCGTCGCCCGCGGCCCTGGCGACGCACCCGGAGGTCGTCGCCCAGGTCGCCGCCGGGGTGGCCGAGGGCAACGCGAAACTGTCACGGGTGGAACAGATCAAGCGCTTCCGCATCCTGCCGACGGTCTGGGAACCCGGCGGCGACGAGATCACGCTGACGATGAAGCTCAAGCGCAAGCCGATCATGGCGAAGTATGCGCGCGAGATCGAGGAGCTCTATTCGGCTGAATTGCAACCCGAGGTCCACGAGCCTTCCGAAGTCGCCACGGTGCAGCCGGCATGAGCGGCGGGCCGGGGTCCAGCGCGCGCGAGATGGGCCGCGCCGGCGTGCGAAAGTTGCTGCAGCGCAGCGGGATCGTCGACGAATCGACGGCTCCGTTGCCGACCGACCCGGACGAGGTCGCCCAGCTGTTGGCGGCGCCGTGGTATGACGAGCGGCTGGCCAAGCTGGCCGAGGAGCTCGGCCGCGACCACGACGACGTGCGCGCCGAGGCCGCGGGCTATCTGCGCGAGATGGCCCCGACGCTGGACGAGCGGGCGGTGCGGGCCTGGCGCAGTTTTTCCTGCTGGCTGATGCGGGCCTACGACATCCTGGTCGACGAGGACCAGATCGCGGCGTTGCGCAAGCTGGACCGCAAAGCGACACTGGCGTTTGCGTTTTCGCACCGCTCCTATTTGGATGGCCTGCTGCTGCCGGAGGCGATCCAGGCCAATCGGCTCTCGCCCGCGCTCACCTTCGGGGGCGCCAACCTGAACTTCTTCCCGATGGGCGCCTGGGCCAAGCGCACGGGGACGATATTCATCCGGCGCCAGACCAAAGACCTTCCCGTCTATCGTTTCGTGTTGCGCGCGTACGCGGCGCAGCTGGTGCAGAACCACGCGAACCTCACCTGGTCGATCGAGGGGGGCCGCACCCGCACCGGGAAGTTGCGGCCGCCGGTGTACGGGATCCTGCGCTACATCAGCGACGCCGTCGACGAAATCGACGGCCCCGAGGTGTATTTGGTGCCGACGTCCATCGTGTACGACCAGCTGCACGAGGTGGAGGCCATGACCAGTGAGGCCTACGGCGCCACCAAACGACCGGAGGACTTCCGCTTCCTGATCCGGCTGGCGCGACAGCAGGGCGAGCGGCTGGGCCGCGCCTACCTGGACTTCGGCGAACCGCTGCCGCTGCGCAGGCGCCTCGACGAGCTGCGCGCCTTGGATACCTCGGCGGCCGGGGCGGGCACCGAGATCGAACGCATCGCGCTGGACGTCGAGCACCGGATCAATCGGGCCACGCCCGTCACTCCGACCGCGGTGGTCAGCCTCGCGCTGCTGGGCGCCGACCGCTGGCTGTCGCTCAGCGAGGTGCTGGCCACCGTGCGGCCCCTGGCCAGCTACATCGCGGCGCGCAACTGGACGGTGGCGGGCGCGGCCGACCTGACGAACCGCTCGACGATCCGCTGGACGCTGCATCAGCTCGTCGCGTCGGGCGTGGTCAGCGTCTACGACGCCGGCACCGAACCGGTGTGGGGCATCGGGGCGGACCATCACCTGGTCGCGGCGTTTTACCGCAACACCGCCATCCACATCCTGGTCGATCGCGCCATCGCCGAGACGGCGCTGCTGGCGGCGATCGAGGGCGCCGAGGCCACGGTGGACGGCTTGGTGTTGCCGGCGACCGTCCGAGACGAGGCGTTGGCGCTGCGCGAATTGCTGAAATTCGAGTTCCTGTTCTCGGCGCGCGCGCAGTTCGAGAAGGAACTGGCCGACGAGGTGCGCCTGATCGGTCGCGTGGAGGACACCAGCAAGGCCGCGCCCGCGGCCGACGCGCGCGGGCTGCTGGAAAAGGCCGACCTGCTGCTGGCGCACCTGGTGCTGCGCCCGTTTTTGGACGCCTACCACATCGTCGCCGACCGGCTGGCCGACCTGGAGGACGAATCGTTCGACGAGGGGGTGTTTCTCACCGAGTGCCTCGAGGTCGGCAAGCAGTGGGAGCTGCAGCGCCGGATCGCCAGCGCCGAGTCCAGGTCGATGGAGCTGTTCAAGACCGCGCTGCGACTGGCCCGCCACCGTGAGCTGGTGGACACGGGCGCGCACCCGGACGTCGCCGCGCGCCGGCGCGACTTCGCCGACGAGATCGCCGCCGCCATCGGCCGGGTCAACACGATCGCGGAGCTGGCCCGGCGGACCGTGATGTCCAGCTGCCACCCGCCCGCCCCGCGCCGCGACGCGCCCTAGGGTGGGGACATGCCGCTGACAGGCGAATACGCCCCCAGCCCCTGGGATTGGTCCCGCGAACAGGCCGACAAGTACGCCGAATCGGGCGGCACCGAGGCCGCGGACATGAAGGGCAAGCCGATCATCCTGCTGACCACGGTCGGCGCCAAGACGGGCAAGCTGCGCAAGACCCCGCTCATGCGCGTCGAGCACGACGGCGAGTACGCGATCGTCGCCTCGCTCGGCGGGGCCCCGAAGGATCCCGTCTGGTATCACAACGTCAAGAAGAACCCGCGCGTCGAGCTGCAGGACGGCGGCGTCACCCGCGACTACGACGCGCGCGAGGTGTTCGGCGACGAGAAGGCCGTCTGGTGGGAGCGCGCCGTGGCGGCCTGGCCCGACTACGCCGACTACCAGAAGAAGACCGACCGCCAGATCCCGGTGTTCGTGCTGACCCCGGTCGCCTGATGCCACGGGGCTGAACGCGCAGCTGGTGGCATGGCACCATTGATCGGTGTCCGCTGAACCGAGCCAGAGCCCGAACGTGTCGCCGCTGTGCGCGGCCGACATCGACGCGGCGGCGCAGCGGATCGCCCCGGTGGTCACTCCCACGCCGCTGCAGCCCAGCGATCGGCTGTCGGAAATCACCGGCGCGGAGGTCTACCTCAAACGCGAGGACCTGCAGGTGGTGCGCTCCTACAAGCTGCGCGGCGCCTACAACCTGCTGGTGCAGCTGTCCGGGGAGGAGCTGGCCGCCGGCGTGGTGTGCTCGTCGGCGGGCAATCACGCGCAGGGGTTCGCGTACGCGTGCCGGGCGCTGGGGGTGCACGGCCGCGTCTACGTGCCGGCCAAGACGCCCAAGCAGAAGCGCGACCGGATCCGCTACCACGGCGGGGAGTTCATCGAGTTGATCGTCGGCGGCTCGACTTACGACCTGGCCGCCGAGGCGGCGCTGGCCGACGTCGAGCGCACCGGTGCCACGCTGGTCCCCCCATACGACGACCTGCGCACCATGGCCGGCCAGGGCACCATCGCCGTCGAACTGCTGGACCAGCTCGGTTCCGAGCCCGACCTGGTGGTGGTCCCGGTCGGCGGCGGCGGCTGCGTCGCCGGCATCACCACCTACCTGGCGGAGCGGACGACGAACACGGCGGTGCTCGGCGTCGAGCCCGCCGGCGCCGCCGCGATGATGGCCGCGCTGGCCGCCGGCGAGCCCGTCACCCTGGACCACGTCGACCAATTCGTCGACGGCGCCGCGGTGAAGCGGGCGGGCACGCTGACCTACGCCACGCTGGCGGCCGCCGGCGACATGGTGTCGATCACCGCGGTCGACGAGGGCGCGGTGTGCACCGCGATGCTGGACCTGTACCAGAACGAGGGCATCATCGCCGAGCCTGCGGGCGCGCTGTCGGTCGCGGGCCTGCTGGAGGCCACCGAGGGGCCCGTCGCGCCCGGATCCACCGTGGTGTGCCTCATCTCGGGCGGCAACAACGACGTGTCCCGCTACGGCGAGGTGCTGGAGCGCTCGCTGGTTCACCTCGGGCTCAAGCACTACTTCCTGGTGGACTTCCCTCAGGAGCCGGGCGCGCTGCGCCGCTTCCTCGACGACGTGCTCGGGCCCAACGACGACATCACCCTGTTCGAGTACGTCAAGCGCAACAACCGCGAAACCGGCGAGGCCCTGGTCGGGATCGAGCTCGGATCGGCCGCCGACCTCGACGGGCTGATGAGCCGGATGCGCGCGACGGACCTGCACGTCGAGACCCTCGACCCGGGCTCACCGGCCTACCGCTACCTGCTGTAGGCGCATGGGGGAGCCGTATGGGTCGGGGACGCCGGGTTTCGGCGTGGCCAGCGCCGCCACCGTTGTCTTCGTGGCGCTGCTGGTGTGGGCGGCGGTCTGGGTAAGTCGGCACGAGCGTCCGCTGGCCCGGCTCTGGGCGCTGGGGTCCGACGCCGCGGTCATCGGCGGCCGCGTCCTGACGTGGGCCCGCGAGCGGATCAGGGCGAGGGGATGGGCGTGGGCCCGGCTGCCCGCGGACGAGGTCGCGGCCGTCGCGCTGCTCCTCGGGCTCGCCGCGGTGGTGGCCGTGGCCGTGGGCTTCACCGAGGTGCTCGACGACGTGCTCGAGGGCGACGGCATCTCCGGAATCGACCGGCCGGTGGCCGGGTGGCTCGCCGCCCACCGCGACCTGTGGCTGACCACCGCGCTGCGGGCGGTCACCATCGGCGGCGATCCGCGGTTCCTGGCCGCGCTCGCCTTCCCGATCTCTCTCGTCGCCGGTTGGCGGTGCAGGTCGTGGCGGCCGGTGGCGCTCGCCCTGACGGCGGGCGCCGGGATCGCGCTGATGCTCTTCACGGCCAAGGCCCTGGTGGGCCGGGAACGCCCGCCCCTGCCGTACGCCGCGGTCGCCGCCGACGGCTATTCCTTTCCGTCCGGGCACGCCACCGGCACCGCCGCGATCCTGGTCGTGGCCGCGTGGATGGTGACCCGCTGGCTGGTGAGCCCGTGGGTGGGCCGGGTGATCGTGTGGTCCGTGGCGATCGGCTCGGCGCTGGTGATCGGGTACTCGCGGATCTACCTGGGCGTGCACTACGTCAGCGACGTCCTGGCCGGCTGGCTGCTGGGCCTGGCCTGGGCCGGTGTCGTCATGCTGGTGGGGTCGTGGTGGACCGACGTCCGCCGTCGCGCGCCGTCAGGCTAGGTACGGCGGCACCGGGACGGCGGGGTCGAGGTCGGCGGCCGGCACCGGCGGTCCGGGCGTCAACCTGAGCGGCACCAGGCCCGCCCAGTGCTGCAGCGCCTGGTCCTCCGGGTCGTCGACGGGCTCGCCGGTGCGGACCTTGGCCGAGACCTCGGCGAGGTCCAGGGCGAGCACCCCGGTCGCGGCGAGCTCGCGCCCGGTGGGCATGCGGCAGTCGTCGGCGCGCCCGGGCCGGATGTGATCGAGCAGGCTGCGCAGGGCCCGCAGCTTCTCCGCCGGATCGTCGACCACCCGTGCGGCCCCCCGGGCGACCACCGAGCGGAAATTCACCGAATGGTGCATGGCCGAGCGGGCCAGCACCAGCGCGTCGACGAGCGTGGCGGTGACGCAGACCTCCAGCCCCGCCGGGGCCTCTCTGGCGGCCAGCATCGGGCCGCCGCCGGTGGATCCGTGCAGGTAGAGGGTCTCGTCGAGGCGCGCATGCGTCGTCGGCAACACCACCGGGCCACCGGCGCTCAGATACCCCAGGTGACAGATCAAAGCCTCGTCGAGGATCGCGTGCACCGCGCGGCGGTCGTAGGTGGCGCGTTCCCGGTAGCGGGTGGGCGTCGTGCGGGGCGTGGGTCGGTATGCGGTGTCCAACGGATTGCCTTCGAATATTGTCCTAGTACATACTAAATCTCGTGCCAGTACAATATAGCGGGACGGGTGCCGAGTCCATAGCCGCCAGCGTGGAAGAGGCCATTTCGGGCGGCGCGCTGGCACCCGGCGCCGCCCTGCCGCCGATCCGCGAGCTGGCCGGCCGGCTCGCCGTCAACGCGAACACCGTGGCCGCGGCGTACCGCCTGCTGCGCGAGCGCGGGGCCGTCGAGACGGGCGGGCGGCGCGGCACCCGGGTGCGGCACCGCCCGGCGACCACGCCCCGCTCGCTGCTCGGGATCGACGTCCCCGCGGGCGTCCGCGATCTGTCGACGGGCAACCCGGACCCCGCACTGTTGCCGATCGCGCTCGCGGGCGCACCGCGCCCCAGGGCGCTGCTCTACGGGGAGGAACCGGTGTCGCCCGCGTTGGTCGCGCACACCCGCGCGACCCTCGGCGCGGACGGGGTCCCCGCCGGACACCTGGCGGTGACCAGCGGCGCGCTGGACGGCATCGAGCGGGCCCTCACCGCGCACCTGCGCCCGGGCGACCGCGTGGCCGTCGAGGACCCCGGTTGGGCCAACCTGCTGGATTTGCTTGCCGCGCTGGGTCTTTCGGCCGAGCCCATGCGGGTCGACGACGACGGGCCGCTCGCCGCCGACCTGGCTCGCGCGCTGGAGCGCGGCGTGCGCGCGGTGGTCGTCACGAATCGCGCGCAAAACCCGACCGGTGCGGCGCTGTCGGCGGAGCGCGCGGATGCGCTGCGCGGCCTGCTGGCCGGTCGCGAGGTGCTGCTCGTCGAGGACGACCACTGCGCGGGCATCGCCGGGGCGCCACTGCACACGCTGGCCGGATCGACCGGCCACTGGGCCTTCGTGCGCTCGGCGTCCAAGGCCTACGGCCCCGACCTGCGCGTCGCCGTGCTCGCCGGCGACCGCCGCACCATCGAGCGCGTGCACGGCCGGCTGCGGCTCGGGCCGGGCTGGGTGAGCCACCTGCTGCAGGACCTCGCGGTGAGCCTGTGGTCGGACGGGGCGGCCACGCGCCGCGTCCTCGAGGCCGAGGGGAGATACACCGACAACCGCACGCGGCTGCGCGCCGCGCTGGCCGCGCGGGGCGTCGCCGCACACGGCCGTTCCGGGCTCAACGTGTGGGTCCCGGTGCCCGACGAGACGGTCGCGATCACCCGCCTGATCGGCGCGGGCTGGGCGGCGGCGCCCGGCTCCCGGTTCCGGATCCGCACGGCGCCGGGCATCCGCGTCACCGTCGCCGATCTGCGCGCCGACGAGCTCGAGCCGCTGGCCGACGCCATCGCCGACTCGGTGCGCGGGACCGGTCGTTCTAGCGTGTAGGGATGCCCGCGGCGCGGGCGACCTCGCCGTAGGCGGCCGCGAGGCCGGGCAGCGACGCGTGGGCGTTGCGGCCGCTCGGATTGGGGACCACCCACAGCTCGGTGGCCGGGTAGGGCGATACCTGCTTGCCCGCCTTCGCCCCACGGTCGCCGAAGGCCAGGCGGTAGGCGGTGATGCCCAGGACGGCGACGACCCGGGGCGAGAACCGTCGGATCGTACGGTGCAGTTTTCGTCCCCCCTCGACGAGTTCGTCGGCGGTGAGTTCGTCCGCGTTCGCGGTCGCCCTCTCCACGAGGTTCGTGATGCCAATCCCGCGACGCAGCAGGTAGTTTCGGTCGGCCGGCGCGAGGCCGGACGAGGCGTCGATCAGGCGGTCGGTGATGCCGGCGCGGTGCAGCGCCGGCCAGAACCGGTTGCCGCGGGGGGCGAAATGAGCCTGCACCGCAGCGGTTCTCAGGCCGGGATTGATTCCCACGAACAGCAGTCGGACTTCGTCGGAGATCAGGTCGGGCAGGGTTTTACCCCGGAACCGTTGCAGTTCGTCGCGCGTGAACCGGATCTCGCTCATAGCGGGGTGTTGCCGCCGTGGTTCACGTTTGCGGCCTCGTCCCAAGGACATCGTGAAACAGCGCGTTACGCAGCGCGAGTTCCCTTGGGTCGCTGACCAGGTGAAAGCCCAGCTTGTTCATCACATAGCCGTATCCGATGCCGGTGTCCGGGTCGGCGAATCCGAACGAGCCGCCCGCTCCCGGCGTCCCAAAGGCATTCGCCGACGAACCGAACGTGCACGCGGGAATGGGCTTGTTGAAGCCCAGCGAGAACGTGGTGTCGACGTGCAGCACCTTGTCGCGCAGCCCGTTCGTCGGCGGCAGTGCGGGCAGTTTCAGGGCGTCCAGGGTGCTTGCGCCCAGGCCGAGTACCGGGTCGGCGGTGGCGGCGCTGCCATACAGTCTGGCGATCGATCGCGCGGTCCCGGTGCCGTTGACCGCGGGCATCTCGACCACGCGCAGCTCGTCGCGATTGAACGCGTCGGGATTGTTGATCCCCTTGACGAAAATCAGCGAGCGGGCGGTCAGGCCGAGCGGGTTGGACAACGCCAGCGCGAACCGGGGCGGCATCGTGTTCATGTGGAGGAGGACCTTCGGGAACGACCAGGCGTGCAAATGCGCGATGCGATCGCGGTCGATCGAGGCCGGTAGTCCGATGTAGAAGTCGAGGCCCAGGGGACGGGCTATCTCCTCGGCAAAAAATCGACCCAGTGAGCGCCCCGTGGGGTCTACCCTGCGGATCAGCTCGCCTTCGTACCAGCCGAGCGTGATGCCGTGGTAGCCGTGGCGTGTTCCGGGCGTCCAGGCCGGCACTTGCGCGGCCAGCTTCGCCGACACCTTCGACGGGTCGGCCAATTCCTGCAGCGTGAGCGGCGGGTCGATCGCGACCAGTCCGGCTTGATGCGCGAGCAGTTGCCGCACGGTGATCGCTTCTTTTCCGCACTGCGCGAACTCCGGCCAATAGGCGGCCACCTTGGCGTCATACGAGAGGTGCCCTCGGGCGGCGGCCACCGCAACGGTAAGGGAGGCAACGCCTTTGGTGGTCGAGAACACGTTGACGAGGGTGTCCTGCTCCCACGGGGTTTGGGTGATCCCGTTGCGGTAACCGCCCCACAGATCGACGACCTTGCGGCCCTCCCGGTAGACCGCGATCGCAGCGCCGACCTCCTGACCGCTGCTCAGGTTGCGACGGAACGCGTCGGCGACCTTTCCGTACCCGTCTTCGACGTCGCCGCCGATGAGATCGGGCGGGATCGGGACTTTCCGGGCCATGCGCCGGCGCTACCGTCGCACCGCGCGGTAGATCGAAATCGACCCGCTGATCGTCTCGAAAACGTGCGTCTCCTCGACCTCGTCAAAGCCGACCTCGGCCATCAGTTCCGGGAGCACGCCCAGCGCGTTGGGCTCCGTGTTGTCGAATCCGTCGCCCTTCTGCACGATGCGGAACCGCTTGCGCATCTTCGTGGTGCGCTGCAGCCCGTAGTCGGCGACGTGCAGGCTGCCACCGGGGTTGAGCCCGACGTGGATCGCGGCCAGCCCCGCGCGCTTCTCCTCGAGCGGCACCTGATGGAACACCAGTGACGACAACACCTTCGTGACGCCGCGGCCCCGCAGCAGCCCGGCGGTGTCGCGCGCGTATCCGGCCAGCAGCTCGACCGGTGGCGTCACCCCGGCAAGCTTGGCCCGGGCCCGCCCGCGGATCGCGGCGTCGGGATCGATGCCGATCAGCGTCGCCGACGGGCAGGCGCGCGCGATCAGGCGCAGCTGCGTGCCGGTGCCGCAGCCGACGTCGGCGATGACGTCACCGACCGCCGGGGCGACCTGGGCGAGCAACGCGGGCCGCCAGCGGCGCGTGCCCGTGAGCAGGTATGCGAGCGCGTCGTAGGTCCACAACTGCGGCGCCGCGGGCACGAAGTCTTTCGCGGGTTGCTCGACCATGCACCGACCCTATCGCCCGGCCCGGCAGCGCGAGAAGCCGCAAAACCGCTCAGCGCAAAATCGCGAACGAATGACCTTCCAGCACAGTGTTCCCGGCGCCGGTCTTCGGCTCGCCCCACGCGAGCACCACCTCGCCCGTGACGGGCACCGCCACGGGGTCGGCGCCCAGGTTGCACGCGATGCGCAGCCGGCCGCGATGCACGACGATCCAGCGCTCGGTTTCGTCGAACTCGACGGTGAGCCGCTCCAGCCAGGGGTCGGCCAGATCGGCGTCGTTGCGCCGCAAGGCGATCAGGTCCCGGTAGACGCCGAGCAGGCGGACGTGGTCGCCGGAGTCGGCCTCGCCCCAATTCAGCTTGGAGCGCAAGAAGGTCTCGGGGTCCTGCGGGTCGGGGATGTCCCCCTGCTTCGAGGCGTCCCAGCCGTGTTCGGCGAATTCCGCCTTGCGTCCCTCGGCGGTGGCCCGCGCCAGCTCGGGTTCGGGATGTGAGCTGAAGAACTGGAACGGGGTCGACGCGCCCCACTCCTCGCCCATGAAAAGCATTGCGGTGTAGGGCGAACCGATTACAAGCGCGGCCTTGACCGCCAGCTGCCCGGGGTTCAGGTTCTGCGAGGGACGGTCCCCGAGCGCGCGGTTGCCGACCTGGTCGTGGGTGCAGGTGTAGGTCACCAGCCGGGTGGCCGGGATGCCCGACTTCTCCGAGGTGTCCAGGGGCCTGCCGTGGCGGCGGCGCCGGAACGACGAGTAGGTGGCGGCGTGAAAGTAGCCACGCCGCAACGTCTCCGCCAGCGTGGCCAGGCTGCCGAAGTCCGCATAGTATCCCTGCCGCTCGCCGGACACCGCGGTATGGATGGCATGGTGGATGTCGTCGGCCCATTGCGCGGTCAGCCCGTAGCCGTTGCGTCCGCGCGGGGTGATCAGCCGCGGGTCGTTGAGGTCGCTCTCGGCGATCAGGGACAGCGGGCGCCCCAGTTCGCGTGCCAGCCAGTCGGTTTCGGTGGCGAGTTCCTCGAGGATGTGGATGGCGGTGGTGTCCACCAGCGCGTGCACGGCGTCCAGCCGCAGGCCGTCGGCATGGAAGTCACGCATCCAGCGCAGCGCGCAGCCGATGATGTAGCGGCGCACCTCGTCGGAGTCGGCGTCGGCGATGTTGATGCCCTCGCCCCACGGGTTACTCGCCGACGACAGGTAGGGGCCGAACCGGGGGAGGTAGTTCCCCGACGGGCCGAGGTGGTTGAACACGGCGTCGATCAGGACGCCCAGGCCGCGCGCGTGGCAGGCGTCGACGAACCGGACCAGCCCGTCGGGCCCGCCGTAGGGCTCGTGGACGCTGTACCACAGCACGCCGTCGTAGCCCCAGCCGTGCGTGCCGGAGAAGGAGTTGACCGGCATCAGCTCGACGAAGTCGATCCCGAGATCGACCAGGCGATCCAGGTTTTCGATGGCGGCGTCGAACGTGCCCGCGCCGGTGAAGGTGCCGAGGTGCAACTCGTAGATCACCGAGCCCTCGACCGGCCGGCCCGGCCAGTCGCCGTCGGTCCACGGCGCCGCGGCGGGGTCCCACAGCTGCGAGCGCTCGTGTACCCCGTCGGGCTGGCGGGGCGAACGGGGGTCGGGCAGCACGGTGGGGTCGTCGTCGAGCAGGAATCCGTACCGGGCCCCCGCCGGCGCGCCGACGTCGGCGTGCCACCAGCCGTCGGCGGAGCGCGTCATCGGGTGCACTGCACCGTCGACGTCAAGGCGCACCAGCTCGGGCTTGGGGGCCCAGACGCGGAATTCAGTCATGATGGCGCCCCAACAGCGCCACGGGCAGGTCGGCGAACAATTGCGCGGCCGATGTCGGCCCGTCCGCGACGGCCCCGGTGAGCGCGTCCTTCCAGGTGCCGTCGGGCAGGGGCAGCACCGTGTTGCCCCAGCCGGTTTCGGCCAGCCGCACGGTCCAGCGGGTCACCGCGACGACGATGTCCTCGCCCCGGCGAAACGCCACGACGTGCTCGCTGGCCTCGCCGTCGGCGAGCACGGGGGCGTAGCCGCCGCGCAGGAATGTCTCCGGGTGGGCGCGCCGCACCCGCAGCGCGGTGGTGACGACGCGAATCTTGGGGTGCTTCAACTCTTTCAGCGCCGCCCGGCGGGCGGCGTAGTCGACGGCGCGCCGGTTGTCGGGGTCGACGAGGCTGTCGTCCCACAGCTCGGTGCCCTGGTAGATGTCCGGAACTCCGGGCATCGTCAGCGCCAGCAGCTTCTGGCCCAGCGCGTCGCTCGCGGCATGCGGGTTGAGCTTGGCCACCAGCTCGGTCAGCTGGCCCGCCACCGGGCCGTCGAGCACGGTGTCCAGCCAGCCGTGCACCGCGTCCTCGAAGGTCGCGTCCGGGTCGTGCCACGAGGTGTGCCAGGCCGCCTCCCGGATGGCCTTTTCGGCGTAGGCGTGCAGCCGTTCGCGCAGCTCGTCCGTGACCTGACCGCCCGCGGGCCACACGCCGAAGATGTTCTGCCACAGGAACTGTCCGGTCGCGGGGTCGGGGGAGGGGGCCTGGACCTCCCAGCGGGCGAGGAACTCGGTCCACAGCGACGGCACCTGGGACAGCACGCCGATCCGGGCCCGCACGTCCTCGCCGCGTTTGGTGTCGTGGGTGGTCAGCGTCGTCATCGCCTGCGGCCACAACTTGGCGCGCACGGCGGCGCTGTGGTGAAACTCCGCCAGTCCCACGCCGAAGCGGTGCGGTTCGCCGCCCACCTCGTTGAGGGAGACCAGCCGGGCGTCGCGGTAGAACAGGCAGTCCTCGACGGCCTTGGCGGTCACCGCGCCGCACAGCTGCTGCAGCCGGGTGGCGGGCTCGCCACCCTGGGCCCCGCCCTGGGCCCCGTCATGGGCCAATGCCGTGGCGAGCACCTCCAGCGCGGGCCCCAGTCGTGGCGATTGCGCCTGGGTTTCGGCCAGCGCGGTCGGCAGCAGGGCGACCAGGCCGGGGTAGTCGCTGCGGTAGACGCCGACGTGGGTGAGCAGGGCGGCGATCGCCTCGGGCAGCAGCGGGTGATCGGTGCCCGCCGCGGCCGCGACGGCCCGGCGCAGCCTGGCCAGCTCGCTGGCCAGCGTGTCGGTGGCCGCGCGGATCTTGAGCTCGGCCAAAAGCTTCGGCATGGACCGGTAATCCATGCCGGCCGAGTCGACGAGCGCGGTGAGCGCAGGTTCCCCCGCCGGGTCGACAAAGACCCCGCCCGCCTGCCGCAGCGCATCGTAGCCGGTGGTGCCGGCGACCGGCAGCGTTGGCTCGAGCGCCTCGTCGACGGCCAGGATCTTCTCGATGACGATCCACGGGTCCGGGCCGACCAGCTCCCGCAGCCGGGCCAAATACCCGCAGGGATCGGACAATCCGTCGGGATGGTCGATGCGCACCCCGTCCACCAGGGCCTCGGCGAACCAGCGGGCGACCTCGGCGTGGCTGGCGTCGAACACCGCACGATCTTCCTGACGCAGCCCCGCCAGTGAGGTGATCGAAAAGAAGCGCCGGTAGCCGCACACCCCGTTTCGCCAGCCGATCATCCGGTAGTGCTGGCGGTCGTGGACCTCCGGACCGGTGCCCACGCCGGTGCCCGGCGCGATGGGCAGCGTCAAATCGCCCAGGCGCAGCTGCTCGCCGTCGACTTTCAGGTCGGCCACGTCGTCGTCAGAACCCAGTATCGGCAACACGATTCGACCGTCGTCGTCCAAGTCCCAGTCGATGTCGAAGAACGCCGCGTACCGCGAGTCCCGCCCGTGCCGCAACACGTCCCACCACCACGCGTTCTGCTGCGGGTCGTCGATGCCCACGTGGTTGGGGACGATGTCGACGATCAGGCCGATGCCGCGCTCGGCGGCCGCCGCGGACAGGCTCGCCAGCCCGTCGGGGCCGCCCAGCTCCGCCGAGACGGTCGTCGGGTCGGTGACGTCGTAGCCGTGGTTGGACCCGCGGGCCGCGGTCAGGATCGGCGACAGGTACAGATGCGACACCCCGAGGTCGTCGAGATAGTCGAGCAGGTTCTCCGCGTCGGCGAAGGTGAACGCGAACCCGCTCGCCTCGCCGCGCAGCTGCAGCCGGTAGGTGGACAGGACGGGTAAGGCCATGCGTCACAGCGTCTTACGAAGCACCAGCAGCGAGCGCGCGGGCAGCGGGACCGTCGCCTCGGCGGCCACCACCTGATCGGCCCCGTTTTTGCTGCCGGTGGCCTCGTTGGTGTCCAGCTCCACGGTCCACTCCCGCGCGTAGTCGCCGTGCGGCATGACGAATTCCACCGGTTGGTCGTCGGCGTTGAAGCACAACAGGAACGAGTCGTCGACCACCCGCTCGCCGCGGGCGTTGGGCGCGGTGATGGCCTCCCCGTTGAGGAACACCGCCACGCACTTGTGAAAGCTCTCGCCCCAGTCCTCGTGCGTCATCTCCCGCCCGCTCGGCGTCAGCCAGGCGATGTCGCGGACCTCGTCGCCGCTGCGGATCGGCTGGCCCGCGAAGAACCGGCGCCGGCGAAACGCCGGATGGTTCTTGCGCAACGCGGTCGCCCGGCGCGCGAACGCCAGCAGATCCGAGTTCTTGTCCACCAATGACCAGTCCATCCACGACAATTCGGAGTCCTGGCAGTAGACGTTGTTGTTGCCGTTCTGGGTGCGCCCGAACTCGTCGCCGTGAGCGATCATCGGCGTGCCCTGGCTGACCATCAGGGTCGCCCAGAAGTTGCGCATCTGGCGGTAGCGCAGCGCCAGGATGTCGGGATCGTCGGTGGGACCCTCCACGCCACAGTTCCACGACCGGTTGTGGCTTTCCCCGTCGCGGTTGTCCTCGCCGTTGGCCTCGTTGTGTTTTTCGTTGTAGGACACCAGGTCGGCCAGCGTGAACCCGTCGTGGGCGGTGACGAAGTTGATGCTGGCGCTGGGGCGCCGGCCGGTGGCCTCGTAGAGGTCCGACGATCCGGTCAGCCGGGAGGCGAACTCGCCCAGGGTTGCGGGCTCCCCCCGCCAGTAGTCACGCACAGTATCGCGATACTTCCCGTTCCACTCGGTCCACAAACCCGGGAAATTCCCGACCTGATAGCCGCCCTCGCCGACGTCCCACGGCTCGGCGATCAGCTTGACCTGGCTGACCACCGGATCCTGCTGCACCAGGTCGAAAAATGCGCTCAGCCGGTCGACGTCGTGCAGCTCGCGGGCCAGCGTGGCGGCCAGGTCGAAGCGGAAGCCGTCGACGTGCATCTCGGTGACCCAGTAGCGCAGCGAATCCATGATCAGCTGTAGCACGTGCGGGTGGCGGGGGTTGAGGCTGTTGCCGGTGCCGGTGTAGTCCTTGTACAGCCGCAGATCCTCGTCGACGAGCCGGTAGTACGCGGCGTTGTCGATGCCGCGGAAGTTGATCGTCGGGCCGAGGTGGTTGCCCTCGGCGGTGTGGTTGTACACCACATCGAGGACGACCTCGATGCCCGCCTCGTGAAAGCTGCGCACCATGGACTTGAACTCGGCGACGCTGGAGCGGCGGTTGGCCGCGTATTGGTTGTGGGGGGCGAAGAAGCCAAACGTGTTGTAGCCCCAGTAGTTTCGCAGCCCCAGGTCCAGCAGCCGCGCGTCGTGCATGAACTGGTGCACGGGCATGAGCTCGATGGCGGTGACGCCGAGCGACTTGAGGTGCTCGATGATCACCGGGTGCGCGAGCCCGGCGTAGGTGCCCCGCAGCTCCGCGGGGACGCCGGGGTGGGTCTGCGTCATGCCCTTGACGTGGGCCTCGTAGATGACGGTCTCGTGGTACGGGGTCAGTGGCGCGCGGTCGGACCCCCAGTCGAAGAAGGGGTTGCTCACCACGCTGGTCATGGTGTGGCCGAGCGAGTCCACCATGGGCGGGGTCCCGGGGTCCGCGCCGTCGTCGACGTCGAGGTTGACCGCGGCCAGGTCGTAGGAGTAGAGCGCCTGCCCGAAGTCGAAGTCGCCGTGGAAGGCCTTGCCGTACGGATCCAGCAGCAGCTTGCTGGGGTCACAGCGGTGGCCGGCCGCGGGATCGAACGGGCCGTGCACGCGGAATCCGTAGCGCTGGCCCGGCGTGATGTTCGGCAGGTAGGCGTGCCAGACGTACCCGTCGACCTCTTCGAGGGGCACCCGCGTCTCGCCGCCGCCGGAGCCGATCAAACACAGCTCGACCTTCTCGGCGATCTCGGAGAACAGCGAAAAGTTGGTCCCCGCACCGTCATAGGAGGCGCCGAGCGGATAGGGGTTGCCCGGCCACACGGTGGCCAGCGTGGGCTGGTCTTCGCCGGCATCTGGTTCGCGGGAGTCTGCTTCGCGGCCCGGTTTCTTCGTCGGCATCACTTGACCCTATCCGCGCGCGGGATGCTCCGGCGCGTCACCACCAGCCGGTGTTGGCCCCGATCTGACGGCCCAGCTCGCCGGTCATGGTCCGCACGTAGGTGGGGGACAGGTGGTGGGCGCCGTGGTAGACCAGGATGTTTCCCTCGACCGGGCGGCAGACGTCGGTGCGGCAGATCGCGTCCGACATGTCGAGGACCTTCAGCAGCGGGAACTGTGTGACGAAGTCGAGGGTCTGGTTGCGGTCGGACAGCACCTCGGAGCGCTTGATCGCGCACGACTGCGCGGTGCCGCCCTTCTTGGCCAGGCAGTCCGCGGGGTCGAACGGCTTGCCGTTCTTGACCAGCCACGGGGTGTCGCGCATGCCCAGGATCGGGATGTTGTTGTCGGACAACGTTTTCCAGATGCCGATGTAGGTCGCGGGCATCACGTCGCCGCTTTTGATGTTCCACGGCCGTGTCGTCGTGGTGAACACGTAGTCGGGGCGGTCGGCGACCAGCTTGTCCATCGTCCGTCGCACCCATTCGCGGCACTGCGGGTACGGGGCGTTGTTGCCCATGATCAGCGGCACTTCCTCGGTGGACAGCGGGCAGCCCATCTTGAGATACGTCACCACCTTGAAGTGGTGCTCCCGGCCGAGGATGTCCAGCGCGGGCAACCAGTGCTCCGCGTGCGACCCGCCGGCCAGCGCGATGGTCTGGGTCGCGGCCACGTCGCCATAGACGCAATTGACCACCGCCGGGTTGACGAAGTCGCTGATGCAGCCGTCGCGGGTCGACGCCGGCAGGTCGTCCTTGACCTCCAGGACGGTCGGCCGCATCGGCAGCGCGGGCACCCGCAGGTGTTCGGTCAGGGCGCGCGCGCCGGGGTAGTCCTGCGGGTTGAGCACGGACAGCTCCTTGCCGGCGGCGCGCAGCACCGTGACGTGCTGGCGCCAGCTGAACGACGTCGCGGTCAGCGTGACACCGAGCAGCACCACCATCGTTCCCAGCGCCATCGTCGGGCGGCGCAGGCGCGACCACACGGGGGCCATCGGGGCGGGCGCGGGGGCGGCGGCGCCCCCGGAAGCCCGGTAGCGCAGCGGGTCCTCGACGAGCCGCGTGGTCAGGTGGGCCAGCGCCCCGGACACCAGCAACACCGCCGTGCCCTCGGCGAAGCCGGCGTGCCGGTGGCCGCTGTAGGACAGCCAGAAGATGAGCAGCGGCCAGTGCCACAGGTACAGCGAGTAGGCCATCGCGCCCAGCGCCACCAGGGGGCGCGCCGCCAGCACGCGATTGGGCAGCGGCATCCGGTGACCGCGCAGGTTGGCCCCGGCGAGGATCATCAGCATGGTGGCCCCGACGGGCACCAGCGCCCACGGACCCGGAAATTCCTTGACGCCGTTGATCAGTGCGCCACACGACACGATCGCCGCGAGCGCCACGGCGGCGACCGCGCCGCGCAGCCACATCGGCCAGCGGACGCGCGGCACCACGGCGCCGACGAGCGCGCCCAGCAGCAACTCCCAGGCCCGGGCGAAGCTGTCGTAGTAGGCGATCGACTGGTTGTCGCGATGGGCGATGATCGCGTAGACGAACGACGCCACCGTCAGCGCGCCGAGCAGCGCCACAAAGAGGGTCCGCAGGCGCGCGGACCTCACTGTCTGAGGCCCCCGCCACAGGCCGCGCAGCGCGTACGCGCACCCCGCCGCGAGCAGCAGGAAGGCGACGTAGAACTGGCCCTGCACCGACATGGACCAGATGTGCTGCAGCGGGCTGACGGCCTCACCGGCGCGCAGGTAGTCCGAGACCGTGTTGGCCAGCTCCCAGTTCTGGTAGTAGCCGAGGCTCGCCAGGCTCTGGTCGGCGAAGGTCTCCCAGCGGGTCTCCGGCTGCACCAGGATGGTCAGCACCGCGCAGCCCGCCAGGACCACGACCAGCGCGGGGAGCAGGCGGCGCACCAGCCGGATCACCTCGGCGGCCGGCGACAGCGTCAGCTCCGGGCTGAGCGCGGCGCGCAGGACCTTCCCGCCGAAGAAGAACCCGGACAGCGCCAGGAACACGTCGACGCCGCCGGACACCCGCCCGAACCAGACGTGGAACATGGCGACGAGCGCGATCGCGATGCCCCGCAGGCCGTCGAGGTCGTACCGGTAGAAACCCCCTGCACGAGCCCGCGCGGGCACCGGTTTCGCAGGGACAACCGGTGGGCGGGGCGGTGACAGGCTCTGCATGGTCAACCGTTAACTTACCCAAACCCGCCGCCCGCCCTCGAACGCTGGCGTTCCGGCGTGGCTGCTCAGCGCCGCCGCCGGGCCGCGGTGCTACCGCGTGACGGTCGGCGCCTGGGGTGCGGGCACCTGCTGCGTCTGGGGCAACAGCAACGGCAGCTGCTGCAACTGCGCGTGCTGCACCGGCGCCTGCTGGGCCGGCGCCAGCTGGGTGGGCGCCTGCTGGGCCGGCAGCTGCTGGACCGGGACCTGTTGGGCCGGGGCGAGCTGCGTGGGTGCCTGCTGGGCCGGCAGCTGCTGGACCGGGGCCTGCTGGGCCGGGGCGAGCTGCGTGGGTGCCTGTGGGGCCGGCAGCTGCTGGACGGGGGCCTGCTGGGCCGGGGCGAGTTGGGCCGGGGCGAGCTGGTCCGGCGCCTGCGGCAGGGGAGCCTGCTGCAGCGGCGCCTGGGTCCCGAGAACCCGGACCAGGTACGGCGTCATGCCGTTGGCGCGCACCGGCGACACCTGGACGACGTCGCCCACCTCCAGCATCTGGTTGTTGCCCAGGTACATCGCGACGCTCTGCGTGCCCTCGGGGCCGTAGAAGATCAGGTCCCCGCGGCGCGCCTGCTGCGGCAGCACCTTCTGGCCGACCCGGTACAGCTCACCCGAGGAACGGGGCAGCTTGATCCCCGCGCCGGCGTAGGCGTACTGCATCAGGCCCGAGGCGTCGAAACCGACGGTCATGGCGCCGCTGCCCTTGCCGCGGGTGGGGCCGTTGATGCCGCCCCCGGCCCAGGAAAACGGCACGCCGCGTTGCGACAGACCACGCATGACCACGACGTCGGTGGCCTGTTGGTAGTCCATCGACCGGGCGCCCGGGTCGGCGGCGGCGATGCCGGCGGTGGCCAGCGGGGCCACCAGCATCGCGAGACCGATCGCGAGTGCATAGATGCGTTTCATCGGGATCCCCACCTTCTTGGGTCCTGGGCCTTGTCGCGGTGACTTCGCGCGTCGGCCGCTGTTGCAGGCGGCGAGCGCCGCCCCGTCGGGGCCGAACGCCGCTGCATGACGCTTGGAGCGAGCCCGGCCGGCTCGGCCGGCTGAATTCCCACCAGTCACTAGAGACACTTTTACCCCAGAAGTGAGGGCCCGAAAATAGCTGGTGAGCCCCACGAAGGATTCTTTGTCGTACCGTGACCGCACGGTGACTGGCGCGCGGAATTCGGCCCGCGCGGTTGTGATTCGGGTCTCAGCTACGGTGTCAGGGCCCGCCTCAGAGCCAGTAGCGTTCGCTGAAGGCCGTCAGCACCGAGCCGACCACGGAGCTGACCATCAACAAGGCCAGGGCCAGCACCGGCCAGAAGGACATGTACCAGCCCTTCAACAGGGACACAAACGGGCCGACCCCCGCGGCGGCGATCGCCGCGCCGATGCCGCCCCACGCCAGCGGGCGGATGTAGTAGTCGATCCCGAACGGGACCGTCCCGCACGTGTCCCCGTCGCACACGTGCGACAGGAAGCCGAAGAGGCGCGCCGGCCACGTCGTGGCCGTCGCGAGGGCGACCAGCAGCGCCAGCAGCGTCACCGTGCACACGACGTCCCATTTCGCTATCCGCAGGCGCAACACCCTCGGACCCCGGTCGTGCTGGTCGGGCTGTTGCGGCTCGGACATGGCGGGCATGGGCCTAGATGCTCCCCGATGGCCGCGTTTTGCGCGAACCGACTGCTCTACGCTCGGTCCCTATGCGTGCGGCGAGGGCCGGGCTGACACCCGGGCAGATCAGCGCGATCGACGCCGCGCACCTGTGGCACCCCTACAGCACCATCGGCCGGGAGTCCGTGGCGCCGGTGGTGGCGGTCGGCGCCCGCGGCGCCTCGTTGACCCTGGTGCGCGACGGCGCGCCGGTCGAGGCGCTCGACGCGATGAGTTCCTGGTGGACCGCGATCCACGGGCACGGCCACCCGGAACTGGACGCGGCGCTGACCGCGCAGCTGGCCACCATGAACCACGTCATGTTCGGCGGGCTGACCCACGAGCCCGCGGCCCGGCTGGCGCAGCTGCTGGTCGACATCACGCCTGCAGGACTCGAGACGGTCTTCTTCAGCGACTCCGGGTCGGTGTCGGTGGAGGTCGCGGTGAAGATGGCGCTGCAGTACTGGCGCAGCCGCGGCCTGCCCGGCAAGCGGCGACTGATGACGTGGCGCGGCGGCTACCACGGGGACACGTTCACCCCGATGAGCATCTGCGACCCCGACGGCGGCATGCACTCGCTGTGGACTGACATCCTGGCCGCGCAGGTCTTCGCCCCGCAGGTGCCGAGCGGCTACGACCCCGCCTACAGCGCGGCGTTCGAGGCGCAACTCGAGCGACACCGCTCCGAGCTGGCGGCCGTCGTCGTCGAGCCCGTCGTGCAGGGCGCCGGCGGGATGCGCTTCCACGACCCGCGCTACCTGCGCGACCTGCGCGATTTCTGCGACCGGCACGACGTGCTGCTGGTCTTCGACGAGATCGCCACCGGCTTCGGGCGCACCGGTGAGCTGTTCGCCGCCGACCACGCCGGGGTCAGCCCGGACATCATGTGCGTCGGCAAGGCGCTGACCGGCGGATACCTCAGCCTGGCCGCCACCCTGTGCACGGCCGAGATCGCGCACACCATCAGCGGCGGTGCGGCCGGCGCGCTCATGCACGGGCCGACATTCATGGCCAACCCGCTGGCCTGCGCGGTGTCGGTGGCCAGCGTCGAGCTGCTGCTGGGCCAGGACTGGCGCTCGCGGGTGGGCGCGATCTCCGCCGGGCTGGCCGCCGGGCTCGAACCCGCGCGGGCGCTGCCCGTCGTGACCGACGTGCGGGTGCTCGGCGCCATCGGTGTCATCGAGTGCGACCGGCCGGTTGACCTGGCCGTCGCCACCCCGGCCGCCCTCGACCGCGGGGTATGGCTGCGCCCATTCCGCAACCTGGTCTACGCGATGCCGCCGTACATCTGCACCGGCGACGAGGTCGCGCGGATCACCTCCGCGATGGTCGAGGTCGCGCGACTGGTTCGCTGAGCGCGCCCACTCCCGGGCCTGCGCGCTCAGCGAATTCTCAGCAGGTTCTTCGATGGCGGTTAGCTCGGCTCAAAGGGTCCTCAAAGTCGCAGGCCTCAGGATCTATCCCATGATGAGTCAGTCGCTCTGCGCGAAGTTGATCGAACGCTACGTCCACACCTGCGGGCTGCAGTTCCTCAAGGGCGAGCACGATGGCGAGTACTTCTGCGTCGCCAGCGCCAACGGCAGGCGGCTGCACATCCACCTCGAGATCTCGCCGTCGTTCGGCGACATGCTGATCGTCCGGATCGCTCCCGCGTGCGGGTTCCGCGCCGCCGACCGCCCCCGGCTGACCCGGTTGGCCGACACCTGGAACCGGCAGAGCCGCAAGGTCACCGCCATCCTGCACCGTTGCTCCGACCCGGACCGCGTCGGTCTGGTGGCCCGCAGCTCCCGGTGGATCCGGGACGACGTCTCGTTCGAGGAGTTCGCTTCCTTCGTCGACCGGACCGTCGCCGACGCGGCCGATTTCTTTGCTGAGGCGACGGCGGTTGTCGAGGCGGCGTCGGCGCAGCCGGTGCTGCGCGACGCCGGCTGAGATCCGGCGGCCCGGTCCAGCGCGGCCACCCGATCAGCGCCGGGCTTGCCGGGGCTGGCGCGCTGCTTTCATGGACTGCGAACCCCGGTCCAAAGCGGCATTACCTGCGGGTTTGCACCGCCGCCAAGTTTTGTTCTGTGTGATCGGTGGAAGCCGCCCCGCGTAGTTGCACTTGTGTGTAATCTCCGTGACGGGCGGGCCCAGTCGTGCTTCTCGCTTTTGCCGCTGGGTCGTCGTTGACCGGCTGGAGGGTAGAGATGTCGTATGTGATGGCGGCGCCGGAGATGTTGGCGACGGCGGCGGCGGACGTGGCCGCGATCGGTTCGGCGGTCAGCGGGGCCCACGCGGCGGCGGCGGTCCCGACCGTCGGGGTGCTGCCCGCCGCCGCGGACGAGGTGTCGGCGAGCGTAGCGCAGTTCTTCTCCGGGGTCGCCCAGGAATTTCACTCGCTGGTTGGGCAGGCGGCGGCGTTCGGCGAGCAGTTCTCCCAGCACTTGAATCTGGGTGCGGGCTCATATGCGGCGGCCGAGGCCGTCAATGGCGCGTCGTTGACGAGTGCGGAATCCATCGTCGACATTGTCAACGGCCTGGCCGCGCCGTACATCAATCAGATCACCAGCATGGTGAACACCGTGACGTTCATCTTGCAAAAAGTAATGAGCGCAATCCAACTCGCCTTCCTGGTGCCCTATGAGGCGTTGGTATTGGCATATCTGACGTTGGCCCTCATGATCGGCGCGATACAATTGCTGACGGCGTACCTCGGCATATCGATTCCGATTCCGTAAAGGGTTTTCCGTCTATTTCACTCCGCTC
>NZ_MVHD01000048.1 GCF_002086635.1 Mycobacterium alsense | reverse complement strand
GTCCGCTCCAGCGGCGCGGACCACGCCAGGGTGGGCGGGCCGGAGTCCCGCGTCGGGCGGGCCTGGGGCGGCCGGCTGGTCTGGCCCTGTTGCGGGCCGACCGCGAACGTCAGCCGGGGCCCCTGCGGATTGCCGATGTTGATGCTCTGGCCGTCGTGGATGTCGATGACCGGCATCCGGTAGCCGTTGACGTAGGTTCCGTTCAGCGAGCCGTTGTCGATCGCCAGCCAGCGGCCCTGATCGAACCGCACGATCAGGTGGGCGCGGGAGATCCGCGGGTCGGCAATCCGCAAGTCGGCGTTGACGTCCCGGCCGACGACGACCTCGTGGCCCGCCGCGAACGAGCGTTGGGACCCGCCAGCAGCCTCGTGCCGGATGGTCAGGACGGGCGGGGCGGGTCGAGTCACTACCCAAGTATCGGTCCGCGGCTTCGGTGCGCTCCATTGGACTCGCCTGTGATTTGCCTTTGTTCTCGCCCTTCTTTCTGTCGGGGCCACTCATAGCTGATTCACAGCCCGCTGCGAACAACCGCCCACCGGGATCCGGCATCTTCGAACGCGAACCAGGAGGGGCAAACCAGCGATGGACGAACGCAGGGGGAGCGCCCGGCGACTCGGCGCCGGGCGCCGGCTGCTGAGCAACCCGCGGTTGGCCCGCGAGGCCCTGCGCGCCGGCTTTCACTCGCTGCCCTCGGCGACCGTGGCGCACCTGTTTCACCGCATCCCGCCCGTCAACTCGGCCGCGGACGTCGAGGCCGGCGGGCCGCGCCTGGCCCTGAGCGGCGGCGCACCCTTCGCCGGCTACACGATCCTGCGGCAACTCGGCGCGGGCGGCATGGCCGAGGTCTACCTGGCGCTGCACCCCCGGCTGCCGCGCCGCGACGTGATCAAGGTCCTCGCCGACGCGGTCACCGCGGACAGCGAGTTCCGTGAGAGGTTCAACCGCGAGGCCGACCTCGCGGCCACGCTGTGGCACCCGCACATCGTCGGCGTGCACGATCGCGGCGAGTTCAACGGGCAGCTGTGGATTTCCATGGACTACGTCGAGGGCACCGACGCGGCCCGCCTGGTCAAGGAGCGCCACCGGGACGGTCTGAACGGACTGCCGATCGAGGAGGTGTGCGCGATCGTGCGGGCGGTCGCCGGCGCGCTGGACTATGCCCACGACCGCGGGCTGCTGCACCGCGACGTCAAGCCCGCCAACATCCTGCTCACCCACCCCGAAGACGGGGAACACGGCGAACGCCGAATCCTGTTGGCGGACTTCGGTGTTGCGCGCCACCTCGGCAACATCAGCGGGATCACCGAGACCAACGTCGCGGTGGGGACCGTGGCCTACGCCGCGCCCGAACAGCTGACGGGCTCCAACATCGACGGCCGGGCGGACCAATACGCGTTGGCGGCCACGGCTTTTCATCTGCTCACCGGCGCGCCGCCGTTCCAGCACTCCAACCCCATCGCGGTGATCAGCCAGCACCTGCACGAGGAGCCGCCCCTGCTCAGCGATCACCGCCCGGAGCTGGCCCGCCTCGACGACGTGTTCGCCAAGGCCCTCGCCAAGCAACCCCAGGACCGCTTCGAGCGGTGCCGCGCGTTCGCGTCCGCTTTCGAGGCCGCCGTCACCGAGCGGGCCGACAGCGCCGCCGACGCCGACACCGCCCCGCCGCAGCGGCGGCGCGGCGGGATCGCGATGCTGAACCACCGGTTCTCGTCGCGCAGCCGGTGGGCGGCCGCGCTGGTGTGCGCGGTGCTGATCGCGATCGCGGCGACGTGGTCGACCCTGTACTCCTTCCAGCCGGAGCCCCAGCCGGCCAACGTGCCGGCGCTGGCCTCGAAGCCGTCGGTGCCGGCGCCCAGCGCCGCGCCGGCGAGGCCCGGGGGACCGGTGCTCAACGGCACCTACCGGCTGACCTATGACCGCGGCAAGCTGACGACCAACGGCGTGCCGATCCGCCACGACGGGGCCGCCACCAGCTGGTGGGCGTTCCGCTCGGCGTGCACCGCGGCCGGGTGCGCGGCCACCGGCACCCAGCTGGACCACGCCAACCACCAGATGGCCAGCACCGTCGACGGCGGCCACACGGACGCGCTGCGCTTCGTCGCCGGCTATTGGCAGGGCACGCCCCAGCAGGTCCGGCTGGGCTGCACCCAGCCGAACGGGCAGGTCAGGGCGACACAGCAGGAAACCGTCGCGTGGTCGCTGGCGCCGCAGGCCGACGGGACGCTGCGCGGGACGGTGACCGAGACGGTGCTCAGCGACGAGTGCGGCGCCCAGGGCGCGGTGGTGCGGGTGCCGGTGGTCGCCGCCCGCATGGGCGACGCCCCGAACATCCCCCTGGGCGACCCCGCCCAGGTGATCGGCGCGTCCGCCACGCCGTCGCGCCCGGTGCCGCCCGTGCTGGGCGGGCCGTGCGGCGACGTCGACAAGCTCGCCTACGACCCGACCAACAACGAGCAGGTCGTCTGCGAGGGCAACACCTGGGCCCGGGCCCCCATCACGATGGGCATGCACGCCGCGGGCAGCTCCTGCGACCGGCCGAACACCTCGGTGTTCGCCATGACCACCTCCAACGACGGGTACCTGCTGCAGTGCGACCCGGTGACCCGGGCATGGACCCGCCCCTCCCACTAGCGCGGACCTATGTGTGTGGCCCATGTGTGGCGAGCGCGCATGTCTGTACGGCGACACGTCGCGCCGCGTGACATTTTGCGGACGCTCGCGGCGGACGGCTTGTCGGTACCGCGTTCTACCCTGTTGGCATGGCCTTCGCCACTGAGCATCCGGTAGTCGCGCATTCGGAATACCGCCCCGCCGCAGAAGAGGTGGAAGGGCTGGTGCGCACCGGCGGCCGCTTCGAGGTGGTCAGCCCGCACGCCCCGGCCGGCGACCAGCCCGCGGCCATCGACGAGCTGGAGCGGCGCATCAAGGCGGGCGAGCGCGACGTGGTGCTGCTCGGCGCCACCGGCACCGGCAAGTCGGCCACCACCGCCTGGCTGATCGAACGCCTGCAGCGCCCCACCCTGGTGATGGCGCCGAACAAGACGCTGGCCGCCCAGCTCGCCAACGAGCTGCGAGAGATGTTGCCGCACAACGCCGTCGAGTACTTCGTGTCGTACTACGACTACTACCAGCCGGAGGCCTACATCGCGCAGACCGACACCTACATCGAGAAGGACAGCTCGATCAACGACGACGTGGAGCGCCTGCGGCACTCCGCGACGTCGGCGCTGCTGTCCCGCCGCGACGTGGTGGTGGTGGCGTCGGTGTCGTGCATCTACGGCCTGGGCACCCCGCAGTCCTACCTGGACCGCTCCGTCGAGCTGCGGGTCGGCGCCGAGGTGCCCCGGGACGGGCTGCTGCGGCTGCTGGTCGACGTCCAGTACACCCGCAACGACCTGTCCTTCACCCGCGGCTCGTTCCGCGTGCGCGGCGACACCGTGGAGATCATCCCGTCCTACGAGGAGCTGGCGGTCCGCATCGAGTTCTTCGGCGACGAGGTCGAGGCGCTGTACTACCTGCACCCGCTGACCGGCGAGGTGATCCGCCAGGTCGACTCGCTGCGGATCTTCCCCGCCACCCACTACGTGGCCGGCCCGGAACGCATGGCCCACGCGATCTCCACGATCGAGGAGGAGCTCGCCGAGCGGCTCGCCGAGTTCGAAAGCCAGGGCAAGCTGCTGGAGGCCCAGCGGCTGCGGATGCGCACCAACTACGACATCGAGATGATGCGCCAGGTCGGCTTCTGCTCGGGCATCGAGAACTACTCGCGGCACATCGACGGCAGGCCGGCCGGGTCCGCCCCGGCGACCCTGCTGGACTACTTCCCGGAGGACTTCCTGCTCGTCATCGACGAGTCGCACGTCACCGTGCCGCAGATCGGCGGCATGTACGAGGGCGACATCTCCCGCAAGCGCAACCTCGTCGACTACGGGTTCCGGCTGCCGTCGGCGATCGACAACCGGCCGCTGACCTGGGAGGAGTTCGCTTCGCGGATCGGGCAGACGGTGTACCTGTCGGCGACGCCCGGCCCGTACGAGCTGAGCCAGACCGGCGGGGAGTTCGTCGAGCAGGTGATCCGCCCGACCGGCCTGGTGGACCCCAAGGTGGTGGTCAAGCCGACCAAGGGCCAGATCGACGACCTGATCGGCGAGATCCGCAAGCGCGCCGACGCCGACGAGCGGGTGCTGGTGACCACGCTGACCAAGAAGATGGCCGAGGACCTCACCGACTACCTGCTCGAGATGGGCATCCGGGTGCGCTACCTGCACTCCGAGGTCGACACCCTGCGCCGGGTGGAGCTGCTGCGCCAGCTCCGGCTGGGCGACTACGACGTGCTGGTCGGCATCAACCTGCTGCGCGAGGGCCTCGACCTGCCCGAGGTGTCGCTGGTGGCGATCCTCGACGCCGACAAGGAGGGCTTCCTGCGCTCGACGCGCAGCCTGATCCAGACCATCGGCCGCGCCGCCCGCAACGTGTCCGGCGAGGTGCACATGTACGCCGACAGCATGACCGACTCGATGAAGGAGGCGATCGACGAGACCGAACGGCGCCGCGCCAAGCAGATCGCCTACAACGAGGCCCACGGCATCGACCCGCAGCCGCTGCGCAAGAAGATCGCCGACATCCTCGACCAGGTCTACCGCGAGGCCGCCGATACCGCGGCCGGCGAAACCGTCGAAATGGGCTCGGGGCGCAGCATTTCCCGCGGCCGGCGTGCCCAGGGCGAGCCCGGCCGCGCGGGCCAATTCGTCAGCGCCGGCGTGTTCGAGGGTCGCGACACCTCCAGCATGCCGCGCGCCGAGCTGGCCGACCTGATCAAGGACCTCACCGCGCAGATGATGGCCGCCGCCCGCGACCTGCAGTTCGAGCTCGCCGCCCGGTTCCGCGACGAGATCGCCGACCTCAAGAAGGAACTGCGCGGGATGGACGCCGCCGGCCTCAAGTGACGCACACGCACACCGACAACCTCACCGGCAGCTGGCGCGAGCTGCTCGGCGCCCGGCACCTGGGCACGTCGGTCGTGCTGGCCGGGGGCGTGGCGCTGTACGCGACCAACGAGTTCCTGACCATCAGCCTGCTGCCCAACACCGTCGCCGAGATCGGCGGCAGCCGCCTCTACGCCTGGGTGACCACCCTGTACCTGGTCGGGTCGGTGGTCGCGGCGACCATGGTCAACCCGATGCTGGTCCGCGCCGGGGCGCGCCCGTCGTACCTGATGGGCCTGGCGCTGTTCGGCGCCTCGAGCCTGGCCTGCGGGGCGGCCCCCAACATGGAGATCCTGATCGCCGCGCGCGCGTTGCAGGGCGTGGCCGGCGGCCTGCTGGCCGGCCTCGGCTACGCGGTCATCAACGCGGCACTGCCCCGCTCGCTGTGGACGAGGGCCTCGGCGCTGGTGTCCGCGATGTGGGGCGTCGCGACGGTGGTCGGGCCGGCGACGGGCGGGCTGTTCGCGCAGTTCGGGTTGTGGCGGTGGGCGTTCGCCGCGATGGCGGTCCTGACGGCGCTGATGGCCCTGCTGGTGCCCGTCGCGCTGCCCGCGGGCCGGGCCGGAAAGGGCCAAAGCGCCGAAGGCACAGCGCCGTTGCGGGTGCCGGTGTGGTCGCTGCTGCTGATCGGCGCGGCCGCCCTGGCGGTCAGCGTCGCCCAGCTGCCGCACAATGTCGGCGCGACCGCCGGGCTGCTCGCCGCCGGGGTCGCGTTGCTCGGGTTGTTCGTGGTCGTCGACCGGCGGGCGCGCGCGGCGGTGTTGCCGCCCAGCGTGTTCGGCCGCGGGCCCCTGAAGTGGGTCTACCTGAGCATGGGCGTGCTGATGATCGGCGCGATGGTCGACACCTATGTGCCGTTGTTCGGGCAGCGGCTGGCGCATCTGACGCCGGTCGCGGCGGGTTTCCTGGGCGCGGCGCTGGCCGTCGGCTGGACGGTCTCCGAAATCGTCAGCGCCGCACTGGAAAACCCGCGCGTGATCAGCCGGGTGATCGCCGTCGCGCCCGTGGTGGTGGCGTCGGGGCTGGCGCTGGCCGCGCTCGCGCAGCGCGCCGACGAGTCGGTGGGCAACGTCGCGGCCTGGGCGCTCGCGCTGCTCGCGGCCGGCATCGGGATCGGCATGGCCTGGCCCCACTTGTCCGTGCGCGCAATGGATTCCGTCGACGACCCGGCCGAAGGCGTCGCGGCGGCCGCGGCCATCAACACGGTGCAGCTGGTCTCGGGGGCGTTCGGCGCCGGGGTGGCCGGCGTCGTCGTCAACACGATCCACGGCGGCGACGCGGCGGCGGCCCGCTGGCTGTTCGCGGTGTTCACGGCGCTGACCGCGGCCGGGGTGGTCGCCTCCTACCTCGCGACCCGTCAGCGCGTCGACTTGACCACCTGCGAGTAGTGGAACTGCCAGCGTTCCACGATGTGAAAGCCCAGGTAGCTGGGGAACCGGTACGCCGGGGTGCGGCCGAACGCCCCCGGCGGTAACGACCGCCCGGCCTGGTGATCGGGCAGCGACGCGTCGTGGTTGGTGACGGTCCAGATGGCCGGGCACTTGTCGATCTTGGCCGTCGTCAGCCACACCGCGACGTGGCCATCCCACAGCCAGCCGACCTTCGGACCGTAGGCGCCGCGCTCGACGTCGATCAGCGAGCGGTACGCCGCGGGCCTGGTGGCCAGCAGGGCGCGGATCGGCCCGGGCCGCCAGGGCACGGTGTTGTCCACCATCAGGCAGTCCCCGGGAGCGGCGTGGGAGCTGATCAGGTCGGCCACCTGGCTGTAGTCCCAGCCCTCCTTGGCGTACGGCCAGCGCTGCGTGAACAGGTAATTCGGCAGAGCGGCCACCGCGAACAGCAGCACCACGGCCGCGATCTGCCACGGTTTGCGCGCGACCGTGACGATGCAGACGGCGATCACGACGGCCGCCGCGGGCGCGGTGAAGATCAGGTAGCGCGGATAGTAAATCGGTTCGCTGACGGCCGAGTAGACGACGACGAGCGCGGTGGGCAGCGCGATCCACGCCGCGCAGCTCAGCAGCAGGCCGCGCGTGCCGCCCGCCGGGCCCGGGGCGCCGCGCCGCCGGCTCACGACAGCCGCCACCAACAGCACGGCGGTCAGGATGGCGAACGGGACGCTGTGGTCGAAGTACTGCCGCAGGATGATGTCGAAGGCGTAATGCCAGCTGACCGGGTAGATCCAGTTGACCTGCCACACCTGGTTGTGGGCGAACACCAGAAACGGCGTCATGACGCCGACGGCGACGGCCGAGCTGACGGCCCACCAGACGAGCGGGGACTTGCGCGACTTTTTCGGCGCCAGCAGCGGCAGCATCGCGGCGTACACCGGCACCAGCAGGACGAGGTTGAGGTTCAGCAGGATCGACGCCATCAGCGCCGGCGCGTAGCACAGCCACAATCGGGGCCGGTTGCGCCGGGCGGCGGCGACGAACAGCACCGTCAGCCAGATCGCCGCGGCGGCCGCGAAGGCGTAGGAGCGGGCTTCCATGCCCGCCCACGTGGTGCGCGGCAGGATGGCGAACACCACGCCGGCGCACAGCGGGGTCGCGCGGCCGGGCACGAACCGTCCGGTGAACGCGGTGACGCCGGCGGCGGCGACACCGATCGCCAGCGCGCTGGGCAGCCGCGACCAGAATTCGGTCGGCGGGAAGATCGCGAACCAACCGTGCATGAGCAGGTAATACAGCCCGTGCACGGCGTCGATGTGGCCCAGCAGCCGCCACAGCTCGGGCAACGTGCGGCTGGCCGCGGCCGAGATGGTGGCGCCCTCGTCGAACCACAGCGACGGTCGGCCCGCCCAGGCCGCGCTGACGACGGCGGCGAACACCGCGATCGCCCACGGATCGAGCAACGCGCCGCGCGGGCGGGCGGCCCCGACATCCGAGCCGGGGCCGGCGCCGGCTCCGTCGGGGGCGCGCGGCTCGGCGGTGGACGTGGCCATGATGCTTGACACTGTAGGGCGCGCCGAGCGGCCGATCTGATCCGCTCATTTATCCGGCAAACGCGATACTGTCTTGGGTTGGCTGACCAACCGAAACTGGGAGGGTAAATGAGCGCCTATCGGACCGTGGTGGTCGGGACCGACGGCTCGGATTCATCGATGCGTGCGGTGGATCGGGCGGCCCAAATCGCAGGGGCCGATGCGAAGTTGATCATCGCCTCGGCGTACCTGCCCCAGCACGAGGACACCCGGGCGGCCGACGCGCTGCGCGAGGAAAGCTACAAGGTGTCGGGCACCGCGCCGATCTACGCGATCCTGCAGGACGCCAAGGAGCGCGCCCACGCCGCAGGGGCCAAGAACATCGAGGAGCGGCCGATCGTCGGCGCGCCCGTCGACGCGCTGGTCAAGCTGGCCGAGGACGAAAAGGCCGACCTGTTGGTCGTCGGTAACGTCGGCCTGAGCACGATCGCGGGCCGGCTGCTGGGGTCGGTGCCGGCCAACGTCTCACGCCGGGCCAAGGTCGACGTGTTGATCGTGCACACCACGAGCTAGGGCCGGCTCAGCCGGCGCCTACCAGCCGCGCTCGCGCCATTCGCCCAGGTGGGGGCGTTCGGCCCCCAGCACCGTGTCGTCGCCGTGGCCGGGGTAGATGACCGTGGAGTCGTCGTAGACGTCGAACACCCTGGTCGTGACGTCCCGCAGCAGCTGGTCGAAATCTCCGGGCTGCCATGTCTTGCCCACACCACCGGGGAACAGGCAGTCGCCGGTGAACAGCTGCGTGACCCCGCCGGTCGCCGCGCCGTCGAGGGCAAGCGCGATCGACCCGGGGGTGTGCCCACGCAGGTGGATGACGTCGAAGCTCAGCTCGCCGATGCGCACGGTGTCGCCGCCCGCCAGCAAACGATCCGGTGGGACCGGCAACGCTCCGGCGTCGATCTCGTTGGCGGCGGTCGGCGCCCCGGTCGCCCGGGCCACGGCCTCCAGCGCCTGCCAGTGGTCGAAGTGCTGGTGGCTGGTCACGATCAGCGACAGCTTCGGGGCGTAGCGGCCGATCAGGTCGAGGAGGACATCGGCGTCGTTGGCGGCGTCGATGAGCAGCGTTTCGCCCGTGGCCGAACACGTGACCAGATAGGCGTTGTTGTCCATCGGGCCCACCGACGCCTTTAGAATCGTGGCGCCGGGTAGGGTCCGGCGGGCCGCGGTGCCGGGGTCGACGTGTCCGGTGTAGTCGTCGTTCAGCACGGTCATGGTGGCCACGTTACTGGCCCAAGATGTCTTGTCGGTATGGGCACATAGCATGGGATGCGGTGTGCACTATCCGCTATCGCAAGTCGTGAGAGGGGTCCCCGGTGAGGGAATCGAGTGGCTGACCGCCTGATCGTCAAGGGCGCCCGCGAGCACAATCTGCGCGGCGTCGATCTCGAGCTGCCCCGCGACTCGTTGATCGTGTTCACGGGGCTGTCCGGGTCGGGCAAGTCCTCGCTGGCGTTCGACACCATCTTCGCCGAGGGCCAGCGCCGCTACGTGGAGTCGCTGTCGGCCTACGCCCGCCAGTTCCTGGGGCAGATGGACAAGCCCGACGTCGACTTCATCGAGGGCCTGTCGCCGGCCGTGTCGATCGACCAGAAGTCCACGAACCGCAACCCGCGGTCGACCGTCGGGACGATCACCGAGGTCTACGACTACCTGCGGCTGCTCTACGCGCGCGCCGGCACCCCGCACTGCCCGGTCTGCGGCGAGCGGATCGCCCGCCAGACCCCCCAGCAAATCGTCGACCAGGTGCTGGCGATGCCGGAGGGCACCCGGTTCCAGGTGCTGGCGCCGGTGGTGCGCACCCGCAAGGGCGAGTTCGCCGACCTGTTCGAGAAGCTCAACGCCCAGGGCTACAGCCGGGTGCGCGTCGACGGGGTCGTGCATTCGCTGACCGATCCGCCCAAGCTGAAGAAGCAGGAAAAGCACGACATCGAGGTGGTGGTGGACCGCCTCACCGTGAAGGCCACCGCCAAGCAGCGGCTCACCGACTCGGTGGAGACCGCGCTGAACCTGGCCGACGGCATCGTGGTGCTCGAGTTCCCGGACCATGGGGATCACGACCACGACGCGCACAACCGCGAGCAGCGGTTCTCCGAGAAGCTGGCCTGCCCCAACGGGCACTCGCTGGCCGTCGACGACCTGGAGCCGCGGTCGTTCTCGTTCAACTCGCCGTACGGCGCCTGCCCCGAGTGCACCGGCCTGGGCATCCGCAAGGAGGTCGACCCCGACCTGGTGGTGCCCGACCCGGAGCGCACGCTGGCCGAGGGCGCCGTGGCGCCGTGGGCGAACGGCCACACCGCGGAGTACTTCACCCGCATGATGGCCGGGCTGGGCGACGAGCTGGGATTCGACGTCGACACGCCGTGGCGCAAGCTGCCGGCCAGGGCGCGCAAGGCGATCCTCGAGGGATCCGACCACCAGGTGCACGTGCGCTACCGCAACCGGTACGGCCGAACCCGTTCGTACTACGCGGATTTCGAGGGCGTGCTGGCGTTCCTGCAGCGCAAGATGGCCCAGACGGAATCCGAGCAGATGAAGGAGCGCTACGAGGGGTTCATGCGCGACGTGCCCTGCCCGGTGTGCGAGGGCACCCGTCTCAAGCCGGAGATCCTGGCGGTGACGCTCTCGGGGGATTTGGGGCGGAAGCCGGCCAAGAAGTCCATCGCCGAGGTGTGCGAGCTGTCCATCGCGGACTGCTCGGACTTCCTGCAGCGGCTCACCCTCGGCCCGCGCGAGCAGGCGATCGCCGGGCAGGTGCTGAAGGAGATCCAGTCGCGGCTCGGCTTTTTGCTCGACGTCGGGCTGGACTACCTGTCGCTGTCTCGGGCCGCGGCCACGCTGTCCGGCGGTGAGGCCCAACGCATCCGGCTGGCCACCCAGATCGGCTCCGGGTTGGTGGGCGTGCTCTACGTGCTCGACGAGCCGTCCATCGGGCTGCACCAGCGCGACAACCGCCGCCTCATCGAAACCCTCACCCGCCTAAGGGATTTGGGCAACACCCTGATCGTCGTCGAGCACGACGAGGACACCATCGCGCACGCCGACTGGATCGTCGACATCGGGCCGAGGGCCGGTGAGCACGGCGGCCAGATCGTGCACAGCGGCACCTACGCCGAGCTGCTGGCCAACAAGGAATCGATCACCGGGGCCTACCTGTCGGGCAAGGAGCGCATCGAGATTCCCGCGATCCGCCGGCCCGTCGACCGGCGGCGCCGGCTCACCGTCGTCGGCGCGCGCGAGCACAACCTGCGCGGGATCGACGTGTCGTTCCCGCTGGGCGTGCTGACGTCGGTGACCGGCGTGTCGGGCTCGGGCAAGTCGACGCTGGTCAACGACATCCTGGCCGCGGTGCTGGCCAACCGGCTCAACGGCGCCCGGCAGGTTCCCGGCCGCCACACCCGGGTCACCGGGCTGGACCACCTGGACAAGCTGGTGCGGGTCGACCAGTCGCCGATCGGCCGCACGCCGCGGTCCAACCCGGCCACCTACACCGGGGTGTTCGACAAGATCCGGACCCTGTTCGCGGCCACGACCGAGGCCAAAGTCCGTGGCTACCAACCGGGCCGGTTCTCGTTCAACGTCAAGGGCGGGCGCTGCGAGGCGTGCACGGGCGACGGCACCATCAAGATCGAGATGAACTTCCTGCCCGACGTGTACGTGCCGTGCGAGGTCTGCCACGGCGCCCGCTACAACCGGGAAACCCTCGAGGTGCACTACAAGGGCAAGACCATCTCCGAGGTGCTGGACATGTCGATCGAGGAGGCGGCGGAGTTCTTCGAGCCGATCACCGGCATCCACCGCTATTTGCGCACGCTCGTCGACGTCGGGCTGGGCTACGTGCGGCTGGGCCAGCCCGCGCCGACGCTGTCGGGTGGCGAGGCGCAGCGCGTCAAGCTGGCCGCCGAGCTGCAGAAACGTTCGACCGGGCGGACCATCTACATCCTCGACGAGCCCACCACCGGTCTGCATTTCGACGACATTCGCAAGCTGCTGAGCGTCATCAACGGCCTTGTCGACAAAGGCAATACGGTCATCGTCATCGAGCACAACCTGGACGTGATCAAGATGTCGGACTGGATCGTCGACATGGGCCCGGAGGGCGGCGCCGAGGGCGGAACCGTTGTCGCCGAAGGCACTCCGGAGGACGTCGCCGCGGTGCCGGAGAGCTACACCGGCAAATTCCTCGCCGAGGTGCCGGGCATCGGTGCCGCCGCCGCGCCCGCCGCCCCGCCGCGGCGCCGGCGCAAAGCCAGCGCCTGAATTTTTTCCTGCGCGAGCAGACGCAGAATCGCATCAGACGGGCCGCGATAGCGCGATTCTGTGTCGGCTCGCGAGGGTCACGACGCGCGCGATTTCGACAGCGGGGATGGGAACCGCGGACTGATCCGCACGCCGTCCAGCCACGCGGTGAGCGCGTCGGCCCGCCGCTGCAGGGCGCGACGCCCGTCGCGGCCGGGGTCCTCGAGCAGCTGCAACTGCACGCGGGCGCTGTCGTCGGCGTACCAGCCGCCGATCACCCGCCCGTTCCACCAGGCCGTCGGGCCGGCGTTGCCGTTCCGGTCGAAGACCTGGGCGCGATGCTCGCCGAGATACCAGTCGCGCCGGGACCAGCCCATCGTCGTGGCGTCCAGGCCCGGCAGCAGCGCGCACCACGGCGGCGCGTCGGGCTCGGGGTCGAGGTCGTCGGGCAGAGCCCAGCCGGTGCCGGTGCCGTGCAAATTGACCTCCACCGCCCCGATGTCGGCCAGCGCGTGGCGGACGTTCGTCACCGTCGTGCCGAACCACCACGTGATGTCGGCGGCGGTGGCGGGCCCGAACGCCGCCAGCCACCGACGAGTCAGGCCGGCCCGCGCCGGCCGCTCGGGCAGCGGATCGGGCGGGTCGCCAAGCCAGTCGGCGGTGGCGGCCCACCGGGGCCGTGAGGTGGTCCAGCGCCCGTCGTTGGGCCCGCGCACGATCTCGCCGCGCGCCGAGAGCACGGTCAGCACCCGCGGGGCGAGCGGAACCGTTCCGCCCCAACGCTTCCCGGGCGCCGGATCGTAGGTGCCGGCCAGCTCGGGCAGCGCGGCCCGCAGCTCGGCGCTACCGGTCGGGCCGTTGGCGGCCAGGTGGCGCAGCACCGCGGCGCGGGCCTCCTCGAGCCAGCGTTCGCCGTCGGCGGCCACGCCGGCCTTGCGCACGTCGGCGACCAGCCGGCGGCGTTCGTTGTCGGCGACCCGGTCGCTACCCGCCGGCTGGACCAGCGGCAGGTCGTCGCCGGCTACCACCCACAGCGTCCGGCGCATCGCGAGATGCCTGACCGCGGACCGCTTCTCGTACAGCTCGGCCTCCAAGTCGGCCGCCGCGAAGCCGGGGACCCGCGCCCACAGCGACAGGAAGGGGGTGGCCGGATCGGTCGCGTGCAACCCGACCAGCCCGGCGATGACCGGCGCCACCGGCGGCGCGTCGTCCGCCGCGAGGAAATGCCTGCGCGCCAGGCGGTTACGCCGCTCGGCGACGCTGAAGGTACGCAAAGTCACCCTTCGCGCTCGCGCATCGACTCCCGGATCTGGGCCAGGCGCTCGGCGGCCGCGCGCTGCCGCTCGTCGTACTGCTGTTCGATCGAGCGGCCTCCGGAGGTGTCGGCGTCGAGCTCCGCCGCCCCCTCGGCCGTCGCGTACCGGGACTCGATCTTGTCCCGGACGGACTCGAAGGTCGGCACGCCGGAGCTGTCGTAGCCGGGATCGGGCTGGGCCGGTGCTACGGGCTTTTCGTCGGGCATAGCGTCAAAACTACTGATGGCGATCGAAATAGCGTGCCATTTGCCGCCAATACACCAGGGTCAGGGCCATCTGCGCAGCGGTCGCGATCGCCGCCGGGATCGGTCGGCGGCGGCGGGCGGCGACGATCGCACACAGCGCGGCCGCCGACGTCACCGTGCTGACCAGCATCGCCGCGTCCCGCGGGCGGCGGCTGACCCACAGTTCCTCGCCCAGCATCGCCCGGGTCGACCAGGAGCGTTGATGCGCCGGCTTGCCGAACACGAACGGATTGACGGCGAACCACAGCGCGATCGGCGCCGCGTGGCTCCAGCGCCGCGTCCACACGGGCACCAGCGTCAGCGGCGTGCTCGCCCAGCGCGTCCAGGCACTCCATGGATTGCAATGCCGTGCAAATATCGCGCGCCGGACGCGCGCCCCGGATGGCCCCACGGCTTCCAGTGTGCAACGCCGCCCCCACGGGCCGGGCACCCAAAAGGCCGGCCCCATATCGCGCGCCGCAATTCGCGGTTCAACGCGCAACCGCGCCGACGGAAAACGTGTTCGATTTCCTCGGATGAACGGCAGCTAATCCCACCGCCCCCACCGCCCGGCGCCTCGAGAATCCAGTGGTAGAGGCGCTGAGGGCCGTCCGGTTGAATCATCTCGATGAGTAGGGCCCGGGGCGTGGGGAGCAGGGGTCAGCGCAGCTTGCGGACCATCCACGGAGCGCGCGTGCGCCCGTCGCCGACGCCGAAGGGGCCACCGCCGCGTTCACCGGGCCGCCCACCGCGGCCGAACCCCACGCGCGCGAGCGCAAACTTTCGGTCAGTTGCCGTATACCGACCGGTAACACTAACGGTTTGGCCACGGGAATCGAAGATCAACAAAAGAAATACCGCCAGTTATTTGTCACGCGCCAATTTTAGGAAATAATTCAAGGCGCGTCCGGATCAATTAGCCCAGGATTCACGGTTAAGCAGCGAAGGGATACCCATGGTAGCGGCTCAGCTCAGCGGCAGCGCGATCGACGGCCCGTGGTTGGCGGACGGGTCGGGCTGGCGGGACGAGGCGACCGGATGTTGGATCGCCGCATCCACCCCGGAGGCGGAGCCCGAATTGTGGGAGCAATACCTCGACGGGGCGCTGCACAGCTACAGCCGGCACGGGCTGGAGTGGGTGCTCGACCTCGACGCGATCCGGGATGGCGCCGACACCACGATGTTCTTCGCCGCGGTGGACCCCCGGGGCCGTGTCGTCGGGGGCACCCGCGTCGTGGGCCCGTTGCGCGCGCCCGAGGATTCCCACGCGCTCGAGGAGTGGGACGGCAGCCCGGGCCGCCCCGTGCTGCGGCACATGATCGCCAACCGGATCCCCTTCGGCGTCGTGGAAGTCAAGAGCGCCTGGACCAACACCAGCGACTACGGCAGCAGGGCGCTGTCCCGCGTCCTGGCGCGCACGGCGCTGCCCATGATGACGCTGCTGGGTGTCCAGTTCGTCATGGCCACCGCGGCGGCCCACGTGTTGGAACAATGGCAATCCTCGGGGGGCGTCGTGGCCGGGCGGGTGCCGGCGGCGGCCTATCCCAACGAGAACTACCGGACCAAAGTGATGTGGTGGGACCGCCGCACCATTGCGACGCACGCCGAGCCCGAACAATTCAAGCTGATGTGCGCCGAGAGCTCCGAAATCCTCAGTCGCATTTCGGCTTGAGTCAGCCCGGCGCGGCGTCGATGCGAACCGGTGATGGGCTCCGGGCGGCGGCGACCGCCACCCCGGGGCTACGCTGAGCAGCTGAAGACAGTGCCGGCACGGCGCCGCGCGGTCCGCGCCGGGCGGCGCGCGTCGAGGTAGCGAGGACATGGAAAAGACCACAGGCCCAAAGGCTTTGACCGCCATCGTCACCGATGTGGCGACCAAGCTCATGGGTGCGACGGCCAGTACCGCCACGCAGATCAGCACCGAGATCCTGGCCGAACTGGTGGAGATCCTCGGCGTCGACGTCAGCTTCCTGCGCTACAACGACCACAGCATCCACGCCACGGTCCTCGTCGCCGAGTACCCGGAGCGCCCGGACAAACCGGATCCCGATCCGCTGCAGACGGTCTATTTCGCCGACGCGGACCCGATCTTCGCCCTGTGTGAAAACGCCAAAGAGCCAGTCGTTTTGCGCCCGCAAGCAGAAAACGAGGATTATCAGCGCACCATTTCGGAGGCGAGCGGCGTGCCCGGCGTGTCCATGGCGTCGGTCCCCCTGATCTCCGGTGACGTGACCACCGGGGCGCTCGGCTTCATCAAGATCGGCGACCGCGAATGGACCGAGGAGGAGTTCAACGCCCTCACGGTCGTCGCCAGCATGTTCGCGCAAGTGCAGGCCCGCCTGAGCGTCGAGGACCAGCTGCGCTACCAGGCCGAGCACGACGACCTCACCGCCTTGCCCAACCGCCGAACCCTGGTGTCGCACCTGGATTATCGCCTCATCGGTGAGCGGCCGGGCCCGGTCGCCGTCCTGCTGTTCAACCTCGACCGGCTCAAGGCGATCAACGATTACCTGGGTCACGGCGCCGGCGACCAGTTCATCCGCGACTTCGCCACGCGGACAACCGAAGCGATGGCGGGGCAGGGGCTGATCGCCCGGCTCGGTGGCGACAAGTTCGTCGTCGTCCCGGCCCCGGCGATGGATCTCGACACCGCCACGGAGCTCGCCGAGAGCCTGAGCAGGCAGGTGACGGATCACGTGACCATCGGCGGCGAGGTCCTCAACCGCACGGTGAGCGTCGGCGTCGCCGTCGGCGTCCCCGGCCAGGACTCGAGCCTGGACCTGCTGCGCCGCTCCGAAGAGGCGCTGCTTTCGGCCAAGGGGACGGGCGGGGACAGCATCGGGGTGTTCTCCGACGAGATGCTCACCCGCCGCGAGCTGCGCAACGACATCGAGCTGCATCTGCAGGCCGGCATCGAAACGGACGCGCTGACCGTCCTTTACCTCCCCGAGGTCGACATGCTGACCGGAAAGGTGCTGGCCGTCGAGGCGCTGGTGCGGTGGCACCATCCCACCCGTGGGCTGCTGCTGCCCGACGAGTTCGTCCCGGTGGCCGAGTCCATCAACCTGGCCGGGGAACTCGGCAACTGGATCCTGAACGCCGCGTGCGCCCACCTGGCCGAGTGGCGGGCCCAGGGCGTGGGGCTCGACACGATGCTGCGCATCAACGTGTCGCCCGCGCAGCTCGTCGCCCACGACCTGGTCAACACCGTCGAGCGCACCCTCAAGAAGTTCGGCCTCGACGGGTCGTCGATCGGCCTGGAAATCACCGAGAGCATGCTGATTCGCGACCTGGTGAACACGCGGGCCACCCTGGTCGGGCTCACCGAGCTCGGCGTGGACATCGCCATCGACGACTTCGGCACCGGCTACAGCGCGATGGGCCTGCTGCGGACGCTGCCGGTGGGCACTTTGAAGATCGATCGCGGCTTCGTGTTGGACCTCGCCACCTCCGTCGACGATCTGGCGATCGTGCGGGCGGTCATCGGCCTGGCCCAGGCGCTGGACCTCGACGTCGTCGCCGAAGGCGTGGAGACCGAAGCGGCGGCGCAAGTCCTGGTCGACGAAGGGTGCTCGCAAGCACAGGGGTTCCTGTTCTGCCAGCCCATCCCCGCCGAGGCGACAGCAATGCTGCTGGCCAGGGGCTCCGTTCCCGTCCGCCTCAAACCGACGGCGACGCAACCCGAGGCCGACCGGCGCGGCGCCGGCTAGTTACCGGGGTGCGCCGCCGGGGCCACCGCGTTCGCCGGGAGCGCCACCGGTGCCGACGGATCGCTGGGCAGCGCGGTGCGGGGGACCCCCGGGGTGCCCAGCCGGCCGGCCAGCCACGGCAGGGCGGTCGCGAAAGCCCGGTCCGCGAACGGCCAGTCGTGCCTGCCCGGTTGGGGCACGACGGCGCAGTCGATGCCTTGGGCGCGGCCCAGCGCGCACAGCGAATAGGCGGCCGCGGTCTGGTTGGTCGGGTTGGCGGCGGCGTCGCGACTCGCGAGGCGCATCGCGGCGGAGTCACCGATCGCGAGGTAGTGGCGCGACGCGGCCGGGCCCTCCGACGAGATCGCAAACCAGCCCGCCACGTCGCGGTACGGGCCGTGCCGGGCGATCACGGTGGACGGGTCGAATGCCGCCCAGGCGTCGGCGTTTCCACCGAACAGCCGGGCGATGGTCTGCGCCTTGGTGCCGGCGTTGGGGAAGAAGTCGCCGGCGACGTCGACGAACGCGCTGAACAGCTCCGGGTGCATGACGGTCAGGTCCACCGAGCACGTCCCGCCCATCGACCAGCCGGCGACTCCCCAGGTGGACCGGTCGGGGCTAACCCCGAACTTCGAAACCATGAACGGCACAACGTCTTTGGTGAGATGGTCGGCCGCGTTGCCGCGGATCCCGTTGACGCATTCGGTGTCGTTGTTGAACGCGCCCCCGGAGTCGACGAACACCAAGACCGGCGCCCTGCCGTCGTGGGCGGCCGCGAAGTCGTCGATCGTCTTGACCGCGTTGCCCGCCCGGGTCCAGTCCGCGGGCGTGTTGAACTGCCCGCCGATCATCATGACCGTCGGCAGTGCCGGTGGCGGGTTGCTGGTGAACCATTCCGGCGGAAGGTACACCAGCTCGCCGCGGTGCTTGAAATGCGATGCGTCCGAAGGGATCACCACCGGCACCACGCTGCCGTGCGGTGGGCGGGTACGTTGGGCGGCCATCGCGCTGACGGTCGCCGGGTCGGTCTGGTCGGGTAGCGGGCCGGAGGTCAGCTGGCCCCACGCCGCCTGCACGGTCGGGAAGTAGCCCACCCACAGGTTGAGCGCCAGCGCCGCGCTGAGCAAGCACAACGGCACGGCGAGCAGCGTCGCGCCGCGGCGCCAGGGCGGCGCGCTGCGCCACCCCAGGATCAGCACGGCCGCGGCGGCGCCGGCCAGCGCGATCCACAGCCACAGGGTCGCCGGCGCCGGCTCGTCGGACAGGCCCCGATCGACGATGTACCAGTGCGTCGCATAGGCCGCGCCGCCGCCGGCCGCGGCCGCCAGCGGAAGGCAGACCGCGCGCCAGCGACGCGAGCGCCAGCCGACGGCCAGGGTCAGCACCGCCGCGGCCAGCACCTGGATCGTCGTGGGCACCCAGCCGTGCATCAGGGAGGTGTGGGCGCTCGCCAGCACCTGCGCGGTCGCGAGGGGGGCGCTGGCTGTCACGTCAGTCAGTGTGACCGATTGTTTACCGCCCCGGAACGTTATCGGTCGAAACCGCGGTGCTCGGCAGCCGGCCGGCCGCGGCCCGCTAGTGCGGCTTGGCCAGGGGGAATGGCAGGGTCTCGCGGATGCTGCGGCCGGTTATGAGCATGACGAGCCGATCGACGCCCATGCCCAGCCCGCCGGTGGGCGGCATCGCGTACTCCATGGCCTGCAGGAAGTCCTCGTCGAGCTCCATCGCCTCGGGGTCGCCCCCGGCGGCCAACAGCGACTGCTCCTGCAGGCGGCGCCGCTGCTCCACCGGATCGGTCAGCTCGCTGTAGGCGGTGCCCAGCTCGACGCCCCACGCCACCAGGTCCCACCGCTCGGCGACGCCGCGCCGGTCGCGGTGCGGTCGGGTCAGCGGCGACACGGAGGTGGGGAAGTCGATATAGAACGTCGGTCGCTCGGTCTTGTCCTCGACCAGGTGCTCGTAGAGCTCCAGCACCACCGCGCCGGGATCCCAGTGCGCCCGATACGGAACGCGCGCGGCGTCGGAGAGCTTGCGCAGCACGGACAGCGGGGTGTCGGGGTCGATGCGTTCGCCCAGCGCCTCCGAGACGGCGTCGTGCACGGTCTTGACGGCCCACGCGCCGGAGATGTCGACCGGTTCGAGGCGGCCGCCGGGGCCGGGGCGCAGCACGGTCTGCTCGCCGTTGGCGGCCCGCGCGGCGTTCTGGATGAGCTCGCGGCAGCCGTCGATCCACACCGTGTAGTCGGCGTGCGCCTGGTAGGCCTCGAGCAGGGTGAACTCCGGGTTGTGGCTGAAGTCGACGCCCTCGTTGCGGAAGGCGCGGCCCAGCTCGAACACCCTCTCCACGCCGCCGACGCACAACCGCTTCAGGTACAGCTCCGGGGCGATGCGCAGGAACAGGTCCATGTCGTAGGTGTTGATGTGGGTGACGAACGGCCGGGCGGTGGCCCCGCCGTGCACCTGCTGCAAAATCGGCGTCTCGACCTCGATGAACCCCTTCGCGAACAGCGTCTCGCGAATCGCGCGCAGCACGCAGCTGCGCGCCCGGATCAGTTCGCGCGACTCGGGATTGATCGCCAAATCGACGTAGCGGGTCCGCACCCGCGCCTCGGGGTCGGTCAGGCCCTTCCACTTGTTCGGCAACGGGCGCAGGCACTTCCCGATCATCCGCCAGTCGCGCACGATCAACGAACGGGTCCCGTTCTTGGAAAAGCCCATGTGCCCGGCCATTTCGACCAGGTCGCCCAGGTCGATGGCCGCGGTGAAATCGGCGGTGCGGCCGTGCTCGAGGCGCGAATTATCCAGCAGCACTTGCATTTCGCCCGACCAGTCGCGCACCTGGGCGAACAGCACCCCGCCGTAGTCGCGGATCCGCAGGATGCGGCCGGCCACCGAGACGCTTTCCTGGTCGTCGGCGTCGAGCGCGCCGGCGATCGTGTGGCTGGGCGGGGATCCCACCGGGTAGGCGTCGACGCCCTGGTGCTGCAGGGTTTTCAGCTTGGCCAGGCGCACCCGCACCTGTTCGGGGAGGCGGGCCCGGGTCTCCTCGGCCTCGACGACGCTGTCGCGGCGCTGCAGCCCGCTCACGTCGGGCGCCGACCCGTCGTGGTGCAACAACCCGGACTCCGCCAGCCTGGCCGGGACGGCCGGGTGATGGCCGGTGTGCGTCTTGCGCCGGCTGAACGGGAACACGAGGAACCCCTCGGCCAGGGCCGAGGCGACGCCGACCCGGGGAACCAGCCGGGCGTCCTCGTAGCAGGCGAAGCGGGGAACCCACTCCGGTTGGTACTTCATGTTCGAGCGGTACAACGTCTCCAGCTGCCACCACCGCGAGAAGAACAGCAGAAACCCGCGCCACAGCCGGGCGACCGGGCCCGCGCCGAGCTGCGCGCCCTGCTCGAAGGCGGACCGGAACATCGCGAAGTTCAGGGAAATGCGAACGATGCCGAGGGTTTCGGCGTTCAGCGCGAGCTCGCTGACCATCAGTTCGATGGTGCCGTTGGGGGACTGCGGCGAGCGGCGCATGAGGTCCAGGGAGACGCCGGTGCTTCCCCACGGGACCAGCGACAGCATCGCCACGACCTCGCCGTCGCGGCCCAGGGCCTCGACCAGAAGGCAGTCCCCGTCGGCCGGGTCGCCCAGCCGGCCCAGCGCCATCGAGAAGCCACGCTCGGTCTGGGTGTCGCGCCACGCGTCGGCCCGCGCGATGGTGTCGGCCATCTCGTCGGCGGAGATGTCGCGGTGCCGCCGGATGCGCACCGTCAGCCCGGCGCGGCGGGCCCGCGTCACCGCCTGGCGCACCCCCCGCATGTCGGGGCCGGACAGCTTGAAGTCGGAGGTCCGAAGGATCGCCTCGTCGCCCAGTTCGAGGGCGTTGAGGCCGGCCTCACGAAACGCTTGGGCCCCTTGGGAACTCGCGCCCATCACGCCGGGCGCCCAGCCGTAGGTCTGGCACAGCTCCAGCCACGCGTCGACGGCCTGCGGCCACGCCCTCGGGTCGCCCACCGGGTCGCCGCTGGCCAGGCACACGCCGACCTCGACGCGGTAGGTGATCGCGGCGCGGCCGCTGTGCGCGAACACCACCGACTTGTCGCGGCGGGTGGCGAAGTAGCCCAGCGAGTCGTGCTTGCCGTACAGCTCGAGCAGCCCGCGGATGGCGGACTCGTCCTCGCCGGTGAGCGCGTTGTCGGCGCGCTGGGACTGGAACAGCACGATCGTGGCCGCGATCAGCGCGAGCGCGCCGAACAGCCCGAAGACGGCGTTGAGCAGGACGTGCGGGAGGCCGGTGAAGGCGTTCGGGGCCACGACCGAGAACCCGACCACCCGGTTGACCACGTACCAGAAGCGGGAGTCCGGCGCCAGGGTGCCCGGCCACATCTCGACCAGGCCCCAGGAGGCCAGGATGCCGATCACGTCCCCGGCGACCAGCACCGCGGCCGCCTTGAACAGCGCGCCCCTGCGGACCTTGGCCCAGAACTGCCGATAGGACAGGACCAGCAGCACGATCGCGACGATGTGGAAGGCGAAGCCGAGGTTCTCGCCGAACGACTCGGCCGCGGTGTTGTCGCCCCCGGCGATGTCGGCGGCGTTGAGCCCCGCCGCGAGGACCATGTTGCCGAGCAGCAGCGCCCAGGCGATGCGTTTGCGCGCGGTCAGCGCCGCGGCCAGCAGCGCCAGCACGAACGACCACGCGAAGCTGGTGTCGGGGAAGTTGAACAGGTAGTCGTTGATGAACTCGCGCGGGCGATGGATGAGCCAGCGAACGACGGGGGACACGCTGGCGACCAGTGACAGCGTGGCGACGACGCCGACCGTCCAGCCCGCCGCCGCCGGTACCCAGCGATACCGGGGGTTTGGCTGGCTTCCCGAGCGGGGCCCCGAGCGGGTGCCCGGATGACGAGGAGCGAGAGTCACAGACCGCGAGGATATGCCCAAACGCCGGGAAAATCCTGGCGAAGCGCCAGAGTCGCCGCGGGCGGTCGTCCGTCGGACGGCCGTCCGGCCGCGGACGTGCGGGAAGGCGCCCCGTGGCTGCTAAACTATCGACTGCGACCATCCCGGCTCAGGCCGGGGACAGTTAAGTGGAGTCCCACTCCCACCGCTGGCCACGAGAACGCTTGCTCAGGTTTTTCAAGGTCCAGCGGTCCGGTCACAGGCATCGTGAATGCCTGTTCCGCGGGCAGCGCGGGCGGCGTGTGTAGTTCTTCGCCGCGATCGGTCGGCATTGGGCCCTGCTTGTGCAGGGCCTTTTTGCTGGTGGGGTGGATTCCGCCGCTGCGGCGCGCGAAGGAAACAGAAGCCCAACAAGGAGGCCCCATCAGCACTGAGACCCGCGTCAACGAGCGCATCCGCGTACCTGAAGTCCGTTTGATCGGCCCGGGAGGGGAGCAGGTAGGCATAGTGCGCATCGAAGACGCACTGCGCGTCGCCGCGGACGCCGATCTCGATCTCGTCGAAGTTGCCCCCAACGCCAGGCCGCCGGTCTGCAAAATCATGGACTACGGCAAGTTCAAGTACGAGGCGGCGCAAAAGGCGCGCGAATCCCGCCGGAACCAGCAGCAGACCGTCGTCAAGGAACAGAAGCTGCGACCAAAGATCGACGATCACGATTACGAGACGAAGAAGGGCCACGTAATCCGCTTCCTGGAGGCGGGATCCAAGGTCAAGGTCACCATCATGTTCCGTGGACGCGAGCAGTCGCGGCCCGAACTGGGCTACCGACTGCTGCAGCGGCTGGGTGCCGACGTCGCCGAGTACGGCTTCGTCGAAACCTCGGCCAAGCAGGACGGCCGCAACATGACGATGGTGCTGGCACCGCACCGCGGCGCGAAGACCCGCGCCAGGGCGCGCCACCCCGAGGAACACGGCGCGGCGGCGGGCTCCGAGGCGAACCCGTCACCCCACTGACCTGACACCGAGAACGACCACCACACGCGAGAAGTACGAGAAGTACGAGAAGTACAGAAGTAGAGGAAACATGCCCAAGGCCAAGACTCACAGCGGGGCTTCGAAACGGTTCCGGCGCACCGGAACCGGAAAGATCGTGCGGCAGAAGGCCAATCGGCGCCACCTGCTCGAGCACAAGCCCACCAAGCGCACCCGCCGCCTGGACGGCCGCACCGTGGTGGCCGCCAACGACACCAAGCGCGTCAACAAGCTGCTCAACGGCTGAGCGCGCCGCCGCCCCGCGGCACCAGACCCCATCACGAAGATTCACTGCCCGAACGAGAGTAGGAACATCCATGGCACGCGTGAAGCGGGCGGTCAACGCCCACAAGAAGAGGCGCAGCGTCCTCAAGGCCTCGAAAGGCTATCGCGGCCAGCGATCCCGGCTCTACCGCAAAGCCAAAGAGCAGCAACTGCATTCGCTGAACTACGCATACCGCGACCGCCGGGCGCGCAAGGGTGAGTTCCGCAAGTTGTGGATCTCGCGGATCAACGCCGCCGCCCGCGCCAACGACATCACCTACAACCGGTTGATCCAGGGTCTGAAGGCCGCCGGCGTCGAGGTGGACCGCAAGAACCTCGCCGACATCGCGATCACCGACCCGGCCGCGTTCGCGGCGCTCGTCGACGTCGCGCGCGCGGCGCTGCCCGACGACGTCAACGCCCCCTCGGATTCCGGAGAGGCCGCCTAACGGGCGCCACGGGCGCCGGAGCGGCGGTGCTCACCGAACGCTCGGCCCGGGTGGCCGCGGCGGTCAAGTTGCACCGGCACGTCGGCCGTCGGCGCACCGGGCGATTCCTCGCCGAGGGCCCGAACCTGGTCGAGGCGGCCTCGGCGCGCGGGTTGGTCCGCGACGTGTTCGCCACCGAGCCCGCCGCGCAGCGGCACGCCTCGCTGCTGGCTGCGCTGCGATGCCCGGTCCACCTGGTCACCGAGCGAGCCGCAAAGGCGCTGTCCGACACCGTCACCCCGGCCGGGCTGGTGGCGGTCTGCGACGTGTCGGCGACCCGACTCGAGGACGTGCTGGCCGCGCCGCCCGACTTGGTCGCGGTCCCCGTCGAGATCGGTGAGCCCGGCAACGCGGGGACGCTGATCCGCATCGCCGACGCCATGGGCGCGGGGGCGGTGATCCTCGGCGGGAACAGCGTCGACCCCTACAACGGCAAGTGCCTGCGCGCCTCGGCCGGCAGCATCCTCTCGATCCCCGTCGTCGCCGCGGCCGACGCCCACGCCGCCGTCACCGCGTTGCGCGGCGCCGGGCTGCAGATCCTGGCCACCACGCTGGACGGCGAGACCCGCCTGGACGAGGCCGATCCGCTGCTGGCCCGGCCGACGGCGTGGCTGTTCGGGCGGGAATCCCGGGGCTTGCCGGCCGGGCTGGCCCAGCAGGCCGACCACCGCGTGCGCATCCCGATGGCCGGCGGGGCGGAAAGCCTCAACGTGGCGTCGGCGGCGTCGATCTGTCTCTATCGGAGCGCGGAGGCGTTGGGTCGCTTCGGCTGAGCTCGGCGCTCGGGGGGTGGCTTTTGCCGAACATGTCCCAGCAAACTTCGCCCCAAGAATGTGCAATGGCGCTGTTCCCGCGCAGTACTGCCTGCTACGCTCTGGGTCTCTGACCTATTTTGCGCGTGTGCCATACGCGGCTTCGAACACAGAGAGGCAAAGGCGATGTCGTTGCTGAGTGTGGCGCCGGAGATCGTGGCGGCGGCAAGCGGGGACCTGGCGAACCTGGGGTCCGCGCTGCGGAGCGCGACCGCCGCGGCGGCGACCCAGACGACCGCGGTGGTAGCACCGGCCGCCGACCAGGTTTCGGCGGCGGTCGCCGCGCTGCTCGGCGCGCACGGTCAGGAATTTCAGACCATCAACGCCCAGGCGGCGGCTTTTCACGACGAGTTCGTCAGCAATCTGAGCGCCGGGGCCGCGCAGTATGCCAACGCCGAGCTCGCCAACGCGCAGCAGATCCTCGGGTCCGGCGCGGGGAGCATCGTCGGCGCGGCCGCCAACCCCGCCGACGTTTCCCTGGGCGGCTTTCCGAGCATCAGCCAGAACTTCAACCTCGGTCCGTTCGGGATATCGCTGAGCACGACGGGCGCTTCCCTTGGCACCGGCGGGTTCCTGGGAGTCTCGAGCGCGGGCGTCTCCCTGAACACCCCGTTCGGTTCCACCCCGTTGCTGTCGGCCAACGGGATCGAGGCCATCTATCCGAACGGCCAGTTCCTGCTGTCCCTGGGGCAAACCATCCCGTACGTTTCGTACTCGTCGACGATGACCGGAACGCTCGCGCCCGTGATCCAGATCAGCGGCCTGACGCTGGGCGTCAACAATCTGTTGATCTCGTTCCCGGGCAACTACCTCGGCGGTCTCCTCCCCAACGTTCGATTCACCGGCTAGGCGGCCCGCGGGCTGCGGCCCCGCGCGGGCCGCAGCCCGGCCAGCGACAGCGTGCCGTGCACCAGCGAGCCGGCCCGCTCCATGAGCGCCCGGGCCGGCTGCAGGGCCGGTTCCAGCGGGGAGCGGGGGCGCGGGGGGAAGTAGTGCATCGGCAACCCGCGACGGTCCCGCGGCGGCGCCATGAACGGGGGCGCCTCGACCAGTGGTGCGTCGCTGGGCGCCCGCCCCTCGGCGCGCCGGTAGGCGGCCAGCGCGCGCGGGTGCAGCCGGATCTCGTCGGGAACGGCCAGGAAGGCCAGCTCCACGAGCTTGCCGAACGCCCGCAGCAGCACCTCGTCGCCCGGCGTCCAGTGCATGCCGGCCTTCTCCCGCACCGCGGGGTCGAACAGCCCCGCCGCGATCCAGCGCTGCCCGGCCACCAGCGGTCTGAACAACTGGTCCCACAGCGGCGTCGGCATCAGCACGAACTTGGGCTTGGGAATCCGGATGCGGAAGATGTCCAGCGTCGCCTGGTTGATCTCCAGCTCCTCGCGGCAGACCCGGTCCCAGTACTCCTGGAATTCCTCCCACGAGTTCGGCACCGGGCGCATGCTCATGCCGTACATCCGGTACCACTGCACGTGCTCGTCGAAGAGCTGGCGCTTCTCGGCCTCGGTCAGGCCGCCGCAGAAGTACTCCGCCACCTTGATGATCAGCATGAAGAAGGTGGCGTGCGCCCAGTAGAAGGTTTCCGGGTTCAGGGCGTGGTAGCGGCGTCCCGCGGCGTCGACGCCCTTGATGGTGCGGTGGTAGCTCTTGATCTGCTCGCCGGTCTGCGCCGCGCGGTCACCGTCGTAGACGACGCCCATGATCGGGTACACCGACCGGGCCACCCGCTGTAACGGCTCGCGCAACAGGATGGAATGCTCCTCGACGCCCGCGCCCAGCTCCGGATACATGTTCTGGATCGCGCCGATCCAGACGCCCATCATGCCGGTGCGGAGGTCACCGAAGTACTTCCACGTGAGCGAGTCGGGCCCGAGGGGATCGGCGGATGTCGTTGCGATGGCAGTCATTTCGGCCTCCTGCGCCTCCTGCGCCTGACTGCGCCCACGATAAACTCTGACAACGCGCGTTGTCTACGATTTGGTCGGACGCGCCGCGCGCCGTTGCCGAGTCGCAACTTCAGCGACCCCAACGCTTTACGGGCAAACCGCCGGGCCGTCCCAAACTCCGGTTTGGGAGGGCGCCGCGCGGGCCGGGAAACCTTGTGGAGAACATTTGAGAATGCCCTGCCAGGGCCCGGTTGTCGCTGTTACGCTCGGCTCCTCCGGACCTATTTGACGTGTGTGTCGTAGGTGGCTCGGAGCAAAGAAAGGCAAGCCGATGTCGTTGCTGAATGTGGCGCCGGAGATCGTGTCGGCGGCGAGCGGGAACTTGGCGAATTTGGGCTCGGGGCTGCGCAGCGCCTGCGCGGCGGCGGCGGGTCAGACGACCGGGGTGGTCGCGCCGGCCGCCGACGAGGTCTCGGCGGCGATCACGGCGGCGCTCGGCACGCACGCCGAGCAGTTTCAGGCCGTCAACGCCCAGGCGGCGGCGTTTCACGATCAATTCGTGAGCCTGCTGAGCGGCGGCGCCGCACAGTACGTCAGCGCCGAGGTGGCCAACGCCCAGCAAATCATCGCGGGCGCGCCCGGGTCCGCCGTCGCCGCCGCCAACGCGGCCGACACGGTCACCGACGGATTCGGCGGCATGAACATCAACTACGCGCTCGGTCCCTTCGGCGTCGCGTTCAACGCGGGCCCGACATTCGTCAGCGACGGCATGGGCGGGTTCATTCTCACCGGGCTTACCGGGACCGGCGCCCTGACCTACAGCACCCCGTTGGGTTCCGGGGTGCTGGTCTCGGCGACCGTCAGCGAGGGCTTCAGCCCCTCCGGCGGGTGGTTTGGCCACATCCTCGAAACCTGGCCGCTGGGTTCGTTTGTCGCCGTCGACGGGACCGGAACCTTCTTCCCCCTCGGGATCACCAGCCTGGCGTACAACTTCAACGGCTTGGAGTTCTCCGTTCCCGGGACCGGCGTCCTTGGCCCCTTCGTCCCGAATGTGACCTGGAACCCCAACCCCTGATCTGCGGCTCTGCCGCGACCGGGCTGCGCGCGCCGGTTCGCACCGCATACCCTGGCCACGTGGACGTTGGGCATCGCGATTCGGGGTCCGGCGAATCCGAACAGGCGGCTACTGCGCTGGCGAACACCCCCAACGGACGGAAACTGTCGCCGGCCCAATGGCTGCGCGGCACGAATCACAGCCCCGGCGTGGTGGGATTGGTCCGGCGGGCACGGCGGTTGTTGCCCGGAGACCCCGAGTTCGGCGACCCGCTGTCCACCGCGGGCGAGGGGGGCCCGCGCGCCGCTGCGCGGGCGGCCGACCGCCTGCTGGGGGACCGCGGCGCGGTGTCGCGCGAGGTCAGCCTCGGCGTGCTGCAGCTGTGGCAGGCGCTGACCGAGGCGGTGTCCCGGCGGCCGGCGAACCCCGAGGTGACGCTGGTGTTCACCGACCTGGTCGGCTTCTCGACGTGGTCGCTGGAGGCGGGGGACGAGGCGGCGCTGCTCCTGCTGCGGCACGTGGCGCGCGCCGTCGAGCCGCCGCTGCTCGACGCCGGCGGGCACATCGTCAAACGGATGGGCGACGGCATCATGGCGGTGTTCCGCGATCCGACGGTCGCCCTGCGGGCGGTGCTGGCCGCCGACGAGGCGCTGAAATCGGTTGAGGTGGGCGGCTACACGCCGCGCATGCGGGTCGGGATCCACACCGGCCGCCCGCAGCGGATGGCGGCGGACTGGCTGGGCGTCGACGTCAACATCGCCGCGCGGGTTATGGAACGGGGCACCAAAGGTGGAATCATGGTGTCGAGCTCGACGTTGGACCTCATACCGCAAACCGAGCTGGATGCGTTGGGCATCGTCGCCAAGCGTGCACGCAAACCCGTCTTCGCGGGTAAAACCGCGGGCGTCCCCGCCGACCTGGGGATTTATCGCCTGAAGACTCTTAAGGAGTTAACAGCCCTTGATGGCACCGCCGAAACAAATTAGCCCGCATAATGGATCGCGATGATTGGGGGCATCTTCTCCCGGCTCGCCCGGGTTCAGTTCACCGTGGGGTACGTGGCGATTCTGCTCGCCATCAGCTGCGCCATCCTGGCGCTGGGCCCGCAGGCGCATGACCTGCTCGTCGAGCGCGCCAGCACCAACGTGCACAACCTGGCTCATGGCCACGTGGGCACCCTGCTGGGCAGCGCGCTGGTCGTCGACGCCGGACCGCTCTACTTCTGGCTGCCCTTCCTGACCTGCCTGCTCGCGCTGGCCGAGCTGCACCTGCGGACCATCCGGTTGGTGGTGGCCTTCGTCGTCGGCCACATCGGGGCCACGCTGGTGGTGGCCGCCGCGCTGGCCGCAGCGGTCGAGTTCGGCTGGCTGCCGCTGTCGATCACCCGGGCCAGCGACGTCGGGATGAGCTACGGCGCCCTGGCGGTGCTCGGGGCGATGACGGCGGTGATTCCCCCGCGCTGGCGCGCGGCGTGGGTCGGCTGGTGGGTAGCGGCCGGCGTGGCGTCGGCGATCATCGGCGGCGACTTCACCGATGCCGGTCACACCGTGGCCGTGGTCCTCGGCGTGCTGGTGTCGGCGCGGTTCCGGCAGCCGATCCATTGGACGCCGCTGCGCCGCCTGATGCTGGTGGCCTCGTCGGGCTTCGGGTTCCTGGTGTTGGCGCACCACTGGGGGACGATGGCCGCCGCGCCGGTGTTCGGCATCCTGGGCGCGCTGGCGGCCCACAAGATCGTCCAGCTCGCCAGCGCGCGCGCCGTGCGGCCCGCCCTGGCCGCCTAGCCACCCGCGGGCCGCCGCGAAGCGCGCGCCCGGCGCCGCCGAGCGGATCCCCTATGATCTGCATTTGCGCTGGGCAATCAGCCCTCCACCAAATCTCGTCAGCAAGGCTCGTCAGCAAGGCTCGTCAGCAAGGCTCGTCAGCAAGGAGAGTGCCGCCGCGTGGGCGATCAACCCGTCGACCTGTCGCCGGAAGGCTTGGCCGCGGCGGTCACCGCCGCCCGGGCGGCCATCGCGGGCGCCGGTGACCTCGACGCGCTGGCACGGGTCAAGACCGATCACCTCGGTGACCGCTCGCCGCTGGCGCTGGCGCGCCAGGCGCTGGGCGGGCTCCCCAAGGACGAGCGCGCCGACGCCGGCAAGCGGGTCAACACCGCGCGGGCGGAGGCCCAGCGCTGCTACGACGAACGCCTGGCCGCGCTGCGCGCCGAGCGCGACGCCGCGGTCCTGATCGCCGAGGGCATCGACGTCACGCTGCCGTCGACCCGCCAGCCGCCCGGCGCCCGGCACCCGATCACGATCCTGGCCGAGCACATCGCGGACACCTTCGTCGCGATGGGGTGGGAGCTGGCCGAGGGGCCCGAAGTCGAAACCGAGCAGTTCAACTTCGACGCCCTGAACTTTCCCGCGGACCATCCCGCCCGCAGCGAGCAGGACACGTTCTACGTCGCGCCCGAGGGCTCGCGGCAGCTGCTGCGCACCCACACCTCGCCGGTGCAGGTGCGCACGCTGCTGGAACGGGACCTGCCGGTCTACATCATCTCGATCGGGCGCACGTTCCGCACCGACGAGCTCGACGCCACCCACACCCCGGTCTTCCACCAGGTCGAGGGTCTGGCGGTGGACCGCGGCCTGACCATGGCGCACCTGCGCGGAACGCTCGACGCGTTCGCGCGCGCCGAGTTCGGGCCTACCGCGCGCACCCGGATCCGGCCACACTTCTTCCCGTTCACCGAGCCGTCCGCCGAGGTCGACGTGTGGTTTCCCGACAAGAAGGGCGGCGCCGACTGGGTGGAATGGGGCGGCTGCGGCATGGTGCACCCAAACGTGTTGCGCGCCGCGGGAATCGACGCCGGCACCTACTCCGGCTTCGCGTTCGGCATGGGACTGGAACGCACGCTGCAGTTCCGTAACGGAATCCCGGACATGCGCGACATGGTCGAGGGCGACGTGCGGTTCTCGCTGCCGTTCGGGGTGGGTGCCTGATGCGCGTCCCGTATAGCTGGCTGCGCGAGGTCGTAAGCGTCGGCGCGCCGGGCTGGGACGCGGCCCCGGCCGAGGTGGCGGAGACGCTGGTGCGCATCGGCCACGAGATCGAAGAGGTCATCACCCTCGGGCCCGTCGACGGGCCGCTGACGGTAGGGCGCGTCACCTCCATCGAGGAACTGACCGAGTTCAAGAAGCCGATCCGGGCCTGTCTGGTCGACGTCGGCGAGGGCGAGCCTCGTGAAATTGTCTGCGGGGCAACGAATTTCGCGGTCAGCGACCTGGTCGTCGTGGCGCTGCCGGGCACCACGCTGCCAGGCGGCTTTGCCATCACGTCCCGCAAGACCTACGGCCGCACCTCCGACGGCATGATCTGCTCGACCGCCGAACTCGGTTTGGGCGCAGACCATTCCGGGATCCTGGTGCTGCCGCCCGGCACCGCCGAACCCGGCGTCGACGGGGCCGGGGTCCTGGGGCTGGACGACGTGGTCTTCCACCTGGCGATCACCCCCGACCGCGGCTACGGCATGTCGGTGCGCGGCCTGGCGCGGGAAATCGCGTGCGCCTACGACCTGAGCTTCGCCGACCCCGCCGACATCAAGCCGCTGCCCGTCGAAGGCGAGGCGTGGCCGCTTACGGTGGACGCGCAAACCGGGGTGCGGCGGTTCGCGCTGCGCCCGGTCACCGGGATCGACCCCGCCGCCGTGTCGCCGTGGTGGCTGCAGCGCCGGCTGCTGCTCGCCGGCATCCGCGCGACGTCCCCGGCGGTGGACGCCACCAACTACGTGATGCTCGAGCTCGGCCACCCCATGCACGCCCACGACCGTGCCCGCGTCACCGGCGGTTTCGCCGTGCGGTTCGCCCGGCCCGGCGAAACCGTGGTCACCCTCGACGACATCGAGCGGCGGCTCGATCCGGCCGACGTCCTCATCGTCGACGAGAAGGCGACCGCGGCGATCGGCGGCGTCATGGGCGCGGCCGCCACCGAGGTGCGCGACGACTCCACGGACGTGCTGCTCGAGGCGGCGGTGTGGGACCCGGCCGCCGTGTCGCGCACGCAGCGCAGGCTGCACCTGCCCAGCGAGGCGGCCCGGCGCTACGAGCGCGGGGTGGACCCGGCCATCTCGGTGGCCGCGCTGGACCGCTGCGCGGCGCTGCTCGCCGAGATCGCCGGGGGAGCGGTGTTGCCCACGCTGACCGACTGGCGGGGCGATCCACCCCGCGACGACTGGGCCGGGTCGCCGATCCGGATCGCCGCCGACCTGCCCGACCGCGTCGCCGGGGTGGCCTACGCCCCGGGCACGACGGCCCGGCGCCTCGCCCAGATCGGCGCGGAGGTGGTGCCGGAAGGCGAGGCGGGCGACGCGCTGACCGTGACCCCGCCGAGCTGGCGCCCCGACCTGCTGCAGCCCGCGGACCTCGTCGAGGAGGTCATGCGGCTGGAGGGGCTGGAGGTCATCCCGTCGGTGCTGCCGGCCGCACCCGCGGGCCGCGGACTCACGGCGGTGCAAAGGCGTCGCCGCGCCGTCGGCAAGTCGCTCGCCCAGTCGGGTTACGTCGAGATCCTGCCCACCCCGTTCCTGCCCGCCGGGGTCTTCGACCTGTGGGGCCTGGGGCCCGACGACCCGCGTCGCGCGGCGACCCATGTGCTCAACCCGCTGGAAGCCGACCGCCCGGCGCTGGCCACCACGCTGCTGCCCGCGCTGTTGGAAGCGTTGGGGCGCAACGTATCCCGAGGCCTCGTCGACGTCGCGCTGTTTGCCCTGGCGCAGGTGGTTCAGCCGACCGAGGAGACCCGCGGGGTCGAGCTCATCCCCGCCGACCGCCGACCCACCGACGCCGAGATCGCGCTGCTGGACGCGTCGTTGCCCCGGCAGCCGCAGCACATCGCCGCCGTGCTGACCGGCCTGCGTGAACCCCGCGGTCCCTGGGGGCCCGGCCGCCGCGCCGAGGCCGCCGACGCGTTCGAGGCGGTGCGAATCGTGGGGCGCGCCTGCGGGATCGACGTTCGCCTGCGGGCGGCCCAATACCTGCCCTGGCACCCCGGCCGGTGCGCCGAGGTGCTCGTCGGGGAGACGCCCGTCGGCCACGCCGGGCAGCTGCATCCGGCCGTGATCGAGCGTTCCGGCCTGCCCAAGGGCACCTGCGCGATGGAGCTGAACCTCGACGCGATCCCCATCGTCGAGGCGCTGCCGGCGCCGCGGGTGTCGCCGTTCCCCGCCGTGTTCCAGGACCTCAGCCTGGTGGTGCCCGCGCACGTGCCGGCGCAGGAGGTGGCGGACGCCGTCCGCGAGGGCGCGGGCGAACTGCTCGAGGACATCCAGTTGTTCGACGCGTTCACCGGGCCGCAGATCGGCGAGCATCGCAAGTCGCTGACGTTCGCGCTGCGCTTCCGTGCAGCCGACCGCACGCTCACCGAGGATGACGCCAGCGCGGCCCGCGACGCCGCGGTGCGACGAGCCGGCGAGGCCGTCGGCGCGGAATTACGCAGCTGAGATCCGCCGCTGCGGCCCGGGCCGGAGGCGAGTCGCCCACCGTTGGGCGCAGAAGTTACCTGTGAGTTTCCTGAAAATTATTTACTCGTCAGTAAGAACGTCGTAAGTTCGGCTAACTGTAGGCGACCGCCGGTCATTGTCCCCCCAGTGTGCCGAGGAGAGTTTGCTATGTCATTTCTCGTTGCAATGCCAGATCTGCTAGAGGGTGCCGCCCAGGAATTAGCGGGCATCCATTCATCGCTAGGTGAGGCCGCCGCCGCCGCGGCGGCGCCCACCACCGGGATCGTGAGCGCCGCGCAAGACGAAGTCTCGATCGCGGTGGCGTCCCTGTTCGGAAACTTCGGCCAGCAGTTTCAGGCGCTCAGCGCCCAGGCCCAGACGTTTCACCAACAGTTCGTCTCCTTGATGAACGCCGGCGCGGGCGCCTACAGCGCGGCCGAGGCAGCCAACGCCGCGCAGGCCGCGGTGGGTGCGGACGCCGGCATCATCGGCGGCCTCGGCGGCGGCATCAGCCAGAGCCTCGGAGCCGAGATCAACGCTGGCGCGCAAGCGATTTCGAACGCGATCGCGGGTTCTCCCATCGCGCTCGGAACCCTCCAGACGGGCGCGGCGTCGTCCCCGTTGCTCAGTGGGATCACCTCGTTCGGTGCCGCGTTCGCCGCCCCGTACCAGGCGCTGGTCTCCCACACCGTCACCAACCTGCAGGCCATCGGGAACACCGTGGTGAACAACCCGTTCCCGTTCCTGCGACAGCTGGTGAGCAATCAGATTTTCTACGGGCAGACGATCGCGTCGTCGATCGCGACTGGCATTACCAACCTTCCCACCGAGCTGGCCAACCTGCCGGCAACCCTTCAGGCGGGCATCCAGGGCCTGTCGACTTTCAACCCGAGTGCGTTGCTGCAGCAGTTCGTCAACAACCAGATCGGCTACGCGCAGACGGTCGTCACCAGCCTGCAAACCGCGGGTCAGGATCTCATCACCGGTGCGCAGCAACTGCCCGCCGGCTTCCAGGCGGCCTTCCAGGATCTGTTGGTGGGCAACAACGTCGGCGCGTACGCCGCCATCAACCAGACGCTGATCGATGCCTTCCTTCCCGGCTTCAACGCGGTGGAGCTCACGCCGCTGGGCGCTTCGGTGCTGTTCGGCATCGTGCCGATGGGTCCGCTGGGGGACCTCGCGCCCATCCTCGCCATCCCGGGACAGATGGCGCAGAGCCTCACCAACCTGTTGCCCGCCGGTTCCATCCCCGCCCAGATGGCGCAGCACGCGACCAACCTGGTGAACGCGTTCACCGACCTTGGCACGACGCTGTTCATCAGCAATGTCGCCCACCTGAACTTCGGGATCCCGCTGCAGCTCATCCTGGACGGCATCGGTGCGCCGGCGAACGCGCTCAGCGCGCTCAACTCCAGCGCGGTGGCGTTCATGGGGGCCGCGCAAACCGGAAACGCGTCGGCGGCCGCCCTCGCGCTCCTGGATGCTCCCGCGGTGGTGACCGACGCGTTCCTCAACGGCACCACCATGGTGGCGTTGCCCCCCGCGGCCGTCTCGCTGTTCCCGGGCGTCGTCCTTCCGTCGACGACCTACCTGCCGCTCGGCGGGTTGCTCACCCCGCTGAGCATCCCCACGGTCCTGGTCGACGTGGGTGACGGGATGGTGGCGCAGCTCCAGCTCTCGGGTGGCACTCCGATCGGTGGCCTCATTCCCGGACTGCTCAGCTTCCCCGCCCAGTTGGCCGCGGACATCGCCGCCACGTAGGCACTCGTATCTGGTCAAGGGGAAGGGCGTCGGCGAGCCGGCGTCCTTCCCTTCTTTTTGTCTCTTTTTGTCGTGACGGCCGTCGATCGTCATGGCAACACATTGAAAACCTAACGAATCCTGTGAAAGCACGTGTTGTCTTTTTCTTACGGCATCGCCGCTGGTTAGGCTGACTTTGCTTTGGTTACTGGGGGGTAACCGCGCGCATATGAATTGAGCCCGGGGGACCCCGCAACGACGCATCTAAGGTCCAGCAGGCTCGTTTTGGATGGAAGGTGACCACCGGTCACCTCTTACTGAGCCAAGGAGAGACTCAGATGTCGTTTGTGACCGCAAGCCCGGACCTGCTCGAGAGCGCGGCCGCGAATCTGGCGGGCATTCGCTCGTCGCTCGCCGACGCCGCGGCGATGGCGGCGAGTCCCACGACCGGGATCGCGACGGCGGCTCAGGACGAGGTGTCGGTCGCGATCGCCGCGATGTTCGGCGACGTCGGCCAGCAATTCCAGGCGCTCAACGCCCAGGCGCAGGCTTTCCATCAGCAATTCGTGTCCATGATGAACGCCGGTGCCGGGGCCTACGCCAGCGCCGAGGCCGCCAACGCCGCGCAGGCCGCGCTGGGCGGTGGGGCGCTCGGCGGCCTCGGCCAGAGCCTCGGCGGAGCCGTGTCCGGCGCGGAGACGGCCGTCGGCCAGCTCGCCGGCAGCGCCGGCCTGAGCCTCAACGGCGGCGTCGGCGCGCTGCTCGGCGGCCAGATTCAGACTGGCGCGCAAGCGATTTCGAACGCGATCGCCGGCTCCCCGATCGCGCTCGGCACGCTCCAGACGGGCGGGGCGGCCTCGCTGGTCAGCGGCCTCAACGCCTTCGGTGCCGCGGCGGCCGCGCCCTACCAAGCGCTGGTGTCCAACACGGTCACCAACCTGCAGGCGATCGGAGGCACCTTCACCGCCAACCCGTTCCCGTTCCTGCACCAGATCGTCAACAACCAGATCGGCTATGCGCAGACGATCGGTTCGTCGATCGCGGCCGGCATTCAGAACCTGCCGGTGGAGCTGGCCAATCTGCCGGCGACCATCCAAACCGGCGTTCAGGGCCTGGCCACGTTCAACCCGGGTGCCCTGCTGCAGCAGTTCGTCAACGGCCAGATCGGGACCGCGCAGACGATCTTCACGGGGCTGCAGAACGCGGGCAACGACCTGGTGACCGGGCTGGCCGGTCTGCCGGCGAGCTTCCAGGCGGCCGGCGCAGCCCTCGCGACCGGCAACGTCCCGGGCGCGGTGAACGCCATTGCCCATGGCCTGGAAAACGTCGTCCTGCCAGGATTCCACCCGGCCAGCGTCGACATCGGCCAGCTGGGGTCCCCGACGGCGACGCCGCTGCCCATCACCCCGCTCGGCGCGCTGGGAGACCTGGCGCCCATCCTTGCCATCCCCGGGCAGATGGCGCAGGGCTTCACCAACCTGTTGCCCGCCGGGTCCATCCCGGCGCAGATGGCGCAGAACCTCACCAACGTGATCAACGCCGTCACGAACTTCGGCGCGACATTCAACCCGGGCAACCTCGCGATCGACTTCGGCCTGCCCCTGCAGCTCCTTGTCGACGGGATCGGTGCGCCGGCCAACGCGCTCAGCGCGCTGAATTCCAGCGCGGTGGCGTTTGTCACCGCGGCGCAAACGGGCAACGCGTCGGCGGCGGCCCTCGCGCTCCTCGATGCGCCGGCCAACATCGCAAACGGCTTCCTGAACGGCCAAACGCTGATCGACCTGCCCGAGTTCGACGTGACCGTCACCGCCGGCGGCGTCCCGCTCACCACACTCAGCTCGGTTGCCGGGCTGCCGCTGGGCGGGCTGCTCACTCCGCTGAGCCCGGTCATCCTCGGCGGCCCCGGTGGAGGTCCGCTTCCGGGCACGCCCCTCGGCGGCCTCATTCCCGGCTTGCTGAGCTTCGGGCAGCAGCTCGCCGCGGCGATTACGCCCTGACCGCAGGCGTTGAGGGGAGGGACGCCCGGACGGGGGGTGGGCGTCCCTGCCGCTCGGCGCGGGCCGCCCGAACCTGCGATTTCCCCGCGCGGATGACCCACGTGTGATTAGGCTCACTTTCGTCTGATGGCCGTGGCGACCGTCGTATGCAGCGATGGGGGATGGGTATGTCGTACGTCAGCACGACGCCCGAAGAGATGCAGGCGGCCGCCCGGAATCTGGCGGGCATTCGCTCGATGCTGGCCCAGTCCAGCGCGTCGGTCGCGGCGCCCACCGTCAGCGTGGTTGCCGCGGCCCAGGACCAGGTGTCGGTCCAGGTCGCCGCCTTTTTCGGCGGCTTCGGGCAGGAGTATCAGGCCATCAGCGCCGGGGCGCAGGCGTTTCACGAGCAGTTCGCGAACCTGGTGGGCGCGGGCGCCGGCGCCTACCTCGGCACCGAGTTGGCCAACGCTCAGCAGAACGTGCTGAACGCGGTCAACGCGCCCGTCCAGGGGTTGCTGGCGCAGTCGGCCGGGGCGGGAGCCGCCGTGGGTGCGGCCGCTTCGGGCATGGCCGCGGCGCCGGCGGCCACGTTCCCGCTGCTTGGCGGCGTGGGCGCCATCCTCAGGGCCGGCGGGCTCGTGGGCCAGGGCATCGGCGGCTTTGTGACCGCCCTGCAAAACGGCGGCGTCGTGCCGCTGCTGTCCGGCCAGCTCGGCTGGGGCCTGCAGTCCCTATCCGGGGGCATCGTCGGCCTGCCCGTCGGGCTGACCGGTCTGGAGCGCGCCCTGGGGCCGGGCCTGCTGGTGCCCGCCGCCGGGAGCGGCGTCGGCTCCGTCGCCGGCCCGTATCAGACGCTGTTCACCAACGCTGCCGGCAACCTGCAGGCCCTCGGCACCGCCCTGGCGGCGAACCCGGCGCCGTTCCTGCACCAGTTCGTCGCCAATCAATTCGGCTACGCGCAGACGATCGCGGCGGGGGCGCAGTACATCATCCAGAACTTCCCTGCCGTGGTGGCCGGCCTGCCGGCGAACGTCCGGGCGTTCGTCCAGGCCCTGCTGGCGTTCAATCCGGTGCCGTACGTGCAGGAGTTCATCGCCCATCAGCTGGCCTACGCCCAGATCGTCGTCACGTCGTTGCAGAACGCGGCCAACGACTTTGGCGCCGCGTTGCAGGCGTTGCCGTCGGCCTTCCAATCCGCCGTGCAGGCCCTGCAGATGGGCGACATCACCGGCGCGGTCACCGACGTCGCCCGGGGGTTCGTGCACCTGTTCGTCACCGGGGTGGGCGTCTCGGACACCGGGACGATCACGTCCGGGATCACCGCCACTATCACCCCGGCGGGCACGGGGGACCTGCTGCCGATCCTCACCATTCCGGGGATGATGGCTCAGAACTTCACCAACCTGCTGCCGCCCGGTTCGATCCCGGCACAGGTGTCCCAGAACATCACCAACGTGATCGACACCGTGTTCGACACGTCGCTCACGGGGCACGCCTTGCCGACCGTCACCCCTCCTCCACCTCCTCCCATCGCCGACCTCTCGGTGAGCCTCGCGGCCGGCCTGCCGGTGGCGCGGACCATCGAGGCGCTGGGGGCGCCTTACGACGCCGCGAGCGCCATCGCGCCCAGCGCCGCAACGTTCGTCGGCCAGGTGCAAACCGGGAACCTCGGCGGGGCGCTCGGCACGCTCGCCGACGCACCGGCGGTCGTCACCGACGCCTTCCTCAACGGACAGTCCACGCTGCCAATAGGTTTCGACATCAGCGGCATGCCGGCTGTCGTGAACTTCCCCATGAACGGGCTGCTCTTTCCGCAAACCGCGTACACCGCGACCGTCGCCGGCGTTCCCTTTATCGGAGCGATCACCGTGCCCGTCGGGGGCGCGCCGATCAGCGGCCTGCTGCCCGGCCTGCTGTCCTACCTGCCCCAACAACTCGCGCTGGCGATCACGCCCGCCGGGTAGCGCGCGGCCCGACACGCGGGCGCGTGAAAACCCGCAATTTCCGCTGGTCACGAACGCCTCCCACTAACCTCAGGGCCATCACGGTCACCGCGCGGTGACCGATCCCATGGATCGATGGGAGGTGGACGAATGTCGTTTGTCGTCGCGGAGCCGGAACTCGTTCAGGCGGCGGCCCAGAACCTCGCGGGAATCCGTTCGACGCTTGGCGACGCGACCGCGGCCGCGGCCGGACCCACGACCGCGGTGGTCGCCGCGGCCGAGGATCAGGTGTCGACCAGCGTCGCGGCGCTGTTCGGGGCCTTCGGCGAGGAGTACCAGGTCCTCAACGCCCAGGCGCAGGCGTTTCACGGCGAGTTCGTCAACCTGCTCAACGCGGGCGCGGGCGCCTACCTCGCCACCGACACCGCCAACGCGGCGCAGGCGCTGGGCGCGGCAGCCGCCGGGAGCTCGATCGTCGGCCCCTACGAAAGGCTTCTGACCAACACCGCCGCCAACCTGCAAACCCTGGGCGCCACCTGGACCGACGTCACGGCACCCGCGCTGCTGGGAGCGATCACCACCCACGCCAACCCGCTGACCTCGCCCGTACAGCTCCTGCAGGGATACGCCAACCTGGTCCAGAACCTGACCGTCCCGGTCTCGGTAACCATCACCTCGCTGAACCCGCCGAACGCATCGATCGCCATCGGGGTGGGGCTGCCGGAGCTGCTCGCCTTCGACGCACTGGGGGCGCCGGTCAACGCCGCCCTGGCGGCTTCGTCGAGTGGGGCAGCGATTCTGGGGGCCGTGCGAACCGGAGACCCGGTGGGCATGATGACGGCGTTCGTCGACGCTCCGGCCAACATCGCCGACGCCTTCCTCAACGGCCAGCAGACCTTGCCCGTGCCGCTGCCGGTGCCGGGACTGACGGCCAACGTTCCCTTCAGCGGGCTTCTTGTTCCGCTGCAACCCTTTTCGACGACGACGACGCTGCCCGGTAACCCGATGTTCCAAACGGTCACCGTCACCGGGCCTCCGGTGGGCGGGTTCGTCTCCGCAGTGTTCGACTACACGCCGCGACTGCTCGCCGCGGCGTTCGGGAGCTAGCCGACCCCGGCCAGTGGTCGCGTTTTCCGGCGCGTGCGCACGCAATGGTTCTCGCCCGGCGCGGGCGCGTTTAGGTTGAGTTTTTCCGGGTAGTTCCCGTCGATGATTCGACGGGTCGGGCGATGTCGTATGTAGTCACCGCGGCGGAGCAGGTGCAGGCGGCGGCCCGACAGCTGGCGGGCATCCGGTCGCTGCTGGCCGAGTCGGCGGCCGGCGCCGCTGGCCCCACGACAGCGATCGTGCCGGCCGCCGCCGACCAGGTATCGGCCGCGATCTCGGCGATGTTCGGCACCTTCGGGGAAGAGTTCCAATCGCTCAGCACCCAGGCCCAGGCGTTCCATGCCGAGTTTGTCGCCGCGATGAACGCCGGCGCGAGCGCCTACCTCGGCGCCGAGTCCGCCAACGCCGAGGCCATGCTGGGCTCCGCGTTGGCGGCACCCGGGGCAGGAGCGGCCGCCGGCCAGAGCGTCAGTGCCGCCGGTCTTCTCGACGGGCTGACCGGTGTCACCGGCGTGGGCGGTCTGGGTCCGCTCGGCGGCGTGGTGAATTCGCTGCTGCCCGGGCTGGTCAACGTACAAACCGGCGCCGGCACCTTCTTCACCGGCATCGCCGGCCCGTATCAGGCACTCGTCTACAACACGTGGAACAACCTGAACAGCCTCACCGGCGGCTGGCTGGCCGACCCGTTCCCGTTCGTGCGGCAGTTTGTCGCCAACCAGATCGGCCATGGCCAGATCATCGCGACGGCCCTGCAGACCGGGAACTTCCAGCCGGTGACGGCCATACCGGGCGCCATCTCGCACAATCTGGCCAATGTTGTTGGCACGCTGACCAATACCGGCGTCACCTCATCGTTGGTTGTGCAGGAATTGACGCCCACCCCCGATCTGACGCTGGACAATGCCGTCGGGCTGCCGCTGCTCTTCGGCGCCGCCCTGATGGGCCCACCGGCGGCCGCGCTCGAGGCGGCCGGCTCCAGCGCGGCGGCGTTCGCCTCGGCCGTCCAGGCCGGCAACGGCTCCGCGGCGTTCGCAGCCCTCATCGATGCGCCTGCCGTCATCGCCGACGGCTTCCTCAACGGCCAGGCGACCTTCCCGTACGCGCTGAACCTGTCGAGCCTGACGGGCCCCGCGGCGGGGAGCGTCGCGAACGTCACCGTGGTCGGCAACTTCCCGTTGGACGGGCTGTTGCATCCGCCCGGCTACTACCCGGTGACGGCAACGATCACGCTGCTGGACAACACCGTCCTGCCCCCGATCGGCGTGAGCCTGGGAGCGGGCAGCACCCCCTTCAGCGGTCTGCTGCCCCTCCTGGTGAACTACGCGCCCCAACAGCTGGCGCAGGCGATCGGCGCGGCCGCGTCACCGCCGCCGGTGGTCTCGCTCCCGCTCTTCACCTTCTAATCCTGGACGGTTGTCTCGGAAACCACTGCCTTACACGGCGTTTCGATTGGCGACCGTCGTTTCGTGTCGCGGGGATGCCGGGGTCGGCCAGTCCGACGGGGAAACGCAATTCACCGGAAGCGGCAGCGTGGCTCCCGCACCTGCCCGCCATTCCTGGACGCTTGTCTCGGAAATGCCTGGCTTACGCGGGGTTTCGACCGTTGGCCGTCGTTTCGTCTGGGTCGTGCGGAATGGCGGCGCTCGATCGGAGCGGCGACGTCACCGAATCGTCACCAGCCAAAATCCTGGACGGTTGTCTCGGAAACGCCTGGCTTACGCGGGGTTTCGGTTGTTGGCTGTCGTTTCGCATCGCCGGCGGTCGAAACCGGCTGACGCGTGGGCCCGACGGACCGCGCCCGAGGCGGCGCCCTACCGCGTTGCAGCGAACTGAAAATTGTTCAATAGCAACTGCTTTGTACTTTTGGTATCGTGTTCCCCGTCTTCCCGGTATGCTGAGCGCTCACGGCCCTACCCCTCGACGAGCCGCTCGGCCGTCCGAATGGTTGCGCAGACGCGCCCAACCCGGCTGAAAATCATCGTTTTCGAATGTGCTTGCGTGACACGCCATTACGCTCACCTTGCCTCGATGATTCGGGCTGACATTTGCATATGTAGTTCATTTGCGTGGGGAGATGAACATGTCTTTTGTGGTCGCTGTACCCGACCTCGTGGAGGTTGCAGCCCAAGATCTTGCAGGTATTCGCTCCGCGCTGGACGAGGTCACCCGGGCGATCGTCGCACCGACGACCAGCCTGGCGCCGGCCGCGGCGGACGAGGTATCGGGCGCCATCGCAGCGCTCTTCGGCTCCTTCGGCCAGCAATATCAAGCGCTCAACGCGGAAGTCGCGGCGTTCCACAACGCCTTTGTCAGCGCAATGAGCGGCGGCGCGGCCGCCTACGCCGGCGCCGAAATCGCCAATGGCGCCGCGCTACTCTCCGGCGGGGGGAACCTTGCGGCCGACCTCGGTGGCGCGATCTCCGGGTTGGGTGCCGCGATCGGCGGATCCCTGTCCGGCGGCTTGAGCAGCAGTCTCGGCGCGGGGCTCGGCGGGACCTTGGAGACGCTCCTCGGCGCCGGGCTCGGCGGGCTCGCCTACCAGACCGGTGGTTTCATCCTGTCCGGCATAGGCAGCGGGATGGTCCAGACGGGCAACGCGATCGTTCAGGCCGGGCTGGCTCTGGAAAATGCCGGTGCCGCCTTCTCCGCGACGGGCGCCCAGTTGCTGGCCCAGGCCAACGGCGCCCTCAACGCACTGCTGAACGCTAACTTCGCCGTCAACCTCGGCGCCGCACTGTCGGCCAGCCTCAACGGCAGCCTCAACGGATTGGCGGCCGGCTTGGCCAACCTTGGTGGCTTGGCCGGCAGCATCGGGGCCGGCCTGAACGGGGCGTTGCAGACCGGTGCCACGCTGGCGGGCAACTTCTTGGCGTCGCTGCCGGGTCTGCCGGCGATCGCGATCCCGAACCTGGGCGCGCTGGGCGTGGAGCTCTCCGCGGCGCTCAATGGGTTGGGTGCCTCGTTGAGTGCGTCGCTGAACGCGGCGCTGAATGGCAGCTTGAACCTTGGTGCCAACCTCAATGGTCTGATCCAGACGGGCGAGACCCTGGCGGCGAATTTCGCTGCGACCCTGGGTAATTTGGCGGGTGGCTTCCAGGCGGGGTTGAATGGGGCGTTGCAGACCGGTGCCACGCTGGCGGCCAATTTCTTGGCGTCGCTGCCGGGTCTGCCGGCGATCGCGATCCCGAACCTGGGCGCGCTGGGCGTGGAGCTCTCCGCGGCGCTCAATGGGTTGGGTGCCTCGTTGAGTGCGTCGCTGAACGCGGCGCTGAATGGCAGCTTGAACCTTGGTGCCAACCTCAATGGTCTGATCCAGACGGGTGAGGCGTTGGCGGCGAATTTCGCTGCGACCCTTGGTAATTTGGCGGGTGGCTTCCAGGCGGGGTTGAATGGGGCGTTGCAGACCGGTGCCACGCTGGCGGCCAATTTCTTGGCGTCGCTGCCGGGCCTGCCGGCGATCACGATTCCTAACCTGGGCGCGTTGGGTGTGGAGCTCTCCGCGGCGCTCAATGGGTTGGGTGCCTCGTTGAGTGCGTCGCTGAACGCGGCGCTGAACGGCAGCCTCAATCTGGGCGCCAACCTGGCCGGGCTGATCCAGACCGGTGAGACCCTGGCGGCGAGCTTCGCGGCGAACCTGGGCAACCTGGCCGGCGCGTTCCAGGCCGGCCTCAATGGCGCGATCCAGACCGGGGCCAACCTCGCGGCCACTTTCTTGGCGTCGCTGCCGGGCCTGCCGGCGATCACGATCCCGAACCTGGGTGCACTGGGCGTGGAGCTGTCGGCCGCGCTCAATGGGTTGGGCGCGTCCATCAGTGGTTCGCTCAATGCGGCGCTGAATGGCAGCCTGAACCTGGGGGCCAACCTCAACGGCCTGATCCAGGCCGGTGAGCAGCTGGCCGGCAACTTCGCCGCGAACCTGGGCAACCTGGCCGGCGGGCTGCAGGCGGGCCTCAACGGGGCGATCCAGACGGGTGAGACGCTGGCGGCCACCTTCCTCGCGTCGCTGCCGGGCCTGCCGGCGATCACGATTCCTAACCTGGGTGCGCTGGGCGTGGAGCTGTCGGCGGCCCTGAACGGGTTGGGCGCGTCCATCAGTGGTTCG
>NZ_MVHD01000047.1 GCF_002086635.1 Mycobacterium alsense | reverse complement strand
CGGACCTCTCGGCGAACGCGCCGACTGGTGGTGGTACACACCCTTCCAACCCCAACCACCACCCAGCACCAACTAGATACCGGAAACCGGTTGGGGCAGAGACACTTTCGTTTCGCCGCCCGTTGCCGTCGGATCTTGGCGAGCCAAGTAGCGTCTACAATGCATCGCGATCCCGCGTCACCAGACCATGCGTCTTGCCGCAAAATTGATACCGCATACGCTATCGAATTCGTAAGTCACCTGTGCCCACAATCAATCTGATCCTGGCGCTGGCCTGATCTCCTCCCCCGGCGGTTCGCGCAGCCACGCAAGGAGACCGTGGACCAGTGAGCGGCGACTCGCGACCGCTCACCCGGCTAGCGGGGCGCGATCAGCGCGAAGACCTGCTTGGCGACCTGCAACATCCAGCCGGTCACGGTGGGCCCGTGATCGCGCGGCCAGTTCAGCTGGAAGCTGACCACCCAGGGCTGGTGGGTCTTGTCGACGGCGTACCAACTGAAGGTCAGATCACCGGGAAGCCCACCGGCTTTCGCGCCGACGTACGGCCACACGTTGCGGTCCAGCTCGATGCCGGACACCGCCGACAGGATCTGCCTGACGCGCGCGGCGGGCCCGACGGCGTCGGCCTGCAGCGCCGCATGGACTCGGCAGATGTCCCCGGCGTTGCCGTACCACTCGGCGCCGTAGGTCGAGGCCGGGGTGTGCGCCCGGGCTGGATCGGGTTGGTAGGGAGTGGAATTCGCCTGCGCCAGCAGCCGTGCGCGCTGCTCCCGGGACCCTTGCTTCCATTGGTTGCGCAGATCGGGTTGGCCCCAGCCGACGGAGAACAGCTCGTACATCGTGGGGAACGGCGTCATGCTGGCCGGGTCGTGGTGGCCGGCCGTAACGAGCGCCTCCTCGACCGCGCGCGTGCCCAACCTATCGATCAGCAGGTCGGTGGCCATGTTGTCGCTGGTGGCGATCATCTTCTCGGCGGCCGTGCGCACCGAAACATGGGCTCCCACGGGCAGTTCCAGGCCCGACGAGCCGACCGCGCGGGCCTTGTCGGTGACGGTGAGCTGGTCGTCCCAGGACGCCGTGCCGTCTCTGACGGCGCCGGCCAGCGCGTGCAGCACGTAGAGCTTGAAAATCGATGCCAGCGGCAGTGATTCGTCCGCGTTGGTCCCCGCCACCGGGTCGCAGCGGCCGTTCTCGACCTTGGCGACCTGGTAGGAGTAGCGGGCGCCGGTCCTGCCCAGCGCCGCGTCCACGTCGCGCCAGGAGCCGATTTTCGGTGCCCGCGTGTCGACGTCGAACCGGTCGACGCGGCCGTCGTCGTCGGTGTGTATCCGGATGTCCTGGCGGGCGCCATACGACGTGACCAGGTGCAGGGTGGCCACGCTGGCGCCGAGGTCGACGCCGTCGAGGGTGAAGGGCCGATCCCACCACAGCCCCTCCATGGTGGTTTCGACGGACTCGACCTTGTCGGGCGCGGTCAGCGTGGCGACGCCCACGGGGCCGATGGGCCACTCCGAGTTCAGCATGTCCAGGGTCTGCTGCGCCCGGATGCCGGGGGGCGTGCGGGTGTCGATCTGCCGGCCCCGGTCCGCCGCGTTCGCGTGCGGGGCGGGGGATGGTGCGCAACCCGGCGCCAGGGCCACCACCAGTGCCGCGGCCAGTCCGACGCCGCCCACCGCCGCGCCACCGCGGCGCGCCGACGGCGCGCTAGCCGGCCTGCTGGTTCGCGGCAACGTCCAGCACGACCTCGAATTCCAGCAGCGATGCGCCAGTCGCCACCGGGTTGGCTCGGTGTCCGGCATGGGCCTCGATGGCGGGGCCCTGCGCCCACGCCTGGAACGCCTCGTCGGACTCCCAGTGCGTGACCACGAAGTAGCGGTCCTCGCCCTTGACGGGACGCAGGAGCTGGAAGCCAAGGAATCCGGGCTGGTTCTCCACGGCGTGGGCGCGATGGGCGAACCGCTTCTCCAGTTCTGGCCCGGCGTCGGCGGGTACCTCGATTGCGTTGATCTTGACCACGGGCATGTGGCTAGGCTACCGCGCGGGGATCGACAGCCGCGCCGAGCGTGCGGCCAGGGCCGCAATCCCGCCGAAACGCGCCCTGGGCTCGCGTTCGGCGGCCCGACCAGAAGGCGGCCACGCAGGATGGTGATATGTCCGGCGATCTGCTGACCCGCCGCGGCGGGCGGGGCGCTCCCCTGGTGCTGGTGCACGGCCTGATGGGGCGGGGCAGCACGTGGTCGCGCCAGTTGCCGTGGCTGACCCGGCTGGGCACGGTGTACACCTACGACGCCCCGTGGCACCGGGGTCGTGACGTCGACGACCCGCACCCGATCAGCACCGAACGGTTCGTCGCCGACCTGGCCGACGCCGTCGGTGCCCTGGGGGCGCCGGCCAGGATGGTCGGGCATTCGATGGGCGCGCTGCACTCGTGGTGCCTCGCCGCGGAGCGCCCGGAGCTGGTTTCGGCGCTGGTGGTCGAGGACATGGCGCCGGACTTCCGCGGCCGCACCACCGGCCCGTGGGAGCCGTGGCTGCACGCCCTGCCGGTCGAATTCGATTCCGCCGAGCAGGTATTCGACGAATTCGGGCCCGTGGCGGGGCAGTATTTCCTGGACGCCTTCGACCGCACCGAACGCGGCTGGCGTCTGCACGGCCACACCTCGCGATGGATCGAGATCGCCGCGGAATGGGGCACCCGGGACTACTGGGCTCAGTGGTCGGCGGTGCGGGTCCCAGCGCTGCTCATCGAGGCCGGCAACTCCGTCACCCCACCGGGCCAGATGCGCGAGATGGCCCAAAGCGACTCGCCGACAACCTATTTGCACGTTCCGGGGGCCGGTCACCTGGTGCACGAGGAAGCGCCGCGGGCATACCGCGAAGCCGTGGAGTCCTTCCTCGGGGCTACCGCCCGCCGGTGAGCCCGAGCGCGGTGCGCAGCGCCACCGCCGTCGGCGCGACCCCCCACCGCGCGCGGCGGAAAATCATTTGATAAATTCTTCAATCGTTCAAATATAGGAAACGTGGAATCTTCAGGAGACCCGCCGTGACGGAGCCGCTGTACAAAGTCAAAGCCGAGTTCTTCAAGACGTTGGGACACCCGGCGCGGATCAGGGTGCTGGAGCTTCTCGTCGCCGGGGACAAGTCGGTCGCCGAACTGTTGCCCGAGGTCGGGCTGGAGTCGTCGAACCTGTCCCAGCAGCTGGGCGTCCTGCGCCGAGCCGGTGTGGTAGACGCGCGCCGGGACGGCAACACGATGATCTACTCGATCGCCTCGCCGGATATCGCAGAACTGCTGTTGGTCGCGCGCAAAGTTCTCAGCGGGGTGCTCAGCGACCGCGTGGCGGTGTTGGAGGGCCTGCGCGGGAGCGCGCAATAGCACCCATGGGCTGGATTCGTAAGGCTTGCGGCGTCGGCCGCATCACCGAACGGGCGGAACCCGCGCCGCGTCAGACGGCGGAACCTCCCGCGGGCGTGACTGGTTCGCTTCAGGTCCGCCACGTCGACGCGGGTTCTTGCAACGGGTGTGAGGTGGAGATCGCGGGCGCGTTCGGGCCGGTGTATGACGCCGAGCGGTTCGGTGCCCGACTGGTGGCCTCCCCGCGCCACGCGGACGCGCTGCTGGTGACCGGCGTCGTGACGCGCAACATGGCGGGCCCGTTGCGCGCGACGCTCGAGGCCACCCCGCTGCCGCGGCGGGTGATCGCCTGCGGGGACTGCGCCCTGAACCGAGGCGTGTTCCGGGATGCCTACGGCGTGGTCGGCGCAGTGGGTGAGGTGGTGCCCGTCGACGTGGAAATACCGGGGTGCCCGCCTACCCCGAGCCAGATCGTCGAGGCGCTCCGAACGGTGACCGGCAAGTGACCACCGAGCTGGCGGTCCGCGCGGACACGCCACCGAACATGCGGGGCCGCAAGGACTTCGGATCCGTGCCGGCGGGCGTTCTGACGTCGCTGCTCGGCGCGGGCGGCGTGTGGGTGGGCGCGCTGGGCATGTTCGGTCCGGTTCGCGCGGCGCACATCGGGTGGCTGCTTCCGCTGTCCGGCGTGCAGCTGAGCCTCGATCCGCTCGGCGGCTTCTTCATGACGCTCGTGGGGGTGGTCGCGGTCGCGGTCGGGCTCTACGTGATCGGGTACGCCCGGCGCGGGCACCTGGGTCGGGTCACGGTGTCCGTGTTGCCCCTGTTCGTCGCGGCGATGCTGCTGGTGCCCGCCGCGGCCTCGGTGACCACGTTCCTGCTGACCTGGGAATTGATGGCCGTCGCGTCGTTGGTGTTGGTGCTGGCCGAGCACGACCGCCCGCAGGTCCGCTCTGCCGCGTTGGTGTATGCGGTGATGACCCAGCTGGGGTTCGTGGCGATCCTGATCGGGCTGATGGTGTTGTCGGCGGCCGGCGGTGCCGACCGGTTTGCGGATTTGCGCCACATACCGCGCGGCGCTTGCACTGCGGTCTTTCTCTTGACGGTGGCCGGGTTCGGGTCGAAGGCCGGTCTGGTGCCGCTGCACGCCTGGCTGCCGCGCGCACACCCCGAGGCGCCCAGCCCGGTGTCCGCGCTGATGAGCGGGGCGATGGTCAGCCTCGGCAGCTACGGCATCTGCCGCATCGATCTGCAGATACTCGGACCGGGCCCGCGCTGGTGGGGGCTCACGCTGATGGTCTTCGGTGCGGCATCGGCGCTCTACGGCGTGGTGCAGGCTTCGGTGGCGACGGATCTCAAACGGTTACTTGCCTATTCGACAACCGAGAACCTCGGGTTGATCACGCTGGCGTTGGGAGCCGCGACCCTCTTCGCGGCATCGGGTGCGCACGCGCCGGCGACGATCGCCGCGGTGGCCGCCATGCTGCACTTGATCGCGCACGCGGCCTTCAAGAGCCTCGGCTTCCTGGCGGCCGGGTCGGTGTTGGCCGCGACCGGGTTGCGTGACCTCGACCGGCTGGGCGGATTGGCCCGCCGCATGCCGACGACCACCACGCTGTTCGGGATCGCCGCGCTCGGGGCGTGCGGGCTGCCGCTGGGCGCCGGGTTCGTCAGCGAGTGGTTGCTGGTTCAGTCGCTGATCCACACCGCCTCCGGACACGCCACCGTGTTGGCCTTGACCACACCGCTGGCGGTGGGTGCGGTCGCGCTCACCACGGGCCTGGGGGTGGCGGCGATGGTCAAGGCCTTCGGGATCGGATTCCTGGCGCGGCCGCGGTCCGACCGGGCCGCCGAGGCCCACGAGGCACCGCGGACGATGCTGGCCGGGATGGCGATTCCGGCGGCTGCCTGTCTGCTGTTGGCGGTGGCGCCCTCCGTTGTCGCACCGGCGCTGCGCCGGGCGGTCGAGGCGTTACCGGCAGCCCGCACGGTGCAATTCGCCGATCTCGGCACGGTGGTGCGACTGCCCGGCCTGCAGGGCTCGATCGCACCGGGTGTGATCGTCGCCGGCGTTGCGGTGGCCGCGCTGACCGCGGCCGTCCTCGCGCGCTGGCGCAAACGGCGGCGTCCCGCGACCGCAGCCTTGCCGCTCTGGGCATGTGGCGCCGACGATCTCACCGCACGGATGCAATACACCGCCACGTCGTTCGCCGAGCCGCTGCAACGGGTGTTCGATGACGTGCTGCGCCCCGATACCGACATCGAAGTCACGCACAGCGCCGAGTCGCGGTATCTGGCCGACAAGATCACCTACCGCACCAGAATCGCCGACGCGATCGAGGAACGCTGCTACGCGCCGGTGATCCGGGCGGTCACGGCCGCAGCCGGGTTGGTGCGGCGCGCCCACCCGGGCAGCGTGCACCTGTATCTGGCCTATGGTGCGCTGGGCGTCCTGATCGTGTTGGTGGTCGCCCGATGAACGCCTTGTCCTACGTCGCGGGAGCGGTCCAGATCGGGAGCGTGATGGCCGGGGCACCGTTGGTGGTCGGCCTCACCCGCCAGGTGCGCGCACGCTGGGAGGGTCGTGTCGGTGGCGGGCTGCTGCAGCCGTGGCGTGACCTCGTCAAACAGCTTGGCAAACAACAGATCAGACCGATCGGAACCACGGTGGTGTTCGCGGCCGCACCCGCCGTCGTCGCCGGATCCACGTTGCTGATCGCCGCGGTCGCACCGCTGGTGGCGACCGGATCTCCGCTGGATGCCGGCGTCGACCTGGTCGCCGTGGTCGGCCTGCTCTTCGTGGGCACGGTCGCGTTGACCCTGGCCGGCATAGACACCGGCACGTCGTTCGGCGGCATGGGCGCGAGCCGCGAGATCACCATCGCCGCGCTGGTCGAACCCACCATCCTGCTGGCGGTCTTCGCACTGTCCATGCCGGCGGGGTCGGCCAATCTCGGTGCCCTGGTGGCACATACCATCGCTCATCCCGGGCAGGTGGTGTCACTGGCCGCGGTGCTGGCGTTCGCCGCGCTGACGATCGTCATCGTCGCCGAGACCGGCCGGTTGCCGGTGGACAACCCGGCCACGCATCTCGAGCTGACGATGGTCCACGAGGCGATGGTCCTCGAATACGCCGGTCCGCGGCTGGCGCTCGTCGAGTGGGCGGCCGGCATGCGGCTTACCGTGCTGTTGGCTCTGCTGGCAAACCTGTTCGCGCCGTGGGGGATTGCCGGCGGCCAGCCCGGCACGGTCGAAATCGCCGTCGGCGTCGCGGCGGTGGCGGCCAAGGTCGCGTTGCTGGCGGTCCTGTTGGCGACCGTCGAGGTGTTCCTCGCCAAGCTGCGGTTGTTCCGGGTCCCCGAGCTACTGGCCGGATCGTTCTTGTTGGCGTTGCTCGCGGTCGTCGCCGCCAACTTCTTCGCGGTGCCGGCATGACATCCAACACTTTTTCGGTTGTCGTCGATCTCGCCGCCGGCGGACTGCTTCTGGCCGCGGTGCTGATCGTGTGGCGCCGCGATCTGAACGCCATCGTCCGGCTGCTGGCGTGGCAGGGCGCCGCCCTGGCGGCCATCCCCATGCTGCGCGGGGTGTACGACGGCGACGGTGCGCTCATCGGCGTGGGCATCGCCGTGCTGGTGTTGCGGGCCGCGGTGCTGCCGCGGCTGCTGGCCCGCGCGGTCGACGCCAAGCCGCGGTCGCACCGCGAAGCCACCCCGCTGATCAACACCGCCGCTTCGCTGCTCGTCACCGCCGCGCTTACGCTGGCCGCCTTCGCCGCCACTCGATCGCTGGTGAATTTGCAGCCGGCGGCCACCACCGCCGCCGTCCCGGCCGCTACCGCCGTCGTCCTCATCGCGTTGCTGGTGATGGTCACGCGGCGCCATGCCGTATCGCAGGCGGCGGGATTCCTCATGCTGGACAACGGGATCGCCGCCGCCGCGTTCCTGCTCACCGCAGGGGTGCCGCTGATCGTCGAGCTCGGCGCGTCGCTGGACGTGCTGTTCGCGGTCATCGTGATCGGCGTGCTGACGGGCCGGCTGTCGCGCACCTTCGGCGGCGCCGACCTGGACGCGTTGCGGGAGTTGCACGACTGATGACAGGTTTACTGCTTGCCGCGATCCTCGCGCCGATTTGTGCCTCCGTCGCCACGTTGGTGGCCGGATGGCGCAGGGCGACGGCAACACTGATCTCCTCGTCGGCGGTAACGGTGCTCGGGTGCGGCGCGGCGCTCGGGCTCCGTGTCGGGCCGGGGACCCGGTTCGCCCTAGGCGGACTGCTGCGGGTCGACGCGCTCACGGTCACCATGCTGATCGTCATCGGATTCGTTGCCGCACTGGCCACCTGGGCCAGCATCGGCTATATCGACACCGAGCTGGCACAAGGTCACACCGACGCGCGCGGCGCCCGCGGGTACGGCGCGCTCACCGCGGCCTTCCTGGCGGCGATGGTCGTCGCGGTGTGCGCCAACAACATCGGTGTCATCTGGATCGCCGTCGAAGCCACCACGGTGATCACCGCCTTTCTGGTCGGACACCGCCGTACCCGCGGCGCTCTCGAGGCGACCTGGAAGTACGTCGTGATCTGCTCGGTCGGCATCGCCATCGCCTTTCTCGGGACCGTGCTGCTTTACTACGCGGCCGAGCATGCCGGTGCGCCCGCCGCCGCCGCGCTGAACCTCGACGTGCTGGCGGCGCACGCCGGCGCGCTGAATCCCGACATCGCCCGGCTCGCGGGCGGTTTGCTGCTCATCGGCTACGGTGCAAAGGTCGGACTGTTTCCCTTCCACACCTGGTTGGCCGACGCGCACAGCCAGGCCCCGGCCCCCGTCTCGGCGCTGATGAGCGGGGTGCTGCTGTCGGTGGCGTTTTCGGTACTGGTTCGCATCAAACCGATCGTCGACGCCGCCGCCGGGCCGACTTTCATGCGGGCGGGGCTGCTGGTGCTGGGCCTGGCGACGCTGACGCTCGCGGCCTTGATGCTGACGGTGACCCCGGACATCAAACGCATGCTCGCCTACTCCTCCATGGAGAACATGGGCCTGATTGCGATCGCCGCGGCCGCCGGAACCACGCTGGCCATCGCCGCGCTGCTGCTGCACGTCCTCGCTCACGGGATCGGCAAGACGATCCTCTTCCTGGCGAGCGGCCAGCTGCAGGCCGCGCACAACTCCACCGCGATCGCCGACATCGGCGCCGTGCTGCGGCGCTCCCGCCTCATCGGTGCGTCGCTTGCCGTCGGTGTGATCGTGCTGCTCGGGTTGCCGCCGTTCGCGATGTTCGCCAGCGAATTGGCCATCGTGCGTTCGCTGGCCGACGCCGGGCTCACCTGGGCGCTCGCCGCGGGCATGCTGTTGATCGCGATTGCCTTCGCCGCTCTGGCGCGCAACTCGGGCCGCATCCTGTTGGGCGGCGCGGCCGGCGCACCGGGGATCGCCGTCCCGCGATCCGTGGCCGCGGCCCTGCTCGTCGGCATCGCCGCGTCGATCGCCCTCGGTGTCACCGCCGGACCGCTTACCGACTTGTTCACCACCGCGGCCGGCGACGTCGGGGTGGCGCGGTGAGGCGTGACTGGCAGCGCCACAGGCTGTCTCAGGACGGGGTGGCCGAAGCGGCGGAAGACCTGCTGAGCAAGGGGTTTCGTTTGGGCCTGGTGGCCGCCCACGACGACGACGCCGCATTTCGCGTTGTCTACCTGTTCCTTGCCGGCCGGCCTGATCGCCGTGTCGAACTCGAATGCCTGGTGCCAAGAAACGATCCGGAGGTTCGATCGCTGGCATACCTGTCGTTCGCGGCCGGGCGGTTCGAGCGTGAAATGGCGGACCTGTACGGAATGCGGCTCGTCGGGCATCCCAAGGCGCGCCGACTGGTGCGGCATGCCCACTGGCCCGAGGATTGGCACCCCATGCGCCGCGACGCGTCGCCCGCGCCCGAATTCGGTGGCACCGGCCGTTTTCCGTTCGTCACCGTCGAGGGACCCGGGGTGTACGAGATACCGGTCGGTCCCGTGCACGCCGGGTTGATCGAACCCGGCCACTTCCGCTTCTCCGTCGCCGGTGAAACCGTGCTGCGGCTCAAGGCCCGACTGTGGTTCGTCCACCGGGGCCTGGAGAAGCTCTTCGAGGGCCGGACGGCCGGCGGCGCGGTCGACCTGGCCGAGCGCGTCAGCGGCGACACCTCCGTTGCGCACGCGCTCGCCCACTGCCTCGCCGTAGAGGACGCTCTCGGTGTGGAACTTCCCGACGAGGCACACCGGCTGCGGGCGATGCTCGTCGAACTCGAACGGCTCTACAACCACGTCGCCGATCTGGGCGCGCTGGCCAACGACGTCGGGTTCGCGCTCGCCCACGCGCACACGCAACGCGTGCGCGAGCAACTGCTGCGCCTCAACGCGGCCGTCACCGGGCATCGGTTGCTGCGGGGCGCCATCCGCCCGGGCGCGATTGCGCTGCAAGAGCTGCCGGATGTCGCGGTGCTGCGATCCGTCGCGGCCGACGTCGCCGAGATCGCCGACCTGACCCTGCGCAACACCGTGGTGTATGACAGGTTCGCCGGGACCGCCGTCCTGCACCCCGAGGACGCTCACGCCCTCGGATGCCTGGGTTACGTCGCGCGCGCCAGCGGTATGCGCACCGACGCGCGGGTCGAACACGCCGCCACCGCACTACCCGTCACCGAGATCGGCGCCGACGCCGGTGACGTCCTGGCCCGCTACACGGTGCGACGCGACGAATTCGCCGCATCGACCGAATTGGCATGTCACCTGATCGAATCACACACCGGCCCAACCGAACACGCCGTCACCTCGACATCGCCGCGGCACCCCCGCAGCGGCATCGGCATCGTCGAGGGCTGGCGCGGCACCGTCGTCCACCGCGTCGAAATCGACGCCCGCGACCGCATCACCCGGTCCAAGATCGTCGATCCGTCCTGGTTCAACTGGCCCGCGCTGCCCGTCGCGATGGCGGACACCATCGTCCCCGACTTCCCCCTGGCCAACAAGAGCTTCAACCAGTCGTACGCCGGCAACGACCTCTGAAACGGCTCCGGTTACCCTTCGCCCGGTAAGGCGAACCGGCCGTCGGCGGTCCTGGTCACCAGACCGTCGGCGAGCAGCGATTCCAGCGCGCGGTCACGCTGGGCGGTGTCGGTCAACCACGCCACGTCCAGCTCGGCGCGGGTCACCGCGGAATCGTTGGCGCGCAACACGTCCAGCAGGCGCCCGCGGACCTGGCGGTCGGTTCCGGCGTAGGTCTGTGCCTTGCGGGCCGGCCCGGACCCGGGGGGATAGCCGGCCCGCCGCCACGCGCACTCGCTCAGCGGGCACAATCCACACCGCGGGGAGCGCGCGGTGCACACGGTCGCGCCCAGTTCCATCAGTGCCACCGAAAACACCGGTGCACGTGCGTCTCTCGGCAGCAACGCGGAGACGTCGGCGTGGTCGCGCGCGGTGGACGGCGGCCCCGCGTCGGCCCGGCCGTGCACGACGCGGGCCACCACCCGGCGCACGTTGGTGTCCACCACCGGCACCGGCCGGCGATAGGCGAAGCAGGCGATGGCCCGCGCCGTGTAGCTGCCGACGCCGGGCAGGCTCAGCAAGGTCTCGACGTCGTCGGGGACCGCGTCGCCGTGGTCGCGGGCGACGACCGTGGCGCACTCGTGCAGGCGCTTGGCCCGCCGGGGATAGCCCAGCTTGCCCCATGCCCGCAGCACGTCGGCCGCGCTGGCGGCCGCGGTGGCCGAGGCGGTGGGCCAGCGCCGCACCCACTCCGACCAGACCGGCAGCACTCGCGAAACCGGGGTCTGCTGCAGCATGAACTCACTGACCAGGATCTGCCACGCGCCGACGCCCGGCTCGCGCCAGGGCAGGTCGCGGCGCGACCGGCCGTACCAGTCGAGAAGATTGGTGGCTGATATGCGTTCCGGGCGAGGCGCCCGCGGCTCCGGCATGATGTGTGCCATGCCCACTACCAGTCCGGCAACAGCGTGGAAAACACTCAAAGAGGGTAACGAGCGATTCGTCGCGGGCAAGCCCATCCATCCCAGCCAGAGCGTCGAGCATCGGGCCAGCCTGGCCGCCGGCCAGCAGCCGATCGCGGTGATCTTCGGCTGCTCGGACAGCCGGGTGGCCGCCGAGCTCATCTTCGATCTGGGGCTGGGCGATACGTTCGTCGTGCGCACCGCCGGGCAGGCCATCGGTTCGGCGGTGCTGGGGTCCATCGAGTACGCGGTGAGCATCCTCGATGTGCCGCTGGTCGTCATCCTCGGCCACGACAGCTGCGGGGCGGTCCAGGCCGCCCTGAGCGCGCTCGACGACGGCGCCATTCCGGGCGGGTTCGTGCGCGACGTGGTGGAGCGGGTCGCGCCGTCGATCCTGATGGGCCGCCGCGAGGGCCTCAGCCGCGTAGACGAGTTCGAGGCGCGACACGTACGAGAGACGGCCGCCCAGCTCATGGCGCGTTCGTCGGCCATCTCCGAACGGGTGGCGGCGGGCACCCTGGGCATTGCCGGCGTCACCTATCACCTCGCCGACGGGAAGGCGGCGCTGGTCGACAGCGTCGGCGACATCGGCGAATAGGCGGCCCCGCGGGCCGCCACTAACACGGCTCGCCCCTTTTCCAGGCCAGCTAACCTCACGACACGCCGAGGCGGGTCGAACAAATCCGCGTGACCTGGGCTTACGGTGTGATCGTGCTGGATCTGGAACCGCGTGGCCCGCTACCTACCGAGATCTATTGGCGGCGCAGGGGCCTGGCCCTGGGCATCGCGGTCGTCGTGATCGGTGTCGCGGTCGCCACGATCATCGCCTTCATGGGCCACAGCGCGGGCGCCAAACCGGCCAGCGCCGACAAGCCCAACTCCGCCCAGAGCAAGCCGGCCGCGCCCCCGAGCCAGGCGCCTCCCCCCGCGGGGAACGAGCGGGTCACCCCGGTCACGCCGCCGCAGGGCCAAAACCCCGAGTCGCCCACGCCGACCGCCGCGGTGCAGCCGCCGCCGGTGCTCAAGGAGGGTGACGACTGCCCCGACTCGACGCTGGCCGTCAAGGGCCTGACCAACGCGCCGCAGTACTTCGTCGGCGACCAGCCGAAGTTCACCATGGTGGTCACCAACATCGGGCTGGTGTCCTGCAAGCGCGACGTCGGGGCCGCGGTGCTGGCCGCCTACGTGTACTCGCTTGACAACAAGCGGCTGTGGTCCAACCTGGACTGCGCGCCGTCCAACGAAACCCTGATCAAGACCTTCACCCCGGGCGAGCAGGTGACGACGGCGGTGACCTGGACGGGCATGGGCTCGGCGCCGCACTGCCCGCTGCCGCGGCCGGCGATCGGGCCGGGCACCTACAACCTGGTCGTGCAGCTGGGCAACCTGCGCTCGATGCCGGTCCCGTTCATCCTGAACCAGCCGCCACCGCCGCCGGGACCGGTGCCGGGCCAGCCGGGCCAGCCGGCGCTCGCGCCGCCGCCGGAGGCACCACCGGGGGTCGGCGCGGGGCCCTCCCCCGCGGGGTGACCCGGTTCAGCTGAGCGGGTCGGCGATCGTCGATTCCGCCAGCTGCGACAACCCCTCCCGCACGTGGCGGGCCCACATCGCGCCGATGCCGTCGACCGACTCCAGATCGTTGGCGCTGGCCGCCAGCAGGCCCTGCAGCGTGCCGAACGCCCGGACCAACAGATCCACGTGCGCGAACTGCAGCCGCGGGATGCCGGCCATCGCGCGGTAGCCGCGGGGGCTCAGCGCCGAATCCTGCGCCTCCGCGGTGGACGGGTATCCGAAAACCTTTGCCAGCGAAGTGAAGTCGAGAAGCTCGGTGTCCGACAGCGCGTCCAGCTCGTCAAGGGTGGCGCTCATCTGCTCGGACGACAGGGGCTCGGGGCTGGCGTGGTAGTCGCGCACGATCAGTTCCCGGGCGATGTCGTTGCCGCCCAACAACTCTTCGAGCTGCAGCCGCAGCTGGCGCCCGTCGGTGCCGAGTTCGACGCAGTCGTTGTCGATCGCCTGGCCGATGCGGCGGACCAGCTCGAGCCGCTGCACCACCGTCATCACGTCGCGCAGCGTGACGAAGTCCTCGATCTCCGCGCGCGAGAGCTGCCGGCTGACCTCGTCGAGCCTGGCTTTGTAGCGTTCCAGCGTGGCGATGGCCTGGTTGGCCCGCGACAGGATGGTCGCGGAATCGGCCACGACGTGACGCTCCCCGCCGACGTAGACGGTGACGATGTTCATCGAGTGGCTCACCGAGATCACCGGGTAGCCGGTCTGGATCGCGGCCCGTTCCGCCGAGCGGTGGCGGGTGCCCGATTCGTCGGTGGGTATCGACGGGTCCGGCACCAGCTGCACGTTGGCGCGCACGATGCGGCTGCCATCGGTGGACAGCACCACCGCGCCGTCCATCTTGGCCAGCTCGCGCAGCCGCGTCGGCGCGTAGCGGACGTCGAGGGCGAAGCCGCCGTCGCAGATGGCCTCGACGTTCTCGTCGTTGCCGAGCACGATCAGCGCGCCGGTGCGCCCGCGCAGGATGCGTTCCAGGCCGTCCCGCAGCCCGGTGCCCGGCGCCAGCCGGGCGACGGTCTCACGCAGTGTCGGACGGGTCACAGCCAGTCATTCTGCGGCCCCACCGCGCCATGCGTCCAGCCGTTGCCGGGCGCGGCGATGGCTTTCATGTGCTGCAGCGCCGCGACGATGGTCGGTGCCCGCAGCGCCCGCATGCCGCTGGGCACTATCTCGCGGCGGGGGTCGTCGCCGTCCGGGATGAGCGCGAGGTTGAAGCCCTGCCGCGCGGCCTCGGCCAGCCGCCGCTCCATGCCGCCGACCCGGCGCAGGTCGCCCGCCAGCCCCACCTCGCCGATCATCACCGCCGTGGTCGGCAGCGGCAGGTTCGCGTACGCCGACGCCAGCGCGATCGCGACGGCGAGGTCCGCGGACGGGTCGGTCAGCCGCATGCCGCCCACGGTCGACAGGTAGACGTCGTTGACCGCGACGTTCAGGCGGGCGTGCTTGTCCAGCACCGCGGCGATCATCGCGGCCCGGGCGTGGTCGATGCCGCTGACGGCGCGGCGCGGCGAGCCGCCGGGCGGCGTGGCCAGCAGCGCCTGGACCTCGCCGATCAGCGGCCGCTTGCCGTCCAGCGTCACCGTGATCGCGGTGCCGGGCACGGGCGCCGGCCGCTGATCCAGGAAGAGGTGCGACGGGTCGGACACGTCCTCGATGCCGTTGTCGTGCAGCGTGAAACAGCCCACCTCGTCGGCCGCGCCGAAGCGGTTCTTGATCCCGCGGACCATGCGCAGCGAGCCGTTGCGGTCGCCCTCGAAGTGCAGCACCACGTCGACGAGGTGTTCCAGGGAGCGCGGCCCGGCGATCGCCCCGTCCTTGGTGACGTGGCCGACGAGGATCAGCGCGACGCCGTTCGCCTTGGCGGAGGCCGTCAGCGCCGCGGTGACCGCGCGCACCTGGGTGACCCCGCCGGCGACGCCGTCGGCCTCGGTGGTGGACATGGTCTGCACCGAGTCGACGATGACCAGCGCCGGCTTGACCGTCGCGATGTGGTCCAGCACCGTGTGCAGGTCGGACTCGGCCGCCAGGTAGACCTCGTCACCGCCGCAGCCGATCCGGTCGGCGCGCAGCCGGATCTGGCCGGCGGACTCCTCACCGGAGATGTAGAGCGCACGCCGGCCCGCCTGGGCCCAGCGATGGGCGGCCTTGAGCAACAGCGTCGACTTGCCCACGCCCGGGTCGCCCGCCAGCAGCGTCACCGAGCCGGGGACCACGCCGCCGCCCAGCACCCGGTCCAGCTCGGGGATCCCGGTGGGGACGTGCCGGGTGCTGTGCGCCTCAACGGAACTGATCGGGACGGCCCGCGAAGCGCCGGCGGCCAACCCCGCGCGGCGCCGCGCGCCGCCGACCGCGCTGAGCACCGGCACCTCGTCGACGGTGCCCCAGGTGCCGCACTCCAGGCAGCGCCCCACCCACTTGGCGGTGACGTGTTGGCATTCCGAACAGCGGTATTGCGAACGCGCTTGTGCCACGCAATGACCGTATCGGGCGGGTGCGACAAGTCGCGGGTGACAGGCCGGCCTAGGCGGGCTGCGGGCCCAACCCGGCCGAAATCGGCACCAGCACGCTGGCCGGCCCGGCCTTCTCGAAGTTGAAGGTGAAGTTGTAGCTCAGGCCGTTGCTGATGGGCTTGGCCAGGGCGACGGTCGCCTTGACGAAGATGCTGTTGGTGTCGGGCGGCCCCGGCGCCACGTTCTGGCCGTCGGGCTTGCCGATGAACAGCATCCCGCCGGCGGGCAGCCGGGCGTCGCCGTCGATGGTCACCTTGCCGACGTCACTGGTGATGCTCACCAGCCGGTCCGTGACGTCCGGCGACTGGTTGGCGGCGACCGCCACCAGGTTCACCGTTCGCCCCGGCTGCAGGAAGTCACCGGTCTGCACGGCCTGCATGCGGATGTCGCGCAGCGCGACGTGCTTGACCGTGGCCCGGTTGCCGTTGACGGCGGGTTCCTGGCTGGACATCTGGGAGATCTGGCCGGATCCGCAACCGCTGAGCAAGGTGGCGACCAGGGCGACCAGACCGACGACGGCGAAGCGGTTCACTCAATGCCTCCTGCTCGGCAGCTGTGCTTGCCCATCTCAACTGTGCACACTCAACTATGCACAGTAGTAGTAGGGCGGTTGCGGCGGTAGCGCAGGGCACCGGACCAGCGCGGCAGGGCCGGATGGGGTGCTTGCCGGGGTCCGACAACCACGTTGGTAGTGTGACCCCTTGCACGTCTTGGTCCGCCTGTCAACCCCTAATCTATCCGCGTTGTGCCCCTGACCTGCACCGTTGTTCCGCCACCCTTGGGGCGCCGTGTTAGACTGAAGTAACGAAAGGGGCTCGAATCAGATGATCTTCAAGGTCGGCGACACCGTTGTCTATCCACACCACGGTGCTGCGTTAGTCGAGGCGATCGAAACCCGGACCATCAAAGGGGAGCAAAAAGAGTATCTCGTCTTGAAAGTGGCGCAGGGCGACCTGACGGTTCGAGTGCCCGCCGACAACGCCGAGTACGTCGGCGTCCGCGATGTCGTCGGGCAGGAGGGCCTGGACAAGGTTTTCCAGGTGTTGCGCGCCCCCCACACCGAGGAGCCGACGAACTGGTCCCGTCGCTACAAGGCCAACCTGGAGAAGCTCGCCTCCGGCGACGTGAACAAGGTGGCCGAGGTGGTGCGCGACCTGTGGCGGCGCGACCAGGAGCGGGGCCTGTCCGCCGGCGAGAAGCGCATGCTGGCGAAGGCCCGCCAGATTCTGGTCGGTGAGCTGGCGCTGGCCGAGAGCACCGACGACGCCAAGGCCGAGACCATCCTCGACGAGGTTCTGGCCGCCGCTTCCTGAAGGCCCTGACGCTTCGTCATGGGCACCGTAATTGCCGTCGTACCGGCGGCGGGGTCGGGCGAGCGCCTGGCCGCGGGCATTCCCAAGGCATTCTGTGAGCTGGACGGCCGCACCCTGCTCGAGCGCGCCGTCGCCGGCCTGCTCGACTCCGGGGTGGTCGACCGCGTCGTGGTCGCCGTGCCGGCCGACCGCGTCGACCAGGCCGTCCAGATCCTGGGCGAGCGGGTGGCCCGCACGGGCGTCGTGGCCGGCGGGGCCGACCGAACGGAATCGGTGCGGCTGGCCCTTTCCCTCGTGCCCGAGTCGGCGGAGTTCGTGCTGGTGCACGACGCCGCCCGCGCGCTTGCGCCGCCGGGCCTGATCGCGCGAGTGGTCGGCGCGCTGCGCTCCGGACACCGCGCCGTCGTGCCCGCGCTGCCGCCGTCTGACACCATCAAGGCCGTGGACGCCAACGGGGTGGTGCTGGGCACACCCGAGCGGGCGGGCCTGCGCGCCGTGCAGACGCCCCAGGGCTTCGCCGCCGATCTGTTGGTGAGCGCTTACCGGCGCGCGGGGAGCGCCGACTTCACCGACGACGCGTCGCTCGTGGAGCACATGGGCGCTCAGGTGCAGGTGGTCGACGGCGACCCGCTCGCGTTCAAGATCACCACCGGCCTGGACCTGCTGTTGGCCGAGACGGTGGTGCGCCGGTGACCGGGCTGGGTCCCCTGCCGAGGGTCGGTGTGGCCACCGACGTGCACCCCATCGAGGCCGGCCGGCCGTGCTGGCTGCTGGGGCTGCTGTTCACCGGCGCCGACGGCTGCGCCGGCCACTCCGACGGCGACGTGGGCGCGCACGCGCTGTGCGACGCGCTGCTGTCGGCGGCCGGGCTGGGCGACATCGGCGCGGTGTTCGGGGTCGACGACCCGCGCTGGGAGGGCGTCCGCGGCGCGGACATGCTGCGTCACGTCGTCGACCTGCTGTCCGGGCAGGGCTACCGGGTCGGCAACGCCGCCGTGCAGGTGATCGGCAACCGCCCGAAGATCGCGCCGCGCCGCGACGAGGCGCAGCGGCTGCTGTCGGGGCTGCTGGACGCGCCGGTCTCGGTGTCGGCGACGACGACCGACGGACTGGGCCTGACCGGGCGGGGCGAGGGTTTGGCCGCGATCGCCACCGCGATGATAGTCCCCACCGGCTGAGCCGGGCGCGGCGAACTACCAGGTAAGCTGGCACGTCGTGACCGATCGCGCCCGCTTGCGGCTCCACGACACGGCAACCGGTGCCGTGCGTGACTTCGTTCCGCTGCGGGACGGCCACGTCTCCATTTACCTGTGTGGCGCCACCGTTCAGGGCGAGCCCCACATCGGCCACGTTCGCAGCGGGGTCGCGTTCGACATCCTGCGCCGCTGGCTGATCGCCCGCGGCTACGACGTCGCGTTCATCCGCAACGTGACCGACATCGACGACAAGATTCTCAACAAGGCCGCCGCGGCGGGGCGGCCGTGGTGGGAATGGGCGGCCACCTACGAGCGCGCCTTCACCGCCGCCTACGACGCGCTGGACGTCATGCCGCCGTCGGCGGAGCCGCGCGCCACCGGACACATCACCCAGATCGTCGAGCTGATCCAGCGGCTGATCGACACCGGCCACGCGTACACCGGCTGCGGCGACGTCTACTTCGACGTGCTCAGCTACCCCGGGTACGGCGCGCTGTCCGGGCACAAGATCGACGACGTCCACCAGGGCGAGGGCGTGGCCACCGGCAAGCGCGACCAGCGCGACTTCACGCTGTGGAAGGGAGCCAAGCCCGGCGAGCCCTCCTGGCCGACGCCGTGGGGCCGGGGCCGCCCGGGCTGGCATTCGGAGTGCGTGGCGATGGCGCGCGAGTACCTGGGACCCGAATTCGACATCCACTGCGGCGGCATGGATTTGGTCTTCCCGCATCACGAGAACGAGATCGCCCAGAGCCGCGCCTCCGGCGACGCGTTCGCCCGCTACTGGCTGCACAACGGCTGGGTGACCATGGGCGGCGAGAAGATGAGCAAATCGCTGGGCAACGTGCTGGCCATACCGGCGATGCTGCAGCGGGTGCGTCCCGCCGAACTGCGCTACTACCTGGGCAGCGCCCACTACCGGTCGATGCTGGAATACTCCGAGGCCGCGCTGCAGGACGCGGTGAAAGCCTATGTGGGCGTGGAGGAATTCCTGCACCGCGTCCGCAGCCGCGTCGGCGCCGTCGAACCGGGCGAGTGGACGCCGAAGTTCGCCGCGGCGCTCGACGACGACCTGGCGGTGCCGATCGCGCTGGCCGAGGTGCACCACGCCCGCGCCGAGGGGAACCGGGCGCTCGACGCCGGCGACCACGAGGGCGCGCTGGAGCACGCCCGCTCGATCCGCGCGATGATGGGCATCCTGGGCTGCGATCCCCTCGACGAGCGCTGGGAATCCCGCGACGAGACGTCGGCCGCCCTGGCCGCCGTCGACGTGCTGGTGGCGGCCGAGATCGAAAAGCGGGAAGAGGCGCGCCGGCAACGCAATTGGGCCCTGGCCGACGAGATTCGCGATCGGCTCAAGAACGCGGGCATCGAGGTCACCGACACCGCCGACGGGCCGCAGTGGACGTTGGGCGGAGACGGCAAGTAGATGGCCGGTAACTCGCGGCGCCGCGGGGCGGTACGCAAAGCCGGCACCAAGAAGGGCGCGGTCGTCGGCTCGGGCGGCCAGCGCCGCCGCGGGCTGGAGGGACGCGGCCCCACCCCGCCGGCCCACATGCGGCCCAATCACCCCGCCGCCAAGCGGGCCCGGTCGCAGTCGCGCCGGCCCGCCAGGCACACCGACGAGGCCGAGACGGTGCTGGGCCGCAACCCGGTGCTGGAATGCCTGCGCGCCGGCGTCCCGGCCACCGCGCTCTACGTCGCCCTGGGCGCCGAGGCCGACGAGCGGTTCACCGAATCCGTCGCCCGCGCGGCCGATTCGGGCATCGCGATCCTGGAGGTGCCGCGCGCCGACCTGGACCGGATGACCGCCAACCATCTGCACCAGGGCATCGCGCTGCAGGTGCCGCCGTACGTCTATGCCCACCCCGACGACCTGCTGGCGACCGCCGCGGGTTCGCCCCCGGCGCTGCTGGTCGCGCTGGACAACATCTCCGACCCCCGCAACCTCGGCGCCATCGTGCGATCGGTCGCCGCATTCGGCGGCCACGGCGTGCTGATCCCGCAGCGCCGTTCGGCGTCGGTGACGGCGGTGGCCTGGCGCACCAGCGCCGGCGCGGCGGCACGCGTGCCGGTCGCCCGGGCCACCAATCTCACCAGGGCGCTGAAGGATTGGGCCGGGGCCGGGCTGCGCGTCGTGGGGCTGGACGCCGGGGGCGACACCGCCCTCGACGACCTGGATGGCACCGACCCGCTGGTGGTGGTCGTCGGCTCGGAGGGCAAGGGCCTGTCCCGGTTGGTGCGGCAAACCTGCGACGAGGTGGTTTCGATCCCGATGGCGGGCAACACCGAATCGCTGAACGCCTCGGTCGCCGCCGGGGTGGTGCTCGCCGAGATCGCGCGCCAGCGCAGGGGCTGACCTCCGTGCTCGCGCGCATCGCCGCCGCGCTGGCCTGTCTCCTGCTGGTGGCGCCGTTGCCGACGGCGTCGCCGCAAGCGCCCGAGTTCGACCTGCAGGCCCATCGCGGCGGGCGCGGCGAGACCACCGAGCAGTCGCTGCGTGGCTTCGCCAAGTCGCTCGAAATCGGGGTCAGCACGCTCGAACTCGACGTCGTCATCACCGGCGATGGCCAGCCCCTGGTGTGGCACGACGCGACGATCAGCGGGGACAAGTGCGCCGACACCGGGCCGGCCTTCGCCGGCGACCCCTCCTATCCCTACGTCGGTAAGCCGGTGCACGAGCTCACCGTGGCGCAGATCGAGACCCTGGATTGCGGGCGGCGGCTCGCCGAGTTTCCCGAGGCGGAGGTGGTGCGGGGCAACAGGATAGCGACGCTGCCGCAGGTCTTCGCGCTCGCCGATTCCTATCACGCCGACGTCCGCTACAACATCGAAACCAAGGTGGAGGCGGGCCGCCCCGGCGCGTCGGCGGAGCCGCGGGAATTCGTCGACGTGATACTGGCCGCGGTCCGGGCGGCCGGCAAGACCGACCGCGTGGGAATCCAGAGCTTCGACTGGCGAACCCTGCCCCTGGTGCGAGCGGCCGAGCCGTCGATCCCGCTGGCGGCCCTCTACGACGACGCGACCTGGCCGCCCGGTTCCGGCGACCCGGTGATCGCGGCGCTGCTCGTCGGCGCCAACGTGATCTCGCCCGGGTACCCACTGGTCACCGGAAGGCCCTACGTCGACACCGCGCATGCGTTGGGGCTCAAGGTCATCCCGTGGACGGTCAACGACGCCGACGCCATGCGCCGGCAGATCGGTTACGGCGTCGACGGCATCATCACCGACTACCCGGCCCGGCTGCGCGGCGTGCTGGCCGAGCTCGGCATGCCGCTGCCGCCGGCCCACCACCGCGCCTAGTCAAGGCATCGCCTCGGCCAGCTCGATATGTCTCTCGAAGCCAAGCGTTTTCGCCATGCCGCGGTAGCGATCCCGGAAGTCTGCGTAAGCCGCAGCGTCGCCGCGGGCCCGTGCCAGCAGGGCACGTAGCCGAAGCACGATGACGTCGCGCGGAACGAACTCCTCTTCGGTCGGTGCCGTCGCCAACCGCACGATTGCGGCCTCGGCCTCGGTCACGTCGCCGCTGGCAACGCGGTCCAGCAGTGTCTCGACCAGGATGTCCGTGACGACGACGCCCCACGTCAGTAGCCGGCCCTTGCGGAGCACATGGTCGAGGGCTACCCGCATGAGCGCGATCGCGCCATCGCGATCTCCGTGGCGGGCCCTCTCGCGCGCCAACAGCGCGTCGACGAGCGGCAAATCGGACAGGTGGTGACTCTGGCGCAAAAAGACTTCCCGCACGGCCGCCAGGAGGCTCCTTCCGCGGTCACGTTCGGCCGGTGCCGGGCGGTAGACGAGCGCACCGCCAAGCGTCACGTGGGCGTGGGCCAAAGCGAAATCGTCACCGGATCGTTCGGCGGTGTGCAGGGCATGCTCGATCTCGCGGATCGCGGAATCATCGGGTTTCAGCACGCCGCACGGTATCGCCACGGCGTAGGCGTAGGTGACGGCGCCCGCGTAGGTGAGCGGATCCGACGCGCGCGCCATGGCGATGCCGTCCTGCAGGTCGTCCCGCCATCCGGGACGGCCGAGGCAATATCGGCCAATGCCTCGCGTGATCATCGCGAGCGCCAGCGGACACCCGAAGATGAAGTTGCCCTTGGCCGGGTCACCGTCGGCCAGGTCGATGACCCGCTGCGACCACCGGAGCAATTCATACCGCTCGGCACTTTCCATCTTGGCGTAGATCGGCGCGTAGGACAGCCCCACCACCACGGCCGGGTCGCCAAGCGATTCGTTCAGGGCCCAGGCCTCGGACGCCAACCGCGAGGCCTCGCTCACCTGGCCCTGGTACGCGCTGTCCATCACGCGCCCCGCCATGGCTATGGCCAGCGACGCCTTGTCGCCGGCGGCGGTGCACAACTCGCTCAGCTCGTCGAGGCGTTCATCGGCCACATCGGTGTGAAGTCGCCAGGCCGTGCCACACAGCATGGTGCGCGGGGCGATCCGCATGGCCGGCCGGTCGGGATCATCAGCGGGTAGGGCATCCGCGATTCTGGTGGCGCGCTCCCAACCGAGTCGCGCGGCATTGATGTCGCGGTTGGTCGCCCACGATGCCGCGCGCATGTGCCACCCGTAGGCCGCGTGCAGATCGCCGGCGGCCTCGAGATGTTCGGCGATCAGCGCGGCGTTCTGCTCGCTCGATTCCGGTTCACGGGCTTCGAGCGCGGTGGCCAGGCGGCGATGCAGCAGTGCGCGATCGGCTCTCAGTTGCGATTCGTAGGCCACCGTGCGGATCAGCGGGTGCCGAAACGCGTATTCGACCTGCGGGGTGAACTGCACTTGGTCGATGAGGTCCGTGGCGATCAGTTCGTCGTGCACCGGATCGACTTCGAGTTTGGCCAGCAGCCCGGCGCTGAACCTGGCCCCGATCACCGCCGCGGCGGCAAGCGTGCGTTTGGCGGCGGGGCCGAGTCGGTCGATGCGGGCGGCGATGGTCGCCTGCAGCGTGGCCGGCACGCTGATCTCGGCCACGTCGGCCCCGCGGGCATAGCTACCGCGCTGGCCGACCAGCACGCCGCGTTCGGCGAGGTCGCGGGTGATCTCCTCGGCGAAAAACGGGTTGCCGGCCGCGCGCCCGGCGATCGTCTCGCCGATCTCGCCGACGGATGGATCGCGGCCCAACAGCTCGGTGACCAGCGTGGCGGTGTCGGCATCGCTCAGCGGTGGCAGGGCAACGGTCTGCGCCCCGGCGACGTGCGCCAGGGCCCCGCGGTATTCGGGGCGATAGGTGATCAGCACCAGCGAAAGGGTTTGGGGGATCACCGTGAGAAAGTCGGCGATCATGGATTCGCTGACCTCGTCGATCCAGTGCGCGTCCTCCACGACGAACACGGCCGGTTCGGCGCGGGCCAGCTGAGCGGAGTTGAGCAAGGCCGTCAAACGGCGTCGCCGCGCATCGGGGTCGATCTTGGGCAGCTCGAGCCCGGGATCGGCGATGCCCACCAAGTCATCAAGCAGCCGCAAATCCAGCGGATCGGCATCCGGAAATTGCGCGCGCACCTGTGCTCGCGCGGTCTGGTCGTCCAGACCGCTGAGCCGCCCCGTCGCACGCAGCAGCCGCGCCACCGCGTGAAACGGGACGTCGGTGGCGTGCGATTCGCAAAAGGTGGAAAAGACTTCGATGCCACGGCTTTTCGCGAGCCGGGTGGCTTCGGACACCAGCCGGGTCTTGCCGATGCCCGCAGGACCGACCACGTTCACCACACACCCGCGGCCGGCCGCCGCGCGATCCAGCATCGTGGCCAGCGTGGTCAATTCCCAGTCGCGGCCCACCAGCGCCGCCTCCGAGACACCGGTTCTTTGGGCGGTGACGCCCAGTAGCCGCCGCGCGGGCACCGGGTCGGCAAACCCTTTGATACGCACCAGCTCTGGTTCGGCGAGCAGCACGGCACCCTCGACCAGCCGCGCGGTGGGCTCGCTGAGCATCACCCCGCCGCTCGGAGCGACCGATTCCATCCGCTGGGCCATCCCCACCTGCTCGCCGACTGCCGTGTAGCCCATCGCGGCCGAACCGACCTCACCCGCAATCACCTGGCCGGAGTTCAGGCCTATCCGCAGCTGCAGGTCGACGGGGTCGCGGCGGCGCACCTCCGCCGCGAGCCCGGCAACCGCCTCTTGAATGCCGAGGGCCGCCATGCACGCTCGGACACCGTGGTCCTCCAAGGCAACCGGCGCTCCGAACACCGCCATGATCCCGTCGCCGGTGAACTTGTCCACGGTGCCGCCGTAGCGCTGCACGGTCGCCGCCGCGCGCCTGACGAGTTCGGTCATGATCTCGCGCAACCGTTCCGGACCCACCGCGGCGGCGATGTCCATCGATCCCACCACGTCGGCGAACAGCACGGTGACCTGCTTGTACTCGGCAGGTGCTGCCGGCGCGGCGGTCGGCGAGCCGCACTCGTCGCAGAACTTCGCGGTGGGCCGCAATTCCGCGGCGCACCGCACACAGGCCAACGCGGCCGTCATGCGCCCAACAATAAGGCGCTCACCAGCTCAAGATGACGCTATCGGCCGCATCCGTCGGGGGCGTCGAGTGCGCCGTCTTGCGCAACGCCGGCCGCTCGGTCGCACCGCCCGATCGCGCCGGCCGCCTACGGTCGCCCGCCCGGGCGGCGCGCCACATGATGCCCGGGCGCAGCAGCCGGCTCGGAGGGTCGACGAGCGAGGTCACCTTGACGAACTGGTCCACCGCGGCGGCGTCGTATTCGGCGGCGGCGAGCACCCGGTCGACGTACCGGTTGAGCAGCCGCTCGGGCAGCGTTGGCGCGCCGTCGGTTTCGGGCAGGGCCCGGTCCGGGGTAGCTGACAGCTGCCACGCCTGACGGATCGGTCGCGCCGCGGCGCGGAAGAACCGCCGCGCCAAATCCTCGGTGCCACCGAACAGGCAGTCGCGCAGCGCCGCGGCCTCGAGCGCGGCCACCGTCATGCCCTGGCCGTAGATCGGGTTGAAGCTGCAGATCGCGTCGCCGACCACCAGCAGGCCGTCGGGGAAGCGGCGCATCTTGTCGTAGCGGCGCCATTGGCTCGACGGCATGCGGTGCCGCGCCGGCTCCCCGATGGGCCGGGCCTCCCTGACCGCCGCGAGCATGTGGGCCGGTGCGCAGTCCTCGACGAACTCGCACATGCCCGGAAAGTCTTGGGGCGGTTCGCAACCCGCGATGCCCATCACGGTGAACACCCAGGTGTCGTTCTCGCAGTGCAACATGCCGAACCCGCGTGGCCGGCCCGGCACCACCCCAACGACGAAACCGAGCTCGCGCAGCGCGTCCGGCGTCATGCTCAGCACCTGGCTGATGTAGGTCACGTGCACCGCGACGCGGTCCTCGGGCGGGCGGCCGTAGCCCAGGCTGTCCAGCCAGAAGGGGGTGCGGCCCCCGCGCCCCGTGGCGTCGACGACCAAATCGGCGCTCAGCGTGGAGTCTTCGCCACTGCGGCGGTCGACCACCCGCGCTCCGGTGACGCGGCGCCGGTCGCGGGTCGAGGTCACAGACGTCAGGGCCACGACGTCGTGCTCGCCGAGCAGCGTGACGTTGGGGATGTCGCGCACTCGCCGGCGGACGTGATCCTCCAGGAACGGCCGGGTCACCAGGTAGGCGGTGATCGAGGGCGCGCTGCCGCTGCGCACCATGGGGTGTCCGCCGAGGTTGTAGTACCACTGCGACAGATCCTGGCCGTCGAAGTACTGGGCGCCGTCCATCACCAATTGGTCGAGGATGCCGGGGAGCAGCTCCTCGATCACCTGAGCGCCGCGGGCCAGCAGGCCGTGCAGGTGGCGGCCCTGGGGCACGCCGCGGCGGGCGGTGTCGGACACGGGCAGGGGGTCGCGCTCCACCACCGTCACCGTGTCGAAGAAGTCGGCGAGCGTCCGCGCGGCCAGCAGCCCGGCCATGCTCGCCCCCAACACCACCGCGTGACCTCCGATCCGGGGGTTCGGGTCGGGAATCGAGTCGGGCATACCCACCGCCTTTCGCCGTGTCGCCGGTTGGCAAAAACCATGCTCACGGCGCGGCGCGGGCGCCGATAGCGTAGTCGGGTACGCGACCGTGGCGCGCGGCCTCGGCAAAGGTTTGCGGCGGGCTCTGCGAAACACCGGCATCGCGGGCCGGCGGGCGCCCGCGCACCGCTATAGTCACGGCGTGATCAGCGGCGAGCTGCTGACGGGGCGTGACAGCGAATTGGGCACCATTCGCCGCGCCCTCGGCGGTTCTGGCAATCACTCGGGCGTGGTCATCGCGGGCCCGGCGGGGGTGGGCAAGACCTGGCTGGCCCGCGAAGTGCTGCGGCGCGCCGAGGCGTCGGGGGAGCGCACGAAATGGATCGTCGGCACCGAGTCGGCGCGAGCGCTGCCGCTCGGGGCGTTCATCGGCCTGCTGGGCGACGCCATGTCGGACCCGCTGACCAACGTGCGGCGCGTGATCGAGTCGTTCGTCGCGCGGCAGCGCCGGGGCCGCGTCGTGGTGGGTGTCGACGACGCCCACCTGCTGGATGGGTTGTCGGCCCTCGTCATTCACCAGCTGGCGCAGTCCGGCGGGGCACGGCTGGTGGTCACCGTCCGCACGGGCCGCGAGGAGCCCGACGCGGTGACGGCCTTGTGGAAGGACGGGCTGCTGCCTCGCCTGGACCTCGAGCCGCTGTCGGCCGCGGCGACCCGCGAGGTCATCGAGTCCACGCTGGGCGGGCCGGTGGACGCGCGCAGCGCGAACCGATTCCGGCGCCTCACGGGCGGAAACACGTTGTTTTTGCGGCAGTTGCTCACCGACCAGATGGCGGCCGGCCGGATGCGGCGAGTGGCCGGGGTCTGGGTGTGGGACGGGGACGTCGCGGTGTCGGCGACCCTGTCCGACACGGTCGCACGCCAGATGGGTCGGCTCACCCCGGGGGCGGCGCTGGTGGTCGACACGCTGTCGCAGTGCGAACCGCTGCCCGTCGCGGTGCTACGCGATCTGGTCGGCCGCGAGGACCTGGCGGCCGCCGAAGAAGTCGGCCTGGTGAACGTCGAACGCACCCCCGGTGGGCTGACGGCCAGGCTGGCGCACCCGCTGTTCGGCGAGCTTCGCCGCGCCGCGGCCGGCGAGATGTATCTGTCGGCGATCCGGGGCCGGTTGGCGACGCGCCTGGCGCAAACCGGTGATGCCGACATGCAGGCCACCGTGCGCCGGGCGCTGCTGCGCCTCGAGTCGGACCTCGATCCCGACCCCGAGCTGTACCTGCAATCCGCGCGGCACGCGATGACGCTGCTGGATCTCGACCTGGCCGACCGGTTCGCCAACGCCGCGGCGCAAGCGGGGGCCCCGGGCGCCGCCGGCGTGCGGGCGATGAACCTGGTACTGCGGGGACGCGGCGAGCAGGCCGAGGAGGCGCTGCGCGACATGGCCGGCGGCCGCGGTCCGGGGTCCGCGCCCGACGCGCACCACTGGGCTACCGTGCGGGCGGCCAACCTGATGTGGATGTTGGGCAATCCGGGCGAGGCCGCACGGATCCTCGACGGCCTCGCCGCCGCGCACGAGACGCCCGGACAGGCGGCGGAGCGTCTTGCGGTGCAGGCGTGCCTGGACGCGGTGTCGGCGCGCTGCGAGATTGCAGCCGAAAGAGCAAGCGCCGCTTTGGGATCGGGCGAGCTGGGCGATTTCCACGCGATGATGGCCTCGCTCGCGTCGATCATGGCCATGGGCGCGCTCGGGACCGTCGATCGACTGGCCGACGTGGCCGCGGAGGCGCTGCGCCGAGCGACGACATCGTTTCAGGCGTCCCACATGCGGTTCTGGTTCGGCGCCGTGTACGGGCGAGCGTGTCGGCTGACCGGTCGCATCGACGAATTCGTCAGCGTGGCAGATCAATTGGCCGAATCGGCCCGCGACGTTCCGGGCCTGGCCTATGCGAACCTGGCCCTGCTGCTGGGCAACGCCGCACTGGCGCGGGGCGCCGTCGGCGACGCGGTCCGGCTGGTGCACGAAGCCCTCGCCGGGGTGCAAATGCATTCCATCACAACGGGTTTGCGGCCAGCGAGCTACTTCGCGCTGGCCGAGGCGCACGCCAAGCTCGGGCAGCCCACCGAAGCCAACGACGCGGTGGCGGGCGCGCGGGCCTGCGTGCCGCCCGACTTTTTGTTCATGGACACCGGCTTGGCGCTGGCCCGCGGGTGGGCGGCCGCGGCGAGCGGCTCGTTGGGCGAGGCGGTCGCGATCGCGCGGGAGGCGGCGGGGCTCGCGCGCGACCGCGGCCAGCCTACCCACGAATTGGCCTGCATCCAGGCCGCCGCGCAATGGGGCGACGCCTCGGACGCGGCGCGGGCCCGGGAGCTGGCCGGCGCGTTGTCGCTGCCGGTGGCCGACGCGGTCGCCCGGCACGCCGAGGCCCTTGTGGCCGGAGACGGCGAGGGCCTGCTGGCCGCGGCGGCGGCGTACCGGGGCATCGGTGATCGGGTCGCGGCCGCGGACGCGGCGGCGCAGGCCTCCGTCGCGTTCGACGAACACCAGCAGCACAAGCGCGGCCTGTACGCCGGGGCGCTGGCCCGGGAGCTGGCCGACGAGTGTGGTGGCCTGCAGACGCCCGCGCTGCGGACCCCGGCGGGCCTCAAGTTGTCGGGCCGCCAGCGCGCCGTCATCGAACTCGTCGTGGCGGGCCTGTCCAACCGGCAGATCGCCGAAAAGCTGGTGATGTCGGTGCGCACCGTCGAGGGCCACGTCTATCGGGCCTGCCAGCGGGTCGGGGCGCAGTCGCGCGAGGAACTGGCGTCGATCGTCCGCGCCGGACCCGGCGCGCCAAGCTGACGGAACCCGGCCTGCGGCCAATTCGAGTAGCCGACTACTCGTGCGCACCGGCGCGATCCGGCCATACCGTGCCTGCGACAAAAGGAGTTGGCATGGTCGAGATGCTGGAGCAATCCGAGGTCAGGGCGCGCCCGTTGTCGCCGAAGAATCCGCTTCCCTATTGGCACCAGGTCAAGGCGGTGCGGTCCTACATCGACGGTCTGCAGACGTTGTTGGACGCCGGCGGACCCATCACGCGGGTCGTGCTCGGACCCAAGTGGCTGCTGCCGAACGTCGTGCTGATCGCCAGCCCGCAGGGTGCCCGGGACCTGTTGGGCCGCACCGACGAGATCGCCGACCGGGGCCGCACCCGCACCATGGTCGAGATGCGGGCGCTGATGGGCGGCAACCTCCTCGACCTTCCGCACGCGCGCTGGCTGCCGCGGCGACGGGCGCTGCAGCCGGTGTTCACTAAGCGCCACGTGCCGCGCTACTCCGGACACATGGCCGCGGCGGCGCAGTCGGTCGCCGACGGCTGGCGCGACGGCGCGGTGGTCGACCTCGACACGGAGTGCCGCCGGTTGACGCTGCGCGCGCTGGGGCGCTCGGTGCTCGGGCTGGACCTCGACGAGCGCGCCGACGAGATCGGGCGGGCCCTGCGGGCGTCGCTGGAGTGGGTGGCCGACCGCGCGGCGCGGCCGCTGAACCCCCCGCGGTGGCTGCCCACCAGAAGCCAGCGCATCGCGCGGCGGGCCAACGACACCCTGCACCGGCTGGCGGCCGAGATCCTGCGCGCGGTGCGCGCCGACCCCGGCCGCGATGCCCCCTTGGTGCGCGCCCTCATCCAGGCGATCGACGAGGAGACCGGCAAGCCGCTGACCGACGACGAGATCTGTCACGAGCTGGTGCTGTTCATGCTCGCGGGCCACGACACCACCTCGACCACGCTGACCTACGCACTGTGGGCGCTGGGGCATCATCCCGACCTACAGGATCGCGTCCGTAACGAGGTCGCCGCGCTGGGCGAGCGCGCGCTGACCCCGGAGGACGTGCCCGGGCTCGACGTCACGGTGCGGGTGTTGCACGAGGCGCTGCGGTTGTGTCCGCCCGCCGCGGGGACGATGCGCGCGCCCACCCGCGACATCGTGGTGGATGGCCACCTGGTCGAGGCCGAAACCATGGCCCTCGTGAGTTTCTATGCGCTGCACCGCGATCCGGCGCTGTGGGAGGATCCGCTGCGCTTCGACCCCGACCGGTTCCTCCCGGAGCGGTCGAAGGGCCGCAGCCGTTGGCAGTACCTGCCGTTCGGCGGCGGGCCGCGCTCCTGCATCGGCGACCACTTCGCGATGCTGGAGGCCACGCTGGCGCTGGCCACCGTCGTGCGCGCCGCCGAGGTCGAGTCTCTCGACGAAAATTTCCCGCTGGCAACGCCGTTCACCGTGGTCGCCGCCGCACCCATCCGCGCCCGCATCCGCACGGCGAGCGGGTAGCGCCCCGCGGCACTCAGCCGCCGAGGACCCGCATGGACGCCCACAGCGCGACCACCGCCACCACCAGCGCCACCGGCACGGTGCACAGGCCGAGGCGGGTGTACTCGCCGATGCCCGCGTCGAGGCGATGCTGGCGAAGCACGCGCCGCCACAACAGGTTCGACAGCGAACCCACGTAGGTCAGGTTGGGGCCGATGTTCACCCCGATCAGGACCGACAGGACGGCCACCGCACCGCCGGGCGCGACCAGCGGCAGCAGCACCAGCGTGGCGGGCAGGTTGTTGACGATGTTGGCCAGCACGGCGGCGATCGCGGCGATGGCGAGCAGCGCGGCCAGCCCCGAGCCGGATGGCAGCACGGCCGACATCGCGCGGTCCGCGCCGTTGAGCATCACCGCGCGCACCACGATGCCCAGCGCCAGCACGAACACCAGGAACGACACGTGCGCCGAGCGCGCGATGTCGGCGACCGAGGTGTGCCCCCGGCTCAGGCTGCGCACCGCGAGCACCGAGGCGCCGGCGAGCGCCACCCAGGCCGGGGCGACCCCCACCGACTGGCCGACCGCGAAACCGGCGAGCGTCAGGCCGACGACGACCAACACGAACACCGGTGGGCGCGGCGCCGGACCGGCTTTCGTCGGGTCGGGCTGCACGCGCAGATCGTCGGCGAAAAACCACCGGAACACCACGTACACCGTCGCCACCGCTCCCAGCCAGGGCAGCGCCATCGCCAGCGTGAACTTGACGAACGAGATCTTGGCGGTGTGGAACGCCAGCAGGTTGGTCAGGTTGGACACCGGCAGCAGCAGCGACGCACCGTTGGCCAGATGGGCGGTGGCGTAGGCGTACGGCCGCACCGGCGTGCGCCGGCGGCGGACGGCGGCCAGCACCACCGGGGTCAGCAACACCACCGCGGCGTCCAGGCTCAACACGGCGGTGATCAGCGCGGCGATGACGAACACCCGCCGCAAGAGGCGGCCCGACCCGGCCCCGCCCCGAGCGATCACCGCTCCCGCCGCCTCGAACAGGCCCTCGTCGTCGCACAGCTTGGCCAGCACCAGCACGGCGCCGAGGAACGCGACCACCCTCGACAGGTCGGTGACCTCCGCGACCGCCTGGCGCAGCGGAATCGCGCCGACCACGACCAGGATGAGCGCGGCGGGCACCGCCGCGACCGCCTCCGCCCGGCCGCGGGGGCGCGCGACCGCGAAGGCGAGCACGGCAGCAAGCAGGAGCAGCGCCACGGTCAGTGCCATGCTGGCCTAGGACCCCGAAAGCCGCTCACGCCCACGGGTCCTCGCGCCGCCACACCGTCGGCATGTGCAGCGCGACACCGTCGTGCGCGGCCAGCTCGTCGAGGACACGGACGGACACGTCGAGGTCGTCGCCCGCGTACGGCAAGGCCCGCAAGGGTTTTGACAGGGGGCTGAAGAAGTCGTCCCAGTGGATCAGGATCACCCGGCGCGCGCCCACCGCGCGCACGGTCTCGGCCCAGTAGTCGAGCAGATAGGACCGCGGCCGCAGCCCGAGCTGGCCGACGCTGAGGTAGACGACCTCGGCGCGCCGGCCCGCGAGCGCGCCTTTCACGAATCCGGCGCTGCCCTGGATCAGCAGCCGCCGGTCCGACGGCCGGTGGTGCACCAGCGCCGACCATGCCTCGCCGCAGCGGTATGCTGACGCACGCACCGGCGGCCGCAGGGGCGCCTCGATCGCACCGGGAAACCGGTCCGGCGGGCAGTGGTGCGACTCCACCAGCGTTACGTCGAAGGCGCCCAACCGGATTGGCTCACCCGGGGTCGCGACGACCAGGCGGTCCTCGGGCAGGCCGTATCCGCGCCCGACGTTGGCCGCCGACTCGCCGCCGACCAACCGCGCGCCGGTGCGGTCGGCGACCAGCGCGGAGTCCAGCGCGTGGTCGAGGTGCGTGTGCACCGGGATGACGGCCTCGAGCAAAGACACCTTCGCCCGGGCCAGGCAGCCGTCGACGCGCGCCGGGGACGGCGCCACCGTGCCGGCCGCCACCCGCGCCAGGCCGGGGCGCGAGAAGTAACCGTCGGTCATCAGCGCCGACGAGCCGTCGTCGAGCAGCAGCGTCGCCACACCCATCCAGGTCGCCGAGAGCGGCGCGCCGGGTGCCGCGACGGGTGCGTCGAACCGGTCGGCGTACCGCGCGAGGTCGGGGCGACCGGGCTTGAGGCGCATCAGCAGAACGCCCGGATCTCGGCGCCCGCGACGGTGAGCCGATCGCGCACCGCGGTCGCGATCTGCACCGCGCCCGGCGAATCGCCATGCACGCAAACCGATTCCACGCTCACGGCGATTTCCGTGCCGTCGATGGCGGTGACCCGCCCCGAGGTCACCATGGTCCACACGCGCTCGGCGATGGCCGCCGGGTCGTCCAGCAGCGCGCCGGGCTCGCGGCGGGGGACGAGCGTCCCGTCGGGCCGGTAGGCACGGTCGGCGAACGCCTCGGCAACCGTGCGCAGGCCGAGGCGGGCGGCCTCGTCGAAGAACGCCGAACCGGCGATGCCCAGCACCGGCAGCGCGGGGTCGACCAGGTGCACCGCCCGCGCGACCGCGGCCGCCTGCTCGCGGTGGGTCACGATCGTGTTGTACAGCGCCCCATGGGGTTTGACGTAGGACACCTCCGAGCCGCAGGCGCGCGCGATCGCCTGCAGCGCGCCGATCTGGTAGACGACGTCGGAGACGAGGTCGTCGGCCTCGACGTCGATGAAGCGCCTGCCGAACCCCGCCAGGTCGCGGTAGCTGACCTGCGCCCCGATGCGCACGCCGCGCTCGGCCGCCGACCGGCACACCCGCGACAGGCCGGCGGGGTCGCCGGCGTGCAGCCCGCACGCCACGTTGGCGCTGGAGACGATCCGCAGCATGGCGTCGTCGTCGCCGAGACGCCAGACGCCGAAGCCCTCGCCCAGGTCGGCATTGAGGTCGATACCGGCCACGCGCCCAGCTTATGCGGCCATCAGGCGGCGGCCGCTGCGGCGCCGTCCCCGCAGCCGGCAGCAGACGTAGATCGCGAACGAGATCGTTGCGACGAACACCGACACGGGAACGCCGGGCGCCAGCGACAAGAGAATGCCCCCGACGGCGGCGATCTCCGCGAAGACCACCGACGCCGCGACGGCCGCCGCCGGCGAGGCGACCACCCGCGCCGCCGCGGCCGCCGGGGTGATCAGCAGCGACATCACCAGGAGCGCGCCGACGATCTGCACGGCCTGCGCGGCCACCACGCCGACCAGCGCGGCGAACACGATGCCCAGCGCGCGCACCGGCACCCCGCGCGCGGCCGCGACGTCCGGGTCGACGGTGGCGAACAGCAGCGGCCGATAGCACGTCGCGAGCACGGCGACGACGAGCAGGCACACCAGCGCCAGCATCGTCAGCCCCGTGTAGCCGACGCCGACGATCTGGCCCGTCAGCAGCGCGAAGCTGGTCCCGGTGCGGCCCGGGTACAGCTGGATGAACAGCACCGCCAGACCCAGCCCGAACGCGAGCACCACGCCGATCGCCGAGTCGCGCTCCCGCGCCCGTTGGCCGAGGATGCCGAACAGCGCCGCCGCCACGGCGCTGCCCACCAGCGCCCCGGCGCCCACCTGGAACCCGACCAGCAGCGCGAAAGCGGCCCCGGTCAGCGACAATTCGCTGGATCCGTGCACGGCGAACGACATCTGCCGCATCACGACGAACGGCCCGATCAGGCCGGCCACCAGCCCCAGCAGCGCGCCCGCCAGCAGGGCCCGCTGGACGAAGTCGTGCCGAAGCAGGTCCGCGGTGACGTCGAACGAGAACAGGTGGTGCAGCACCTCGGCGAGCCGGCGATTCATCGGCCGCCCCCGCCGACGACATCGCCCGGCTCGCCGACCACCACGTAGCGGTCGCGGACCTTGACCACCTCGATGTCGGCGCGGTACAGCGCCGACAGCGTCTCGCTGGTCATCACCTGCTCGACGGCGCCGACCCGAAAGCGGCCGTCGACCAGGTACAGCAACCGGTCCACGTACGCCAGGATCGGGTTGATCTCGTGCGTGACGACGATGACCGTGGTCCCGGCGTCGCGGCGGCGGCGGTCGATCAGCGCCGCCACCAGCCTGGCGTTGGCCGGGTCCAGGGTCAGCAGGGGTTCGTCGCACAGCAGCAGCATCGGGTCGCCGACCAGGGCCTGGGCGATGCGCACCCGCTGCAGCTCGCCGCCGGACATCACGCCGGCCCGGACGTCGGCCAGCCGTTCGCCGTTGACCTGGCGCAGCGCCTCGCGCACGGCCGCACGCCGGCGCGCCCGGTCGGCGGGCCGCAGCGGCACGGCGCCCCAGCGTCCGCCGTCGACGCCCAGCCGCACCAGGTCGCGCCCGCGCAGCATGACGTCGTGGTCGATCGGGCGGTGTTGCGGGACGTAGCCGATGCTTTCGCTGCCGGAGGCGACCGGCCGTCCGCCCACCAGCGCGGCGCCGGCGCTCAGCGACAGCTGCCCGAGCAGGACCTTGAGCAGCGACGTCTTCCCGCTCCCGTTGGGTCCCAGCACGGCGACGAACTCGCCGGGGGACACCGACAGGTCGAGGTGGTCCCACAGCACCCGGTCGCCGAACGCCAGCCGGGCGCCGCGCAGCGCGACGGTGTGGGCATGTTGGCCGACCGACCGGACCGCCTCGACCCTCACCTCCGCGCCTGCCGGCTCGACCGCAGCGCGGCCAGCAACTTCTCGACCGTATTGCGCTGCCAGGTCAAATAGTCGGTGCCGTCGGGCAGTGTCTCGCTCACCTCGGTGACCGGGACGCCCGCGCGCCGCGCGGCGTCTTTGAGGCCGTCGACCGCGGAACCGGACGTCTGGGGGTTGACCAGCAGCGCCGAGACCCGCCGCTGGTCGATCATGTCGAGGACCGATGCCATGTCGGCCGGCGAAGGATCGGTTTGGTTCTCGTTGGCCGCGCCGAACGCGGCCGGCGTGCGGTTCACCAGGCCCGCCGCGGCCAGCAGGTAGTGCGCGTCCGGCTCGGTCGCGATGACGCCGGCGTCGGGGTAGGCGCCGGCGATGGCGTGTTCGGAGATCGCGATCGCGTCGGCGCCGCGGCCGAACACGGCGGCGTTGGCCCGGTAGTCGCCGGCGTTGGCGGGGTCGATGGCCGCCATCCGGTCGGCGATCGAGGAGGCGACGGACTTGGCCACGTCGAGGTCGTAGAAGACGTGCTCGTCGGGCGCACCCGGTCCCGCGTGCGAGACGAACGAGTAGGCATCGACCGACCTGACGGCCGGGCGCCGCGCCAGCACCTGGTCCACCCAGGCGTCGTAGCCGCCGCCGTTGTAGACGACGAGGGTTGCGTCGCTGATCGCGGCGGCGTCCGATGGGCTGGCCAGGTACGAATGCGGATCGGCGTCGGCACCGCTCACCAGCGAGCGGACGGCGACGTGGCGGCCGATGACGGCGCCGGCCACGCTGCCCCACACGTCCGTCGACGCCACCACGGTGACCGCGTGCGGGTCCGCCGGACCGCCGCAGCCGGTGACCGCCGTCGAGGTGGGCGGGACGAGCGCAACCAGCGCACCGAGCACGCGGGCCGACGGCCACCGCCTCATTCGCACGTCCACGTCCTCTCCCCACCCACCGGCCGACCCATAATACTAATGAAAATCGTTTCCACTAAGAAACCGCGTACCGGAGTGCTCATGGGCGCGGGCGGCGATCCGCTGTAGCCTCACCGAACGTGAGTCCCACCCCCCGCCGGCGTGTGACTCTGGCGTCGTTGGCCGACGAAATGAAGGTGTCGCGCACGACGGTCTCGAACGCCTTCAACCGCCCGGACCAGCTCTCCGCCGACCTTCGCGAACGGGTGCTCGCCACGGCAAAGCGGCTGGGGTACCCGGGTCCCGACCCCGTCGCGCGGTCCCTGCGCACCCGCAAGGCCGGCGCGGTCGGCCTGGTGATGGCCGAACCGCTGACCTATTTCTTTTCCGACCCGGCGGCCCGGGATTTCGTCACCGGGGTCGCTCAGTCGTGCGAGGAGCTGGGGCAGGGGCTGCTGCTGGTCGCGGTGGGGGCCGGCCGCAGCCGCGAGGACGGCACGGCCGCGGTGCTGGGCGCCGGCGTGGACGGGTTCGTCGTGTATTCGGTCTGCGACGACGATCCCTACCTGCAGGTCGTGCTGCAGCGGCGGCTGCCGGTCGTGGTGGTCGACCAGCCCAAGGGCCTGTCCGGGGTGTCGCGGGTGGGCATCGACGACCGCGCGGCCATGCGCGAACTGGCCGACTACGTGCTCGGGCTGGGGCATCGCGAGATCGGTCTGCTGACCATGCGGCTGGGCCGGGACCGCCGCCAGGGGCTCGTCGACGCCGACCGGCTGCGCTCACCCGCCTTCGACGTGCAGCGCGAGCGCATCGTCGGCGTGTGGGAGGCGATGACGGCCGCCGGGGTCGACCCGGATGCGCTGACCGTGGTGGAAAGCTACGAGCACCTGCCGGAGTCGGGTGGCGTCGCCGCCCAGGCGGCGCTCGAGGCCAATCCGCGGATTACCGCGCTGATGTGCACCGCCGACATCCTGGCTATGTCCGCGATGGATTACCTTCGCGCGCATGGCATTTACGTCCCGGGCCAGATGACGGTCACCGGGTTCGACGGCGTTCCGGAAGCGATCGCCCGCGGGCTGACCACGGTGGCCCAGCCGAGCCTGCGCAAGGGGCACCGGGCCGGCGAGCTGCTGCTGAAGCCGCCCCGCTCGGGCCTGCCCGTCGTCGAATCGCTCGACACCGAATTCGTGCGGGGCCGCACCGCCGGGCCGCCGGCCTAGCGGCCGGCTTCGTCGGTGTCACCGATCAGCAGCCGCACGGCCAGGTCCAACCGCTTGCTGACGTCGGTCGCCGAGGCCCGCCTCGTCAGCCAGGCCAGCAGGTTGGACAGCCACACGTCGGAAATCACCCGGGCGATGTGGTACTGGTCCTCGGTCGGTTCGCCGTCCGCCATGGCCCGGGCGAACATCGAATCGATGAGCTTCTCGACCTGGTCGACCTCGCTGGCCGCCGAGGCGTCGGCGAAGACGTAGGCGCGCGTCATCGCCTCGGTGAGCAGCGGGTTGCGCTGCATCGCGCGGTTGAGCTTGCCGACCATGAAATTCAGCCGCTGAAACGGGGTGCCGCCGGTGAGGGAGGAGCGGTCGGTCTTGGCGTCGATGCGGCTGAACTCCCTGCCCAGCGCCGACACCAGCAGGTGCACCTTCGACGGGAAGTACCGGTACAGGGTGCCCACCGCCACGTCGGCGCGGTCGGCCACGGCGCGCATCTGCACCGCCTCGTAGCCGCCCTTGGACGCGATGGCCATGGTGGCGTCCAGGATGCGCTTGCGGCGTTCCCGTTGCGCCTCCGAGCCCAGCTCGGACTCAGCCAGCACCGCCACGTTCATGACCTCGCGCGGCTGCGACTCGGGATCGCGGGTCGGATTGGCTGACGACATCTGCGGGAGCGCTCCTTTTCCGGGTGGTTCGTTCGCAAACGATACGCATGCTGTGCGTGAATTTCCCACCTCCCCGCAGCCGGTACAACCACGTGTACTGGTGTGATGGCGTTCGACTTGACGCTCGATCGCTGGCACTATTAGAACACGTTCTAGTGAGCTGTGAAGTACATCGAGCGCTCCTTATCGTCATCGAAGAATCAATCACGCGGAGGCCCAGGGTGGTAGCGACCGTCACCGACGAACAGTTTGCCGCGCGTGCGCTGGTGCGCGACTGGGCCCGCAACGCGACGTCGGGGCCGGGTGGGACCGCGGCGATCCGCGACGTCGAACAGGGCGAGCCCGACGCCTGGCGGCCGGTCTTCGCGAGCCTGGCCGACCTGGGCATTTTTTCCGTGGCGGTGCCCGAGGAGCGGGGTGGAGCCGGCGGCAGCGTCGAGGACCTCTGCGCGATGGTCGAGGAGGCGGCCAAGGCGCTGGTGCCCGGGCCGGTCGCGACCACGGCCCTGGCGACGCTGGTCGTCGACGACCCGGAGTTGCTGGCCGCGCTGGCCTCGGGCGAACGCTTCGCCGGGGTGGCTCTGCAAGGTGACGTCCGCTTCGAAAACGGGACGGCGTCGGGAACCGCCGACCTCGTGCTGGGTGGGGCGCCCGGTGGCGTCGTGCTGGTGCCGGCGGGCGGCGACTGGGTGCTGGTCGACACCGACACCGACACCGGCGCCGCCGGCGCGCGGCTCGAGCCCCTGCCGGCCACCGACTTCTCCCGGCCGCTGGCCCGCGTGGTGCTGACGGGCGCGCCCGCCGCCGGGCTGCCGGAGCGCCGGGTCGAGGAACTGGCCGCGACCCTGCTGGCCGCCGAGGCCGCCGGCATCACGCGTTGGTCGCTGGACACCGCGGTGGCCTACGCAAAGGTGCGCGAGCAGTTCGGCAAGCCGATCGGCAGCTTCCAGGCCGTCAAGCACCTGTGCGCGGAGATGCTGTGCCGCGCCGAGCAGGCCGAGGTCGCCGCCGCCGACGCCGCCCGCGCCGCGGCCGATCCCGATCCCGCCCAGTTCTCGCTGGCGGCCGCGGTGGCCGCCGCCACCTGCATCACCGCCGCGAAGGCCAACGTCCGCGACTGCATTCAGGTGCTCGGCGGCATCGGCTGCACCTGGGAGCACGACGCGCACCTGTACCTGCGCCGCGCCCACAGCATCGGCAGGTTCCTGGGGGGCGCCGAGCGCTGGCTGCGCCGCATCACGGCGCTGACCCAGCAGGGGGTGCGGCGCCGGCTGGGGATCGACCTGTCACGGGTCGAGGACCTGCGGCCCGGGATCGCCGCGGCCGTCGCCCGGGTCGCCGCGCTGCCCGAGGAAAAGCGGCAGGCGGCGTTGGCCGAGGAGGGGCTGCAGGCGCCGCACTGGCCGCCGCCGCACGGGCGCGGCGCGTCACCGGCGGAGCAGCTGCTGATCGATCGGGAGATGGCGGCGGCCGGCGTCGTGCGGCCGGACCTGGTCATCGGCTGGTGGGCCGCGCCGACCCTGCTGGAGCACGGCACGCCGGAGCAGATCGCGCGCTTCGTGCCGGCCACGCTGCGCGGCGAATTCCTTTGGTGCCAACTGTTTTCCGAGCCCGGCGCCGGGTCGGACCTGGCATCACTGCGGACCAAGGCGGTGCGGGGTGACGGTGGCTGGCTGCTCACCGGGCAGAAGGTGTGGACGTCGGCCGCGCACAAGGCGCGGTGGGGCGTGTGCCTGGCGCGCACCGACCCCGACGCCCCCAAGCACAAGGGCATCACCTACTTCCTGGTCGACATGAAGTCACCCGGCATCGAGATCCGGCCGCTGCGCGAGATCACCGGCGACTCGCTGTTCAACGAGGTGTTCCTGGACAACGTGTTCGTGCCCGACGAGATGGTGGTCGGCAAAGTCAACGACGGGTGGCGGCTGGCCCGGACCACCCTGGCCAACGAGCGCATCGCGATGGCCAGCGGCACCGCGCTGGGCAACCCGATGGAAGAGCTGCTCAAAATGCTGTCCGCGATCGACCTCGACGTGTCCCAGCAGGACCGGCTGGGCCGGCTGATCGTCACCGCCCAGACGGGCGCGCTGCTGGACCAGCGCATCGCGCAACTCGCCGTCGGCGGCCAGGACCCCGGCGCGCAGTCCAGCGTGCGCAAGCTCATCGGCGTCCGCTACCGGCAGGCGCTGGCCGAATACACGATGGACGTCTCCGAGGGCGGTGGCCTGGTCGACAACCGCGCCGTCTACGACTTCCTCAACACCCGCTGCCTGACCATCGCCGGCGGCACCGAACAGATCCTGCTGACCGTCGCCGCCGAGCGGCTGTTGGGCCTGCCCCGCTAGTCAGCCGAGATCGGCTGCGGCGGCGTGCAACTCGCGCACCGCGTCGCAAGCGATGGTTCCCAAGTCCCGGCCTTCGTCCGGTTCGGCCCAACGGGCATAGGCCGTCTTGAACGCCAGCGCACCGAGCTCGGCGGCCAATAGGGCCGTCGGCTCGGGCACGCCGCGGGATCGAAGCGCTTCGGCCATGGCAAGGGCGAGCCCGATCTGTTTGAGCGCGTTGCGTTCTTGCAGTTCGGCGCTGGCGGCGATCGCCGCTTTGAGCCTGGGTGCGAGGTCCCGGTTGAACGACGTGAACGCCGCCGCCGCGGACTGCAGGCCGGCGCACACGGCGGCCAGCGGCGTCGCGCCGGGCGGCGCCGCGGCGATTCCCTCGCGGAGTAGTTGCGCGATGGCGTCCTGGCCGGCGGCCAGCACGTCACGCTTGTCCGGGAAGTGCCGAAAGAACGTGCTCTTCGTCAGGCCGGCGCGCTCGGCGATTTGCGCGACGGTGGTCTCGTCGTAGCCGCGTTCGTTGAACAGATCCAGTGCCGCGGCGACCAACCGTTCGCGTGCGTCGGGTTGCCAGCGGGCCATCAGCTCACCTTAGTGATGCGACTATTGTCCCGTCACCGGTGTAGGGTGATGGGACCATTGTCGCATCACTCGAACGGAGCTGCTCGTGCGCGTATTTGTCACCGGTGCCAGCGGAGGAATCGGCTCGGCCGTCGTCTCGCACCTGATCGCCGCCGGTCATCGGGTCGTGGGCCTGGCCCGATCCGACGCTGCGGCCAAGACCGTCAGCGCGCTGGGCGCGGAGCCGCTGCGGGGCGACATCGCCGACCTGGACGTCCTGCGGCGGGCGGCCGGCGCCGCCGACGGCGTCATCTCGCTGGCGTTCTCGAACGACTTCACCGACATCGCCGCCGGCATCGACGCCGAGGCCCGCGCGGTCGCCGCGCTCGGCGACGCGCTCGTCGACACCGGTAAGCCGCTGGTGCTCGCGAGCGGCACCCCCGCGGTGCCCGGGCGTGCGAGCACCGAAGACGACCCCTTCAACGTCGAGGGACCGATGGCCGGGCGGGGCCGCACCGCACAAGCCGCCATCGACCTGGCCGGGCGCGGCGTCCGATCTTCCGCCGTGCGGCTGCCGCGGTCGGTCCACGACGCCGGCGGACGCTACGGCTTCGCCGGCATTCTGATCCTGGCCGCCCGGCAGCGCGGGGTGTCCGCCGTCGTGGGCGACGGCGCGCAACGCTGGCCCGCGGTGCATCGGGAGGACGCCGCGTCGTTGTTCCGGCTCGCGCTCGAACAGTCCCCACCCGGCTCGGTGCTGCACGCCGTTGGCGACGAAGGTGACCCGATGCGGGCGATCGCCGAGGCGATCGGCCGCCGTCTCGATGTGCCCGTCGAGCCCGCCCCGGCCGAGAGTTTCGGCCCGCTCGGCACCATCTTCGCCGTCGACCAGCCGTCGTCGAGCGCGCTCACCCGCCGGCGGTTCGGCTGGAACCCCACCGGCCCGAGCCTGCTCGAGGACCTCGAAACCGGCGACTACCCGGGTTAGGCCCCCGCAGACGTTACGAAAACCTGCGAAGACTCAGGAAAACGTCGTCTGCGCGCAGGTGCTGGGCGAGGTGATGTTGACCCCGGGGTAGACCACCTGGATGTGCGTGCAGGCGATGACGCTGATGTCGGTCTTGGGCCGGCCCGTCTGCCAGTCGGCCGAGTCGATGCGCCCGGAAGTCTGGTACTTGTCCGGCGGCCCCTCACCGAAGTAGACGGTGGTGATCTCGTCGGACCCCATCGCCTTGTGGACCCGTTCGTATTGGCCGCTGGCGTGCGCGTCGAGGTAGGCCAACCGGTTCGGTGAGCGGATCTCGGTGGTCTGGCGCGCCCACAGGCCCGGCGGGAAGCCCGTCACGCCGTCGGGCGTGCGCATGTCGGCGCCGACGGTGAAGTCGCAGTGGCCGTCCCCGCTGAAGCAGTTGAGAAAGGCGTGCGTCTCCAGCTGGTTGGGGCCGTCCAGCGGGAACAGGGTGGTCGCGGTGTTGCTCGCCGCGGCGCAGACGGGTCCGGGCACCAGCGCCAGCATGCCCCCGACGACCGCAAATCCCGATAAGAGCCGCTTCATCCCGCTCTCCCTCCGGTTCGCCAGGCGACTACTCGTCGTAGGTGACTTCTACCGAATCAGATTCCGGGCGAGATTGACAGGCCAGAATCAGGCCGTCGTCGAGGTCCTGCTGCTCGAGGACGTCGTTGACCTCCATGTTCACCTTGCCGCCGCGCAGCGTGCAGGCGCACGCGCCGCAGTGGCCCTCCCGGCACGAAAACGGCGCGTCCAGGCCCTTCGCGAGCAACACGTCGAGCAGCTTGGCCTGGCGCGGCCACGAGACGGTGTGCGTCTCGCCGTCCAGCTCGACCACCGCGGTGGCCGGCGGCTGGTCCCCTTCGGCAGTGTCTGAGACTTTCACCGCCGCGAACGGATCCGACTCCAGCGACTTGAACACCTCGATATGCACCTGCGCGGCAGGCACTTTCAGCTCGTCCAGCGCCACGCGTGCCGCCTCCATGAACGGCCCGGGCCCGCAGATGTACACCGGGCGGTCGGTGTAGGGGGCGGCGAGCTTGGCCAGCGCCGCTGCGCTCGGCAGTCCCTGCAGCGACTCCAGCCAGTGCACCACCGTGAGCCGGTCGGGGTACTTGGCGGACAGCTCGCGCAGCGCCTCGGCGAAGATCACCGAGCGGTCGTCGCGGTTGGCGTAGAGCAGGGTCACCCGCCCGCCGCCCTCGGCCAGCGCCGACTTGCAGATCGACATGATCGGGGTGATCCCGCTGCCGGCCGCCATCAGCAGGAAGTCGTCGTCGAGCGTCTTGGGCACGAAGTTGCCCGACGGCGCGAGCACGTGGATCCGCATGCCCGCGTGCGCGTTGTCGCACAGCCAGTTCGACGCGTACCCGTCCGCGGTGCGCTTGACGGTGACCGTCAGGGCGTCGCCGGTGAACGGCGAGCTGCACAGCGAGTAGCACCGCGCTACCGAGCCGGTGCGGTCGCTGGGGACGCGCAACGTCAGGAACTGGCCGGGTGCGTAGCGCAGCCGCTCCGGCGGGACGTCCGGATCGCCGGACGCCGCCGGCACCGCAAACACCAACGAGCGCGCCTCGTCGGTCTCGGCGACGACCTCGGCGATCTGCAGCTCGAGGACGTGGTCGCCGAGCGGCTCGTCGGGAATCGCATCGGTCACGACCCGTCCATCCTTTCCCTGGTGACTAGAACATGTTATAGAAAACCGGATTAATACCGCTACCAGCCGCAGGAATACCCTGCTCGACACGAATCGGAACGTGTTCTAGTCTTTCGTGTAAGTCCGTACTCCCGGGAGGCAACCGCAGTGACGTCCATTCAACAGCGCGATGCGCAGTCGGTGTTGGCTGGGATCGACGACCTTCTTCCCAAGATCGCCGAGCGCGCCCAGGCGACCGAGGATCTGCGCCGGCTGCCCGACGAGACCGTTCAGGATCTCCAGGACGTCGGCTTCTTCACCCTGCTGCAGCCCGAGCAGTGGGGCGGGCTGCAGTGCGACCCCGCCCTGTTCTACGAGGCGACGCGGCGGCTGGCCAGCGCGTGCGGTTCCACCGGCTGGGTGGGCTCGATCGTCGGCGTGCACAACTGGCACCTGGCCCTGTTCGACCAGCAGGCCCAGGAGGAGGTGTGGGGCGACGACCCCAACACGCGGATCTCATCGTCGTACGCCCCGATGGGCGCGGGCGTCGTGACCGACGGCGGTTACCTGGTCAACGGTTCGTGGAACTGGTCGTCGGGCTGCGACCACGCCTCGTGGACGTTCGTGGGCGGCCCGGTCATCAAGGACGGCCGGCCGGTGGACTTCGGCAGCTTTCTCATCCCGCGCAGCGAGTACCGCATCGACGACGTCTGGCACGTCGTCGGCCTGCGCGGCACCGGCAGCAACACGCTGGTGGTCAAGGACGTCTTCGTGCCCCGGCACCGGTTCCTGTCCTACAAGGCCATGAACGACGGCAGCGCCGGGGGATACCGGACCAACACCGCCCCCGTCTACAAGATGCCTTGGGGCACAATGCATCCCACCACCATCTCGGCGCCCATCGTGGGCATGGCCTACGGTGCGTACGCCGCGCACGTCGAGCACCAGGGCAAGCGGGTGCGGGCCGCGTTCGCCGGCGAGAAGGCCAAGGACGACCCGTTCGCCAAGATCCGCATCGCCGAGGCGGCCAGCGACATCGACGCCGCGTGGCGGCAGTTGATCGGCAACGTCGGCGACGAATATGCGCTGCTGGCGGCGGGCAAGGAGATTCCGTTCGAGCTGCGCGCCCGGGCCCGTCGTGACCAGGTGCGCGCCACCGGCCGGGCGATCGCGTCGATCGACCGGTTGTTCGAGGCGTCCGGCGCCACCGCGCTGGCGAACGACCAGCCGGTGCAGCGGTTCTGGCGGGACGCGCACGCCGGCCGGGTGCACGCGGCCAACGACCCCGAGCGCGCCTACGTGATCTTCGGGAACCACGAGTTCGGGCTGCCCCCCGGCGACACCATGGTCTGATGACCACCACGCAGGAGCTGACGTTCGAATCCACGTCGCGCTTCGTGGAGGTGGACGTGGACGGGCCGCTGAGGCTGCACTACCACGAGGCGGGCGTCGGAAACGACCAGACCGTGGTGCTGCTGCACGGCGGCGGTCCCGGGGCGGCGAGCTGGACGAACTGGTCGCGCAACGTCCCCGTGCTGGCCGAACGGTTCCACGTGCTGGCCGTCGATCAGCCCGGGTATGGGCACTCCGACAAGCGCGCCGAGCACGGGCAGTTCAACCGCTACGCCGCCAGGGCGCTCAAGGGGTTGTTCGACCAACTGGGCCTGGGACGCGTTCCGCTGGTGGGCAATTCGCTGGGCGGGGGCACCGCGGTCCGGTTCGCGCTGGACTACCCCGACCGGGCCGGGCGGCTGCTGCTGATGGGGCCCGGCGGGTTGAGCGTCAACCTGTTCTCCCCGGACCCGACCGAGGGCGTCAAGCGCCTGTCCGCGTTCTCCGCGGCGCCCACGCGCGAAAACCTCGAGGCCTTCCTGCGGGTGATGGTCTACGACAAGGACCTGATCACCCCCGAGCTGGTGGACCAGCGTTTCACGCTGGCCAGCACGCCGGAGTCCCTGACGGCGACTCGGGCGATGGGAATGTCGTTCGCGGGGGCCGACTTTGAGCTCGGCATGATGTGGCGCGAGGTTTACCGGCTGCGCCAGCCGGTGCTGTTGATCTGGGGACGGGAGGACCGGGTCAACCCGCTGGACGGCGCGCTGGTGGCGCTGAAGACCATTCCGCGTGCGCAGCTGCACGTCTTCGGGCAATGTGGGCACTGGGCGCAGGTGGAGAAGTTCGACGAGTTCAACAAACTCACGATCGATTTCTTGGGAGGTGGGGGATGAGCATCCGGTCGCTCGGCTATCTGCGCATCGAGGCCACCGACATGGGCGCCTGGCGCGAATACGGGTTGAAGGTCCTCGGCATGGTCGAGGGTAGGGGCAACAGCGAGGGCGCGCTCTACCTGCGAATGGACGATTTCCCGGCCCGGCTGGTCATCGTGCCGGGTGAGCAGGACCGGCTAGCGGAGGCCGGCTGGGAATGCGCGAACGCCGAAGGCCTGCAGGAGATCCGGAATCGCCTCGACGTGGAGGGCACGCCGTACAAGGAGGCCACCGCGGCCGAACTGGCGGATCGCCGGGTCGACGAGATGATCCGGTTCTCCGACCCGTCGGGCAACTGCCTCGAGGTCTTCCACGGGGCGGCCCTCGAGCACCGCCGGGTGGTGAGCCCCTACGGCCACAAGTTCGTCACGGGCGAGCAGGGCCTGGGGCACGTGGTGTTGACCACCCGCGACGACGCGGAGACGCTGCATTTTTACCGGGATGTGCTGGGCTTCAGGCTGCGTGACTCGATGCGCCTGCCGCCACAGGTGGTGGGCCGGCCCGCCGACGCGCCGCCGGTGTGGCTGCGGTTCCTGGGCTGCAACCCGCGCCATCACAGCCTCGCCTTCATGCCCGGGCAGACCCCCAGCGGGATAGTGCATCTGATGGTCGAGGTGGAGGAGGCCGACGACGTGGGCCTGTGCCTGGACCGGGCGTTGCGCCGCAACGTGCCGATGTCGGCGACGCTGGGCCGCCACGTCAACGACCTGATGCTGTCGTTCTACATGAAGACCCCCGGCGGATTCGACGTCGAATTCGGTTGCGAGGGCAGGAAAGTCGACGACGACTGGATCGCCCGGGAGAGCACGGCCGTCAGCCTCTGGGGTCACGACTTCACGGTCGGCTTCCGGAGCTAGCCGTGACCGCCGCGCCGATCGACCCACGCGCCTTCCGGCAGGTGCTGGGCCAGTTCTGCACCGGGATCACCATCATCACCACGGTGCACGACGACGTCCCGGTCGGGTTTGCCTGCCAGTCCTTTGCGGCCCTGTCCCTGGACCCGCCGCTGGTGCTGTTCTGCCCCACCAAGGTCTCGCGGTCCTTCAAGGCGATTCAGGCCAGCGGGCGGTTCTGCGTCAACGTGCTGACCGAGGAGCAAAAGGACGTCTCGGCCCGGTTCGGGTCGAAGGAACCCGACAAGTTCGCCGGGATCGACTGGCACGCTTCCGAATTGGGTTCGCCGATCATCGACCGGTCGCTGGCCTACATCGACTGCACGGTGGCGTCCGTGCACGAGGGCGGGGACCACTTCGTGGTGTTCGGTGCGGTCCGCTCGCTGGCTGAGTTTGGTTCAAATGCCCCTACAGTCAAGCCGCGGCCGCTGCTGTTCTATCGCGGCGACTACACCGGCATCGAACCCGACAAGACGACGCCGGCGCAGTGGCGCGACGACCTGGAAGCGTTCCTGACCACCACCACCCAGGACACCTGGCTCTAGATGTACTCAGCTAGGACGTTGGTGACACTCTGGTGATCGGGGGTTTGCCTCCGATGGCTGAGTGGCGTCGTTGATTGT
>NZ_MVHD01000046.1 GCF_002086635.1 Mycobacterium alsense | reverse complement strand
GGAAACAGCCCAGAAAACAGGCTAGAGGTGTAAACCATGTCTCGGGACACCTGTCAACGATGTCCCGAGACATGACATGGTGCCCCCGGCAGGATTCGAATTAGCCGGTAAGCTCAGTGCGATTTCACCGTTGACCTGATCAAAGACGCCGAATGGGCACTGAACTGCGAGTTATTGCCGTTGGCTCTGCAAGGTTCTGTCGGACTACGTTAAGGTGACTATTGCACGGAGATTGCACGAGGACGGGGGCACACCAATGGCACGACGGAGGCCGGCAGCGAAGGCCGAGCGCACGCGGCGATCGTTTGGCCGGCTGCGCCAATTGCCCTCGGGCCGGTGGCAGGCGTCGTATCTGCACAACGGGTTGATCTATAAGGCGCTGGCCACATTCCCGACGAAATCCTCTGCGGGACACTGGCTCCAAGATGAGGAGGACTTGATCGACCGGGACCGCCGCCGACCGGGGGAGTGGACCCCGCCGGCCGAGCGCGCCGCCAAAGCGAAGGCGACCAAGCTGACGCTGCGCACGTACGCGGATATGTGGCTGGACAACAAGACTAAGCTGGCCCGCCGCACTCGCGACAACTATCGAGGGCACCTGGATAACCACATTCTCCCGGCGCTGGGTGATCTCGGTCTGGCCGAGATCACGCCCGAGCGCGTGCGGGCCTGGTTCGCCGGGTTGGGCGGCGAGCACGAGACCCGCAACGCGCAGGCGTACGCCGTGCTCAACGGAGTGCTCAACACCGCCGTGGCTGACGACCTGATCGAGCGCAACCCGTGCCGGATCAAGGGCGCTGCCCAGGTCAAACACGCGCGGCGTTCGGTGGTGCTGCTCGACGCGGCGCAGTTGACCGAGCTGGCCGAGAAAATGCCCGACGAGCTGCGCCTGGCGGTGCTGCTGGCCGGATGGTGCGGGCTGCGCAAGGGCGAAGTGTTCGCACTGCGGCGCAACGACGTCGCCGCCGATGGGTCCAGCGTGCGCATCGAGCGAGCCGTGACCTACCGCGAGCGCCGGTTCGAGGTCGGACCGACCAAGACTCGGGAATCGCGGCGCGTGGTGAGCGTGCCGCCGCACGTCCGGCCGGCGGTGATCGAGCACCTGCAACGCCACGTCGGCCCGGCCGCCGGCGCGCTCCTGTTCATCGACCCGGCGACCGGCTCGTTTCATGGCGAGTGGCAGTTTCGTGGCCCCTGGGACACCGCCAGGGCCGCTATTGGCCGTCCGGACCTACATTTTCACGACTTGCGCCACGCGGCGGGCGTGATGGCCGCACAAACCGGCGCAACGCTGCGCGAGCTGATGGACCGGCTAGGCCACACCTCGCCGAACATGTCCATGCGCTACCAGCACACCGCCGAGGGCCGTGCCGCTGCGCTGGCCGATCGACTGTCCGCGCTGGCGACTGCTACCGCCGACGCGCCACCGTCGGCTTGAAACGTCTTGAGCCGCAGCAATTACGCGCGCCTAGTCAGAACCTGACACCGCTCTGCGGATCTATCGGCTAAACTAGCCGTCGGGTCACAGCCCCAGACCCGCTCACGCACACGCTCACACGCACGCTCCCGCTACCGGGGAAGCACCAAACCGGAGAGCGAATCCAGTGAGCAACACACCCACTCCCATCACTTCGGGCCGCCGCGACTTCGAGTCGCTGCAACACGCCGCCGAGCGCATCGACTGCTCGGTATTCACCTTGCGCGAGAAAATCTCTGCCGGCGAGCTGCCGGCGTACAGATTCAGCAACAAGCCCGGCGCAGCCATCCGCGTGAAGGTCGCCGACGTCAATGCACTGATGCGGCCGGTCATTCCGGCTGAAATCTATGCCGACCGCCTGGGCAGCGCGAAGTGAGCCTCTACCTCAACCCCGGCGGTTCGCCACGTGGCCGAGTCGCGCTGATCTGTCACTACGTCGAGGGCCGGGGTATCGAGGTCACTTATTGGCCAAGCAGCGACGAGGCACGCCAGGCGCTCGCCGAGCTGACTCCGTGCGGCCCGCGCTGCATCGACGTGCACACCGTAGTCAATATCGACCCGACCCGTCGCCACGAAATCATCTCGGGCACAACGGCTCCCAAGTCGGCATTCTCGATCCGCCCGGCCGGGTGAGTGCATGGTCGCGGTCTACCGTACGCACCACACCGCAATCGGGCGCAACTGACCGGGAGGTCGAGCATGACTGAGATCGCCACTGCCAGCGGCATTGTGCCGGTGCTGCTGACCGAAAAGCAGGTGGAAGCGGCCACCGGCGTACCCGTCGCGTCGCTCAAGACCGATCGATCCCGGGGAGTCGGTATGCCCTACGTGAAGTTGGGGCGGCGCGTCCGCTACCGCGCCGACGACATCGCCGCCTTCATCACGGCCAACACTGTGACGCCGGGAAAGGCAGCGGCGCAAGCGAACTGACGGAACCCCATAGGGAGAAATTCCGGGCCCGGCGCGTCTCTTGGCCTCAACGCACAGCCGGGACCGGAATCCCACCACCAAACCACCTACGAGACCTGACAGGAACAGCAGTGACTCGCGAACAGAATACCTCCCAGAGGGGCAACCGTGCCGGATCGGCGAACACCAACGGCCACAACGGGCATCACGGCGACGCCGACGATCAGGCGGACATAAACGGCCGGCAACCGGGCGACGAGGGGTACAACCCGTTCGACACGCTTTCGACCAATCAGAAGCATCGAGAGCGGCGCGAGGCCGAGCACGCGGCGCAGGCGGTCACCGAGAAACGGCAAAAACAGTTCGGCAAGCTGCGGTTCGATGCCGCCGTGCTCGACGGGATGAGTGCCGGGTGGGCACGCAAGCAGGCCGAGAAGATCGCCAAAGAGGAGAGTCGGACCAACCCGTTGAAGGCCGAGCCGAAGTTGATGTTCTCGGGTGCGGACGCTGTCAATGTAGGAGCCACCGACGCTCAGATCAAGGCGTTGACCCCTTTGTCGCCCGACGAGATCAAGGCGCTGACTCTCCGGGCAGCGGCGATGCTGGAAGACCAAAAGAATCAGGTCCGCGAGATGGCGCGTCAGCTCGCCGCCGAGCGCGCCGCTGCCGGGTATGCGGACATCAGCACGCGGGTAGACCTATCGACATACACGCCGCCCGACGATCCGTTCATCGTTGACAACCTGATCCCGCTGGGCAAGAGCATGGGCCTGTTCTCCGAGCGCAAGGCGGGCAAGACCACCGCCAATGTGGATCTGCTGCGGGCGCTGCTGACCGGCGGCAAGTTTCTCGGCAAGTTCGCCACCCTGCTGGCCGCCGACGCGGACGTGGTGTTCCTGGACACCGAGATGGGCGCTGACATGATGCAGTACGAGCTATCGGCGGCGGGAGTGAGCGATCCGGCCCTGCTGCGCCGGATCAACTATCACGACCTGCTGGGGCGCAGCGCGATGCTGAACATGCGCGACGACGCCACGCGGGCCTACTGGCGCGACCAGATCAGGCCGGGGTCGTTCATCATCCTCGACTGCCTTTACACCGTGCTCTCGGCACTGAACGTCGATGAGAGTTCATCGCAGGTGGCCGACGTGATCGAGGGCTTCAAGACCTTGGCGGTGGAGTGTGGGGCCGTCGGGCGGGTTATCACCCATCACCTCGGCAAGGACCCCGACAAGGGTGCGCGTGGGCACAGCTCGATCGAGGGTGCGGTCGATACGCTGGCGACCATTCGGTTAGATGGCCCGCCGGCCGCCGACACCCCGCGCACCTTTGAGGCGTTCGGTCGGCGCGGCGTTAACGTGCCGCCCGGCCTGCTAGCCCTCAAGCCGACTGACGACGGCCGACGCGGGTTGACGATGAGCGGCAACACCGTTTCAGCCGACCGCGCCAAGGCCGCTGACCACAAAAACGACGACATCGTGTGGAAGCTGATCAACGATCACCCCGGCAAGTCAGTTAGGGCGCTGCAAGACCTACCGACCGAGACGCGCCACAACGTCTCGCGGGACCGATTGCGCCGTTCGGTCGAACGGCTCGGGCTCCTCGGCTACGTGGTCAACAAGGGCACCGACACTCGCCCCGAGTGGTACGCCGCTGACCGCACCGGCGACCCGCTGACCGACCCGGAGCCGCTCGCCGCCGAGTGCGTCGACCGCGCCAACCCCACCGACTGACGGTCGGCGCACTCGCTGCAAAAGCCCAAGTCAAGTGCGCGGGTGAGCCCCGCGCACCTGCCGCAAAAGCCCAGGTCAGCGAACGAGTGCGCGGCGCGTAATCCGCGCACTCCGAAAGATCGCCTGACCAGCGCAAACGCTGACTACGCCGACTTGGGCGGGGTTTAATGCGCGGAAGTGCGCCGAAGTGCGCGGCTCAATAATCCGCGCACTACAAATCGCAGCTCACAGGGTGTTTTTACTATCAAGTGCGCGGAAGTGCGCGGGTTCGCCGACAGGAACCGCGCGGAGTGCGCGGGGTCTTTAAGGGACCCGCGCACTCGGCCGGTCCGTGGGCGCAGTCGGCTCATTCGACAGCAGCGAAGGCATTGGATAGAGGCTGCGCCACGGGTCGGTCATGTGAGCGGTGTCTGGGGCTGTGGCCCCCGACGCACAGCCCACCCGACACCCGGCAGTGTCAGGCGGCGTGACCGATCAACAGGTAACACCCGGCAGCCAACAGCTGACCCGAGCCCAAACCGGCACCGCTGCAACCAATTTCCCGACCCCCGTAGGCATTGTGCTCCGCCGATACCGGCCCAAACCCGCGCGCGACCGCCGGCCGACGTGGCTCCGAAACCGTTGCACTGTAATGCGGTAGAAATTCGGTATGCCCGGTCCTGTGATGCCGCGCTACGCCAGCCGTGAGCGCGCCGCCGAAGCGTTCCAGCTTCGCGCCAGCCGGCACTCCTGGCGCGAGGTCTGCGACCGTCTCGGCTACCGCTCTGTCGGCGCGGCCCAGAGCGCCGTCAATCGTCACGTGGAGCGGCTGCGGCGCGAACCGAAGACCACTTCATTCGAGGCGCACAAGTTCGCCATCCAGACGCGCACCCGCGCGCTGACCCAGCGGTTCACGGCGGCATACCGCGCCGGCGACGACGACACGCTGGTGACCCTCAACCGCGAGATCATCCGCAACGAGGCCGAGCTAGCCAAGCTCGACGGGCTGTACGAACCGGAGACCGTCAACATCAACGTGACCCAGACGCCTGCGGCGATCATCGCCGACACCCGCGAGCGGCTGCTGGCGGCGGTCGACGCCGAGGTGGTCGAGGTGCCGGCGACAAAGGAGATCGAGCAGTGAGCGCAATAACCAAACGCGATGTCATCGACGCCGCGATGTCAGTGGCCGAGGACGTGGCCGAAAGTCGGCTTGATCCAACGCAGTTAAACCAGGCCGTCGCCGACGAATGCAAGGCATCGTTCGGCAGCGTTGTCGGCGAAGACGATCCGCTGTGGCCGCTGCATATCGACGTCGCGCGCCAGGTGCTCGCCGTCGGTGGCCTGTCGGCCGATGAGCTGAGCGAGTGGCTGGCTGTGGCACGTTTACGCGCGGGAGTTCCGCTAAGCACCATTGACCCGCCGGCCGGCACTTCGGGCGCGAGCGGGACGCTCAGCCCCGAAATGGAGCTATACGAAGGCGATCTCAGCAGCGCACCGGAGCCAGAACCATACCTCGACCCCGAACCTGAGACCGAGACCGAGACCGAACAGGCCGCGCCGGCCAGCACGTCGGCGATGGTCGAGCTGCCGGATGGTCGCCGCATCCACCGTCGGCACATCATCGCTCGCGGGCGTGAGCTGCCGACCGGCAACGGCTTGCGAGAGTTCTGAGCCCGTCTCAAATATTTAGTTTTGCGACATGATGCGATCACCCGAACTCTCACAGCATTTCTCATGATCACAAGTCTCAAAAGTTGTCGCGTATCGAAATAGCGACGTGCTGACTTTTGAGATAGGCTTGGGCCATGACAACCGCCACCGTCACAGCAACCGCCCACGCGCCGACCGGCGCAATGCTCGGTTATGCCCGCGTTTCCACCGGCCATCAGTCGCTCGACGCGCAGGCTGATGCGCTCACCGCTGCCGGGGTCGATTCCGAACGCCTCTACTCCGACAAGCTGACCGGCACCTCGACTCGTGAGCAGCGACCCGGGCTCGTCGCGCTGCTCGATTACGCGCGGCCAGGCGACACCATCGTGGTCGTCGGCATCGACCGGCTGGGCCGCAACGCCGCCGAGGTCATGACCACGATCCGTGACCTCGGCGAGCGTGGCATCGTCTTACGGTCACTGCGCGAGGGCATCGACACGTCAAACGCGACCGGGCGGATGATTGCTGGCGTGCTGGCGTCGCTGGCCGAGCTTGAGCTTGAGTTGCAGCGCGAGCGCCGGGCCGCGTCGCGGGCGGCGCGCAAGGTCCGCGACATGCCCATCGGCAGGCCCAAGAAGCTCGACGCGAGCAAGGCCGCGCTTGCCCACCGGATGCGTGAGAGCGGCGAGCCGGTGCCGACCATCGCCGAGGCGCTCGGCATCAGCCGCGCAACGGTTTATCGCGTGTTAGCGACGGAAACTGTGGCCAACTGAGGTTCAGTCGTCTGGGGGTAGTCCGCGAAGGACCGCAGTTACGAGGGAACTCGCGGGTGCTGAGTCGATGAGATCGGTCGGTATAGGGCGACCGAGACGTGCCATTTCGTTGCGACTGTCGAGAGACTCGGCAGCCCAGCCGTGGTTGGTGAGCCAAGACGCGGTATCGCTGACGTCTTTGTGTTTGATGAACGCCGTCACGTCCACATCGACACCCAGAGCGTCGTCTATCTCGGCGGCTCCAACCCGCCACCGTTCCAGGCGTTCCTCGCCGAAGTGATTTGTCGCGTGGTGGTAAACCTCCGCCGCCAATCGACTGTCGGCTGCGCTCAAGTTGGTCACCGTCCGGAAGAGTTGGTCGTGTTCATCGGAGGTCAGGTAGGGGAGGAGTCCCTCTGCGAGCCATGCGGTGGGCATCGCCTCGTCCCATCCCGCCTCCGTTAAGGCCATGGGCCAGTGATCGTCGCGAAGGTCAATGGCAACTGGGTGAATATCAGCGACTGGGGCTACGCCGTGCGCGGTAAGAGTGGATTCCTTGAACACTTGTACTGCTGGCTGGTCGATTTCGTAGACATGGATACCGGACAGGCACGGGAGTCTGTACGCCCTTGCATCTAGGCCGGCTGCCAAGATCACGACTTGTTCGATGCCAGCTTCTGTCGCTGACGCGCAGAAGTCGTCGAAGAAGACAGTCCTAGTCGCGACGTATTCCCGGCCAGTTTTTGCGGTACGTCGCCCAAGGTCGTCCTCGGGACTCATCCAAGAGAGATCGCCTCGCGCCATTGCTTGCCAGCCCGGCTCGTCTACTGCTGCCACCAGAATCGCGGCGAACTCGTCTCGCACCAGTGGGTCCTGTTGTGCTGTTTCAGCGGCACGCTGGGCGGCCACAGCTAGTGCGGTCGCTCCGAGATTAGTGGTTATGCCCCAACTTTCGCGCGCGTTCATCTGTCATCGCGTGGAGGCGGCTGGAATCAACGCGCTGATATCTTCGCCTTGCAGGAGTTTGATTGTCAGGTTGACATCGAAGTAGTCGGTCCATCGGGTGATCTTGCCATCGTCTCCAACGACGAACGTTCCCATCACCGGAATGGCTGGCTTTGCTCCGTCGGGCGTCTGGATGTAGTCGAGTCGTTCAGTCAGTACGACGGGGCCGTCGCTGGCGATGTTGACTATTTCGAAGGCGTAGGCGTCGGGAAACATCGAGAACTGTGCGCCCATGTTCTCCACGATGGCGTCCACTCCGGTGAAGGCTGGCATGCCGACGTTTTGATACACGGCGTTGTCAGCCAATAGAGGGCGCAAGGCTTCGGGATCACGGCGTTCCATCAGGGCGCAGAACTCGCGGACCACATCGACAGGGTTAGACACAGCGCACCTCCAACTCAGACGGGCAACGACAACACACCACATGGCACCTGTATGTGACATGGCGACTGTATGTGACCTACAGCCTGTATGCAATACTGTTTGGCAATGGCGCAGGAGCAAGGGCAAGAGAGGCTCGACACGAAGGCGCGACGTGCCGCACAGGCAGAGGGCACCCGTGCTGCATTGGTCGATGCCGCGAAGCGACTGTTCGTCGAGAAGGGGTATCACCACACCGGCACCGAGGAGGTCGTTGCAGAGGCGGATGTCGGCACTCGAGGCGCCCTGTATCACCACTTCGCCGACAAGCAGGCGCTCTTTGAGGCGGTGTTCATCGCGGTCGAAGAGGGTCTTGTTATGGAGGCCGCTAAGAACCTGGCCGATCCAGCAGACGGCGCATTCAATCAGTTGCGACAGGGGCTGATTGGCTTCCTCGATGCATCCCTGACGCCCCAAGTTCAGCGGATCCTCCTTATCGACGGACCCGCCGTCTTGGGCTGGTCGAGATGGCGCGAGCTAGAGAGCGTCTACGGATTGGGAGCCATCCGCGCCATGCTCGAACGCGCCATCGAGGAAGGCGACCTAGCCAGCGGCCAGCCTGTTGCAGTCCTGGCTCATGTGCTTCTCGCCGCAGCAGAGGAAGCCGCGATGTTCATCGCGAATGCACCCCATCAGCAGGACGCGCGGGACGAGAGCGTACAGGCGCTCAACGCACTGCTGGACGGACTCCGGCCGCGCTAGCCCCAGATCCAGGAGGTTCACACAATGGCGGGTTCAATCGCCGACGGAGGGACGGACTTGCCCGTCATTCCTCTGCCACGCGCATCGGGCTGCCCGTTGGCGCCGCCCCCGGAGTTCACGCAGTGGCGGCGATCCCCTGGGCTTCAACGCGCAACGTGGCAAGGCAAGCCCGTCTGGGTAGTCAGTCGCTACGAGGATATACGCGCGGCGTTGACCGATTCACGACTAAGTGCCGACACCAACAGCATGTGGGCCGAGGCGCAGAGCTCCGAGGAAGCCATGCCGGTCATCTTCGCCCGGATCGACGACCCCGAGCACAATCGACTCAGACGAATGATGACTCGTGACTTCACTTTTCGGCGAGCAGACGAAATGCGTCCGCGAATCCAAGAGCTGGTCGACCAGTACATCGACAAGATGGTTGAGCACGGACCGCCGGCTGATCTCGTCCACGACTTCGCGCTGCCAGTGCCATCGCTGGTCATATCGGTGCTGCTTGGCGTGCCCGACGCGGATCTTGAGTCCTTCCAGCACAACAGCACGACAGTGCTCGACTCTGGTCGTTCCGATGAAGAGCGCCTCGTCGCAGGCATGGGGATGTACGGCTACATGTTGGAACTTGTTGACCGCAAAGAACGAGAACCGGGCGACGACCTGATCAGTCGACTCGTCACTAACCACGTCGTCCCAGGTGAACTCAGCAGAGAAACGGCGGCCATGACCGCGATGATCATGCTCCAAGCTGGCCACGAAACCACAGCGAGCATGATCGCACTCGGCGCGCTTGCCCTGATGCAACATCCCGACGACCTTGCCCGCCTGCGCACGACCGAAGACAACACCGAGATCGCGAACATCGTCGACGAGTTGCTGCGCTATCTGACCGTCGTCCACAGTCTGGTCGAGCGTGTCGCGAAAGAAGATTTCACACTCGGTGGCCAGCCAATCCGCGCAGGTGACCTCGTATTGATGAATCTGCCCGCCGGGAACTGGGATACCGCCTACACAAGCGGTCCCGAAACATTTGACATCGCTCGAAATACTCGCGGACACCTGGCATTCGGCTACGGCGCGCACCAATGCATTGGACAGAACCTAGCCCGCGCCGAGCTACAGATCGCGCTAGCGACCCTGGTGCGGAGATTGCCTGGACTACGACTCGCCGTCTCACCTGACGACCTCCAATTCCAAGCCCAGAAGGAGATTTACGGAGTCGAGTGCCTGCCCGTCACCTGGTGATCAGGCCGGTTCCCTGAAACCATCTCTTTCGAGCAACGACCCAAGGCGGTTGACCGCTCAGTCCCAAAGTCCCCTTTTTCGGTAGGACCAGGGAGTGAGGGGTAACACTACAAACGCTCAGGTTGATCTTGTTCACATCGAGTAGGTCAGCGGCGCTCGATGCTGGTTTTGGGTGACTCAGCGCACATTGCTACCCCGCTACTTTGCACGGTCGTTTGTGACGATCGGCCCATGACGAATTTCCAGGTCGCCACCGACCCAGAGTCGCGGCCATCGGCGTCATGGGCGGGACGGCTGGCTGTGCTCAAGTCGCGCGCCGTTCCCGACGATGACCCGCGAATTATCGAGTGCCGTCAGGCATTGGCCTATCACCGGGTGCAGCGGGCTATCAACGCCGAGACCGGCCAGCTCTCGCGACCCGGTGTCGACAGGCTCTTGACCCAGCTGCGTGGAGCGGCGTCATGATCGCCGCCCAGCCCAAAAGCCGCGCGGGGGGCTCATGGAGGCTGCCCCCCGCGCTCAATCTCGGCCGCAAGAAGGGCGGTGTCCCCGCGACACCGCAACCAATCAAGCGGCCCTCCAAACTCGCACCCCCCAAGCCCTCCAAGAAGACGAGAGGACGGTACGCCCCGATGGATCCGACCGACCAGACCGAACAACGCCGACACCGCCGCGCGAGCATGGCCGTCGCCTACGACGGCGCGTTCGACCTGGCCGTCGAGCTCGACGCGATCGTCGAGCCGCTGGCCGCCCGCGTCGCTGCCCTCCCGCAGCCCTTCCTATTTCGGTCGCGGGTGACCGAGCTGGCCGACGCCGCCCATGAGCTGGTGAGCACCGTCGTCGGCTGGTGCGCTGAGACTGATGCCCTCGCGAAGACGAAGCATTTGGCGGCCGAGCCGGGCAAGCGCACCTACGCCGTGCGGAGGCTGTGCGACCTGGCGCAGCGTCCGGCGCTGCCTGAGATCACCGACGCCGCCTTGGCTGACGGGTCGTGGGCGGCGCAGCTGATCACGATGGCCACCCCCTCTGCCCGCCCGCTGGCCGACCTGTTGAGCCGGTCGTGGCCGCCGAACCACGAGGTGCTGCGCGGTAAGCGGAGCCGGTCGGAGCGGTTGACCGAGCTGCTGCGCAACACGGTTGACCGTGCCGCTCTGGTGCTGGAACGCCGCCTTGATTGGGCGGAGTCGGCGCCCCCCGCACGCCTGCGGCCGACCGAGGCCGACCGCGCCGCACAGGCCCGCGCCGAGCTGGCCGCGATGGGAGTTGAGCTATGACGACCCCGACGATGCCGACCACGCGCGAGCCCGCGCCGCCCGGGGTGCTGCCCGCGATTCCGTTTATGGCCCCGCTGGTCAACCCAGCGCCGATCGGGCTCTACCCGCTGGTCAACTGGACCGACGTCCCCGCCGATCAGCCCTCGCGCTTTCTCGGTGAAGGCGTGTGGGTGCGCCACTACAACTACGGCGGCGCTGGCGCTTTCGGTGTCTGGGACGCCCCCTGGTGCGGCGAGGTCGAGCGCATCACGATCAGCGGCACGGGCGGCACCTGGACCTACACCTGGAGTGGTGAGACCGCGACGGGCCTGGCGAGCAACATCAGCGTCGCCGACTTCCAGGCGGCGATCGACGGCCTGAGCAACGTCGAGCCCGGCGGTGCGCACGTCAGCTCGCCGTGTCCGGGGGTTTATCTGGTCAGTCACACGGTGCGCGCGGAATCGTCAGTCGATGGCAGCGCCTTGACCGGCCCGAGCGCCGGAGCCAAGACCCAGCCAGTGCGCAAAGAGGGCGACCGGCCACCCGACACCGATCCGTTCCCGCCGATCACCGTCTGGGCGTCGGGCACCTGTGACATGACGATCTACGGGCAGCAGGAAGCGATGACCCGCGCCGAACAGAATCTTCGGCTGCTTGAGCAGGTCGCCGTCGAACGCGACTTCTCGATCCGGCTGCTGGCCGACAGCGCGGCGGTCACCGTCGAGCGCGCCACGTTGCCCTCGGCGATCAGCTACTTGGAGGGTCTGCTGGCCGAGACCAACACGCTCGGCATCGTGCACGCCAGCCCGCAGTGGGCGGCGATCGGTGCCGCTCAAGGCGGGCAAGGCGGGCTGTGGGTCCGCTCGGGCACCGCGATCAAGACCCAGCTCGGACACAGCCTGGCGTTCGGCGGCGGCTATGTCGACGGGCTGGGGCTGACGCTGGTGGCGACGTCGGCCCCGATCTTCGGGTGGCGCGACGAACCGGCGCTTCGCACCACGGCGCACTACCAGACCAACGAGTTCATCGCGATCGCCGAGCGCAGCGTGGCGCTGGCCTACGAAGAGATCATCGGGGCGGTCACCGTGACCACCGCCCCCTGACCAAGAACGGACATTGACGCGATGACGACCGCACGACCGCCTTGACGCTGACGCGAGAGATCGGCGTCGAGCCGGGGGACTGCGCTATGTGCCGCCTCGGCTTGGACACCGACGCGCCGCATGACACTCCGACTAGCACGATTTCGCACGACGTGAAGGGATACCGCCACCATGACGACGACGAAGGCCGCGCCGACCGCAAAGGCCAAGAAACGCCCGCTCACGCTGGCCGACCTGACCGACGCCGAGCGTGAGCGCGCCGCGCTGGCTTTCCATGAGGCCGGGCACGCGATCGCGGCGACGCTGCTGGGCGGGCGTGTCAACGTTGCGGTGGTCTCCGAGGGCCGCGCCTTCGGCCTGCTCGGCAAGACCGTTCACGACCAGGTTCCCGGCGGCGGCTGGCCGTCGATCTTGTATGCCGGCCCGTGGGCCGAGGCCCGCTTTCGCGCTGGTCGGCGGCCCACGCAACGCGAGATGTTCACCGCGCTCGATCGCAACAGCTGCGACGATCGCGAGCTGTCGCGCGCCGGCGGATCGGTGACCGGAGCCGGTGTCGTGCCGCTGCTCGAACGCTGCTGGCCGTCGGTCGCCAAGCTCGCAGGCCGGCTCTGGCAGCACAGCGACGTGCGCCATGAACATGTCTGCGCGGCGCTACAAATTCCCGCGAGTGACAACGGCTTTCATCTGTCGCTGATCCGCGCCGGCACCGCGCCGGGAAGCCTCAAGGTCACGCGGTCGACCGCTGCGACTGGCTGACCTGACCCATCCACAACGACAACCACGACGGCCTCATGACCCACCACACCCAACCATGAGAGGCCCCACCATGACTACCGCGACCACCGCGACCACTGCGACCAAACCGGCCGCGCCGAAGGCCACCGATGACGAGATCGACACCGCGATATTGACCGCGCTCGCTGACGCCGGCGCGGCGCAACGGCCGGTGCGCTGGACGACGATCGAGCGGCGGATACCGGGCACCGTCTGGCAGCAGGAGATGGCACTGGTTCGGCTCTGGAATGACTGGCGCATCTACGCGGTGAAAGTGGGCAGGCAGCTGTTGCTTGAACTCAGCGGCCCGCTCGACGCGATGATCGCGGCCAAGCAGCTGGGAACCAGCCCGCGCGTGCTGCCAGTGGTGCAGTGACCGCGAAGACGACCAAGGCCAAGGCGACAAGGGCGGCCGTCATCGATCGGGTCGCCACGCTTGCCGCCGCCAGGGCCGGGCGGGCTGTGCGTGCGCGTCGGCGGCCGGAGACACCGGCACAGTTGGCGCGGCGGTTGATTCCCAACTACAAGGTCACGCCAACAATTCAGCTGATCAGCGACGCCCTGATGACGGCGATCACAGCGCCTGATCAGCGGTTCATAATCTCGTGCCCGCCCAGATCAGGGAAGAGTGTGCTGATCAGCCAGGTCGGCCCGGTGTTCGCCCTGTCGCGCGATCCCGACGCCCAAGTGATCGTCAAAAGTTACGGCGATGAGCTGGCCGAGGAGAGCAGCCGAGAAGCCCGGCGGCTCATCGCCGAAAATCCCACCTTGCTCGGTATCGAACTGGCTCAGGACAAATCCAGTGTCAGCAGGTGGCGCGTGGCAGGGCATCGCGGCGGTATGTTGGCAGGCGGAATCCTAAGCGGGACAACAGGCTTCGGCGCAACGCTGCTTTTGGTCGACGACCCAGTAAAAAACGCCCAGGAGGCTGACAGCGCAGCGCACCGCCGCCGCTTGCACGCTGAGTTCAAGGCCAGCCTATTGTCGCGGCTGCACCCTGGGGCGAGCTGCGTGGTCGTGATGTCGCGATGGAACGAGCACGACCTGGCCGGGGAGCTGCTAGCGGAGCCGGGCAGCAAGTGGACCCACATCAACGTCCCGGCAATCTCCGAAGCAGGTATCCCCGATGCGCTCGGACGCGCATCAGGTGTCGCGATGATCAGCGCCCTGGACCGCACCGTCGAACAATTTCAGGAGATCAAGCGGGCGGTCGGGAGCCGATCCTGGGCGGCGCTGTATCTGGGCGTGCCCGCCGCGCCGGAGGGCGGCCTGATCAAGCGGCAGTGGCTCGATGATTGGCGGTTGCCGGCGGCCCCGCAGAGCCCGCTGCTGACCGTGGTCGGCGTCGACCCCAGCGACTCCGGCGAAGGCGATGCCTGCGGCCTGGTGGCCGCGTCGATGACGGCCGAGGGTGTCGTGGCGGTGATCGCTGACCAATCGGCCCCGATGACCAGCGATGCGTGGGCCAGAGCTGCGGTCGAATTGGCTGCCGATGTCGGCGCGAGCGAAATCGCCGTGGAGGGCTACCAGGCCCGCGAGACCTACACGCGGGTGGTCAACGACGCCTTGAAGCGGTATCGCATTGACCGGCCGGTGAAGGTGACGAGCTGGCCGCCGAAGGGGTCGGGACGCGGCGGCGGTGATGCCGTGGCGAGGGCGGCGGCGCTGCTGCAAAGCCTCGAAGTCGGCACTTGTCGGCTGGCGGGGCATTTTCCGACTTTCGAGGAGGCGGCGGTGACCTGGCAGGCCGGCCAGCATTGCCCCGACCCCCTGGCCGCACTGGTCGTTTCGCATGATGTCCTCGTGCACGCGGCTGGCCGGCAATGGTCGTTCGCCTCGCCGTTGGAGACCGAGCGCCGCTTGGCCGATCGCCGGCAGGTGGCGGCGTCGGGTCTGGCGCGCCGAGTCACCGACCGCCCGGCCATTACGCCGATCGGTGGTTACCTGCGCCGGCGAATAGGCGGACACTAGTACTAGGGTCACGGGCGCGCGGGCCAGGTCGAGGCACACGAGCCACACGGGCCGGTTGCGTCGCTGTCAATAACGAATGTCGTACCCTGCGGATATACAGAATGGTCCGGCACAGACGACGACTCGAAGGGAGGAGAAATGCCGTACAACCCAGCACAAGACGCGCGCGAAGTGCTGAACACCTACTGGGCCGATAGCGGCGGTGACCTCCGTTTTCCAGTCGATCCGGTGAGGATCGCCCGGCAGATGGGTGCCGAGGTGTTTATCGCCGACCTGGAGCCGGGAGTATCTGGCCAGGTCGAGGCCGACGATTTCAGCCAGACCATCTTGCTGAGCCGGGACAACGGCCCGAACCGGCAGCGGTTCACATGCGCGCATGAAATTGGGCACATCGTGGACCGTAAGAAGCATGGTGGTGGGTTAACCGTGTTCACCGATTACCGCGATGGCCGATCCGCCGCCGGGACGAACCGCGCTGAGATTTACGCCAACCAGTTCGCCGCAGAGTTGCTGATGCCAGCCGAGCACGTGAAGAAACTGGCGGCAGACTCCTGGACCACGGCTCAGATGGCGAGACGCTTCGGCGTATCCGAAGCGGCGATGGATATTCGACGTGCCAACCTGCGGTGCGGCTGATAGGGCTGTGGCCGATTATCAACCGCTGGAATCGCTCGGCGACGACCAGGACGACGACGACCAGATAGTCCCGTCGCCGTCGGACTACGCCGATCCAGGGGAGAACCCCCAGACCGGGGTTGCGAAGCGGAGCTTCTGGCCGAAGTGGATGCGGCGGCTCGTCTCGCGCCGACAGGCGGTCCAGAATTTCGACCAGGCGATGGCCGCTCACAGCCTCAAGGTGGAGCGCTCGAACCTCAACTTCCGCCGGGTCTATGCCGCCGTTCTGTTGGTCGCAATGGTCATCCAGGTCGGCATCGCCGACTGGTTCTTCTATCTCTACTTACGCGCCTACGAGTTTCGCGCACCCGAGCAGTCGATGTCGGTGTGGATCGGGGCCGCAGTGGTGCAGCTGATCGGGCTCGTCGTGATCATCACGAAGTACCTTTTCCCCAATAAGGACTGAGCGCCGCCGCGCGCACAAAATCGCACGTATATTGCACGCAAGAGTCAGAAACACGTGCTGAACTGGTGCCCCCGGCAGGATTCGAACCTGCGACACCGGCTTTAGGAGAGCCGTGCTCTATCCCCTGAGCTACGAGGGCGGACGGGTCGAGCTTACCGGGGAAGCCGTCCGCGGGACCGCGGGCGGCGGCCCGGTCAGCGCAGCTCCGCGATCACCTTCGCGAACGCGTCGAGGTTGTTGTCCTGCACGGTGAACGAGGTCAGCCCGTACTTGTCGCGCAGGCCGCGCAGGGTGTCGGCCATCTCCCGCGGCGACCCGCTGAGCACCGACGGCATGGACAGCAATTGTTCGTCGGAAAGCTCCGGCGCGTAGGTGCGGGTCAGTCTCAGGTCGGGGGTGGTCTCGCCCTCACGCGGCATCGCGGTGATCACCATGTTGAGCTCGAGCGAGTCGAACCGCCCGCCGGCGGCTCGGCGGACGAACTCGACGCGCTCGGCGAGCGGGTCGTCCACGTCGTGCACCCTGGCGCCGGTCAGCCCGATGATGTCGGCGTGGCGGGCGGCCAGGGTCAGTACCCGGTCGCCATTGCCGGCGATGAGGATCGGCGTCGTGGGGTGATGCTCCTTGAGGTAGGTCGTCATGTGTTCGAGGTGGTCGACCCGGGCCCCGGCACTGGGGTAGGGCAGCTCGGCGGCCTCGAACTCCTCGCGGACATAGCCGGTGCCGAGCCCGATTTCGAGGCGGCCGTCGCTCAGCAGGTCCACGGCCTGGAGGTCCCTGCTCAGCAGGGCCGGCTTGTAGAAGGCGGCGTTGAGCACATACATGCTCAGCTTCAGCCGCGTGGTCACCATCGCGACCGCGGTCAGCGTCGGGGACGGCGCCGCCGCGCCGAGATGGTCGGGCACGCACAGGATGTCGTATCCGAGATCTTCGGCCCGCTTGGCCTTCTCCACCAACCTCTCGCGAGACTTGAAGAAGCGCAAGCTCATCGAGAAGCGAAAATCTTTGCCCACCAACAACCTCCGTTCGACCGATAGAACACTTACCAGGACCGGGCCGCGGCCACCAGGCACTGCACCAGGCCGGTGGTCACCGCCGACAGGCCGTCGTCGCCGGGCAGCGGGCTGCGTGGGCTGATGCCCCTGACCCGAGCCGGAAGCTCGAGCTGTGTGCCGCCGTCGCGCACCCGGTTCACCGGGTTGTCGCGATGCAGGCCCCGCAGCTCCGGCGGGATCGCGTCGATGTCGGTGACGACCTGATAGCCGGTCAGCCGGATGTGGCGGGCCAGGTGGGCCGCCAGCGCGCGGTTTTGCCCCCCGGCGAGCAGTTGCGTGGCGCGCCCGACCCGCCCGTAGCCGTGCAGCGAGACGGCGACGTCGACGTGCTCGAGAAACTCCGCCAGGCACGGCGATTCGCCCGGGTCGTAGCGGGCCGACGGGAGGTGATGCGGGTAGCGGTCGGGATGGCGCAGCAGGTACACCGACGCGTCGGCGGCCTCGGCGGCGCGCTCCGCGATGACGTCGGTCATCTCCTCCAGGCCTCCGCCGTGGATGGCCAGAAAGCCGAAACGCGACCGCAGCCGGCTCTCCTCGGTCACCCCGGGCTGGCGCAGCAACGCCGAAAGCGACTGCGGGGCGGGGCTTGCCGCGGTGACGGGCCGGGGCCAGCGTGCGGGATCCCAGCGACGCAAGAAATCGACCCAGCGCTGCGGCAGCCCGTGGTGCAGCGCGCCGTCGATGATCCTGGGCAGGTAGCCGGGCCGGGGCGGGCCCGGGATCACCCGGTGGTCGATGTACACCCAGGCGGGCGATGGCCCGTCGCCGGTGTGGACGGTCAGCCGGTCGCGTCGGTAGCGCACCGGCACGCCCTCGGCGCTGTCCAGCGTCGCCAGGTCGTGGTCGGAGATCTGCCAGAGCACCCCGTGCACCTGGTTGCCCCCGAACGGCTCCACCGTGGCCACGCCGCGCTGATTGATCAGCCAGTCGTGATCGGCCAGCACCGCCGGCCGCGGGTCGGCGGCGTCGGGGCAGCGCAACGCCATCTGCCTGACGCACAGGTTCGACCCATACGCGAAATAGGGGTGCCGGCGCGTCGGCATCTAGGCAGTCACCTCTCGGCGCTGAGGTCTTCGATCAAGCTGGCTCCCGCGAATGGTTCCACGGACGACGACGCTGCCCATCCTGCCGCACCGGACGAGCCGCGCGCCACGCGGGAGCTCACCCGATGACCGGCGGTAGGACGTTCATTGGCAGGCGGTCTGCACGAGCTGGTGCGGGGGCAGGCAAAACGCCGGGGGTGGCGGTGGCGCCGCGGCGCTGAACAGGGCCATGACCAGCGCGACGCCCGAGCCGACCAGGCCGATCAGGCCCGCGGCCACCATCGCCTTGTCGATGGGCGGGGCGGCCGGGATGGCGTCGTCGGCGGACGGCGCGGGGGCGGGACGATCCATGCCGGTCGGCTCGGTCATGACATGCTTCTTTCGGTGCGGGGGCGCGGCCCGGACGGTGTGTCTGCGTCGAAGGCTGGCGCAGGCCGCTTGCCGGATCCTCGCGAAGTCCTTGCGAGATTCTTGCGAGCGCCGCGCGGCGGTTGCGCCGGCGAATCGGGACGCGCCCAGACCCGGTGCGGCACAACACTTTTCGCCGTGCCCTGGGCCGGGCTCAGCCCGCGATGGTCAGCCAGATCAGCATCACGTTGAGCAGGCTGACCATCACCGCGACCGCCCAGCCGAGGCCCGTCGTGACGGGATGGTTGGCGTCGCTACCCATCAGCTGGCGGTCACTGGTCAGCCTGATCAGCGGCAGCACCGCGAACGGGATGCCGAAGGACAAGACGACCTGCGATAACACCAGCGCGCGGGTCGGGTCGAAACCGAGCGCCAGGATCGCCACCGCGGGACACAGGGTGACCAGCCGGCGCACCAGCATGGGCACCGACCGATGGAGCAATCCCTGCATGATCATGGCGCCGGCGTAGGCGCCCACCGACGATGACGCCAAGCCGGACGCCAGCAGCCCGATCGCAAACAGCACCGCGATCACGGCGCCCAGCGTGTCGTGAATCGCGGTGTAGGCGCCGTCGATGGACGCCGTCTCATGTTGTCCCTGCAGGTTGATCGCGGCGACGAGCAGCATGGCCGCGTTCACCGTTCCGGCGACCGCCATGGCCAGCACGACGTCCACGCGGGTGACCCGCAGCAGCCAGCGGCGGTCCTTGCCGGGCTCGGGGTGTCCGTGCCGGTCCAGGACGAGCCCCGAGTGCATGTACACGGCGTGCGGCATCACGGTGGCGCCGAGGATGGCCGCGGCCAGCAACACGCTTTCGGTGCCCTGAAACCTGGGCAGCAAGCCGCCGAACACCGCGCCGGGTGGTGGCGTGGCGACGAAGAAACTGGCCGCGAAACCGACGGCGATGACGAGCAGCAGGCCCGTGATCACCCGCTCGAAAAGCAGCTGCCCGCGACGGTCCTTGATCGTCAGCAGCAGCAGCGAGATGGCCCCGGTAATGACCCCGCCGAGCGGCAGCGGCAGGCCGAACAGGATGCGCAAGGCGATGGCCCCGCCGATCACCTCGGCCACATCGGTTGCGATGGCCACGATTTCGGCCTGCGCCCAAAACGTCAACCGCACCGGGCGGCTCATCCGCCGGCCGATCGCCGCGGGCAGCGAGCGCCCGGTCACCAGCCCGAGCTTGGCCGACAGGTACTGGACCAGCCCCGCCATCACGTTGGCGAAGACGATGACCCACAGCAGCAGATAACCGAACTGCGTGCCGGAGCTGACGTTGGCCGCCACGTTGCCGGGGTCGACATAGGCGATCGCCGCCACGAACGCCGGCCCGAGCAGATACCAGCTCCCCCGAAGCGATGCCTGGGTGCCCTGCGCCAACCTGTCGACCCTCTTTTCGCCCTGGCCCCCGCGCGTTCCGGGGGCCGAATACGAAAGTTAGGTTAGCCGAATACTGGCGACGACCCGCGTCACCCCGGGGCGTAGAGGCCCCGGCCGGGAACCAGGGGCAGGTCGAGAGTCGTCACAATGCCCGGCGGGGCGGCCACCACCGCGGGAATCGCGTTGACCACCCGCATCGCGGTGGCGACCAGCCCGGCGTGATTGTGGTCGCCCACGCGGCTGCCCAGGCAGACGTCGACGCCGTACGACGGTTCCCCGGTGATCTCGATGCGGTAGGAGCCGCCGGGCTGGGTGGGCTGCGGCCACTCGGGGCACAAATCCTCGCGCAACCGGGTGACGTGTTCCAGGACGACGGCGGGGTGGCCGTCGACCATCCCCAACACCTCGAACCGCAGCGCCGCCGCGCCGCCCTTGGGGATGTGGCCGGAGGCGATGTCGAAGTCCTCCGGCGCCGGCACCCGCTCGTGGGTCTGGGTGACCTCGTCCAGCTCGACGCCCAGGCCGGCCGCCAGCTGCCGCACCACCGATCCCCAGGCCAGGCTCAACACCCCGGGTTGCAGCAGCATGGGAATGTCGTCGAGCGGCTTGCCGAACCCCATCACGTCGAACATCACAGCGGCGCTGTCGTAGGTGGCGTAGTCCACGATCTCCATGCACCGGATCTGCTGGATGCTCTGACAGGTGCCGGCCAGCGCCAGCGGCAGCAGGTCGTTGGCGAAACCCGGATCGATGCCGTTGACGTACAGGCTCGAATTGCCTTCGCGCGCCGCGTCCTCCAGCGGGGAGATGAGATTTTCCGGGATCACCTGCCAGGGGTATTGGAGAAACACCGGGCCGCTGCCGACGATGTTGATCCCCGCGGACAGCACGCGACGGTAGTCCTCGAGCGCCTCCGGCAGGCGGTTGTCGGCCAGCGCGTTGTACACCGCGCACCGCGGGCCGGTGGCCAGCACGGCGTCCAGGTCGGTGGTGGCCAGCACGCCGGTCGAATCCGTAAGCCCGGCAAGCTCGGCCGCGTCCTTGCCGGCCTTGGCTTCCGACGACACCCACACGCCGGTGAGCTCGAACGCCGGGTTGGTGATCAGCGCCTTGAGCGCGTGGACGCCGACGTTGCCGGTGCCCAGCTGAACGACGGGGATAGGCATGGCTGGCTCCTTGGTCTCACAGGTCCGGGACGGGGATGTCGAGGTTGGGGAAGGTGAGGCCGCCGTCGACCTCCAGCGTCTTACCGGTCAGGAAGCTGCCGGCCGGCGACGCCAAATAGACTGCGGCAGCGGCGATGTCGACGGGGTCGCCAAGCCGGCGCAGCGGCGTCACCTTCTCCATCGGCGCCCGCAGCTCGTCGTTGGAGGCCACCACGTCCAGCGCGGAGGTGAGGATCGAGCCCGGTGCGATCGCGTTGACGCGGATGCGCGGGCACAGGTCCAGCGCGGACAGGCGGGTGTAGTGGGCCAGCGCGGCCTTGGCGGTACCGTACGCGGCGAAGCCTCGCCCGGCCAGCCTGCCCATGGTGGAGGTGATGTTGATGATGCTGCCGCCGCCGGAGTGCTCCAGCATCAGCGGCGCCGCAGCAACGGTGAGCGCGTGTGCGGTGGCGACGTTGAACGTGAACGCGTCCTTGAGGTCCTTGGTCGAGGTGGTCAGCAGGGTGTTGGGCATGGTCCCGCCGACGTTGTTGACGACGATGTCTAGTTTTCCGTAGGCCTCGACGGCCTGATTGGCCAGTTGCGCGGTCGACTCCGGATGGGCCAGGTCGGCGGCGACGACGTGGGCGCGGCGGCCGGCGGCGCGGACCTGTTCGGCGACGGCGTCGAGTTGGGACTGCGTGCGTGAGGCGATGACGACATCGGCGCCTGCCTCGGCAAACGCCACCGCCATCGCCGCGCCGAGGCCGCGGCCGGCGCCGGTGATGACGGCGACCTTGTCGTCCAGTCGGAACCTGTCAAGGATCATTGCGGCCTCTCTATATGGGTCGTCGGCGACACGTTAGCAAAGCTCGCCGGATCCGATAATGGCATTTCTGAAACAGGTTCTAGTTTGTCATATGAGCGTGGCTGCGCAAGGGCTTCGCCGGTCGCTTTTGCGCCCCGGCCGGGCCGCGACGGCGGCCGAACCGTGTTTTTCCGAACGTTAACCTTGTTACTGTTGGCTACGTGCCTGCAAGTGATGGCGATGTTTCATCCCGACAGTTAAGGAAGTGAATTGAAACTGAACCGATTTGGCGCTGTGCTGGGCATTCTGGCCAGCGGCGCGATGGTGGTGTCCGGGTGTGGCAACGACAACAATGCGAGCGGTGGTGGTGCGTCGAATGGGTCGGGCGCGTCCACAGGAAAGGTGAGCTGCGGCGGGAAGAATACGATCAAGGCCAGCGGCTCCACAGCCCAGGCCAACGCGATGACCCGCTTCGTCAACGCCTTCGAGCAGGCCTGCCCGGGTCAGACCCTGAACTACACGGCCAATGGTTCGGGCGCCGGGATCAGCGAATTCAACGGCAACCAAACCGATTTCGGCGGGTCGGACTCGCCGTTGGCCCCTAACGAGTACGCCGCCGCCCAGCAGCGCTGCGGCTCGCCGGCGTGGAACCTGCCGGTGGTGTTCGGTCCGATCGCGATCACCTACAACGTCAACGGCGTGAGCTCACTGAATCTGGACGGCCCGACCGTGGCGAAGATCTTCAACGGCGGCATCACCAGCTGGAACGATCCGGCGATCCAGAACCTCAACGCGGGGACCACCCTGCCGGCCGAGCCGATTCACGTGGTGTTCCGTAACGACCAGTCCGGGACGACGGACAACTTCCAGCACTACCTCGACGCGGCGTCCAACGGCGCGTGGGGCAAGGGCGCCGGGAAGACCTTCAACGGCGGCGTGGGTGAGGGCGCCAAGGGCAACGACGGCACCTCGGCCGCCATCAAGGCCACCGAGGGATCGATCACCTACAACGAGTGGTCGTTCGCCAAGGCCCAGAACCTGAACATGGCCAAGATCATCACCTCGGCCGGCCCCGACGCGGTCGCGATCAGCGCCGACTCGGTCGGCAAGACGATCGCCGGCGCCACGGTCAGCGGGAAGGGCAACGACTTGGTGCTCGACACCAACTCGTTCTACAAGCCGACGCAGCCCGGCTCGTACCCGATCGTGCTGGCGACCTACGAGATCGTGTGCTCGAAGTATCCCGACCCGCAGGTCGGCACGGCCGTCAAGGCGTTCCTGCAGAGCACCATCGGCGCCGGTCAAAATGGCTTGGCGGACAACGGATACATCCCCATTCCGGACTCGTTCAAGTCGAAGCTGTCGACGGCGGTCAATGCGATCGCCTGATTCCGGGAAGTCATGACCCGAGGAGGGACAACCAGTTCGTCGACCCGAAATCTGCCTGGGCTGAAGGCGACTGAAACGCGCAACGCGCACCGCGGCGACCAGCTGTTCAAGCTGGTCGCCGCGGCCGCGGGTACGACGATCGTCATCGCGATCGCGCTGATCGCGGTGTTCCTGCTGCTGCGGGCGGTCCCGTCGTTGCGCGCGAACCACGCGAATTTCTTCACCAGTACCGAATTCAACACCGCCAAGGCGAGCCACCTGGAGTTCGGCATTCGCGACCTGTTCATGGTCACGGTGCTGAGCTCGATCACCGCCCTGATGCTGGCGGTGCCGATCGCCGTGGGGATCGCGGTGTTCCTCACCCAATACGCGCCCAAGCGGCTGGCGAGGCCGTTTGGCGCGATGGTCGACCTGCTGGCCGCGGTGCCGTCGATCATCTTCGGGTTGTGGGGAATCTTCGTGCTGGCGCCCCAAATCGAACCCATCGCGACATTTCTCAACCGCCACCTGGGCTGGCTGTTCCTGTTCAAGAAGGGCAACGTGTCCCTGGCCGGCGGCGGCACCATCTTCACCGCCAGCATCGTGCTTTCGGTGATGATCCTGCCGATCATCACGTCGGTGTCGCGGGAAGTGTTCCGGCAGACCCCACAAATCCAGATGGAGGCGGCGCAGGCGTTGGGCGCCACGAAGTGGGAGGTCGTGCGGATGACCGTGCTGCCGTTCGGCCGCAGCGGGGTCATCGCGGCGTCGATGCTGGGGTTGGGCCGCGCCCTGGGCGAAACCGTGGCGGTGCTGATCATCCTGCGGTCGGCCGCGCGCGCCGGCAGCTGGTCGCTGTTCGACGGCGGCTACACGTTCGCTTCCAAGATCGCCTCCGCCGCGGCCGAATTCAGCGAACCGCTGCCCACCGGCGCCTACATCTCCGCCGGTTTTGCGCTGTTTGTCCTGACGTTCATCGTCAACGCGACCGCTCGTGCGATCGCCGGCGGGAAGGTCAACGCATGACCCGCACCTCGGTGGATGCGTTCGACCGGCCGGTCAAACCGGAGCCCCTCAGCCACCTCAGCATGCGGCGGCGGCTCACCAACGGCGCCGCGACCGTGTTTTTCGTCGCCTCGTTCGCGGTGGCCCTGCTGCCGCTGATCTGGGTGTTGGGGGTCGTGGTCGCGCGCGGGTGGTACGCGGTTACCCGGTCGGGCTGGTGGACCCACTCCCTGCGCGGCGTGCTGCCCGAGGAGTTCGCCGGTGGTGTGTATCACGCGCTGTACGGGACGCTGGTCCAGGCGGGGGTGGCCACAGTCCTGTCCGTGCCGCTGGGCCTGATGACCGCGGTGTTCTTGGTGGAATACGGGTCCGGCCGGCTGGTGCGGCTGACGACCTTCATGGTCGACGTGCTTGCCGGGGTGCCGTCGATCGTGGCCGCGCTGTTCATCTTCAGCCTGTGGATCGCCACCCTGGGCTTTCAGCAGAGCGCCTTCGCCGTCGCGTTGGCGCTGGTCTTGCTGATGCTGCCGGTGGTGGTGCGCTCCACCGAGGAGATGCTCAGGCTGGTGCCCGACGACCTGCGCGAAGCGAGCTATGCGCTGGGTGTTTCCAAATGGCGGACCATCGTGCGCATCGTCATCCCGATCGCCATGCCCGGCATCGTCTCCGGTGTCCTGTTGTCGGTCGCGCGCGTCGTCGGCGAAACCGCGCCGGTGCTGGTGCTGGTCGGCTACAGCCGTTCGATCAACCTCGACATCTTCCACGGCAACATGGCCTCGCTGCCGCTGCTCATCTACACCGAGCTGACCAACCCCGAGCACGCCGGCTTCCTGCGTATCTGGGGCGCGGCGCTCAGCCTGATCATCATCGTGGCCGTGATCAACCTGCTGGCCGCGGCGTTCCGCTTCTTGGCGACCCGCCGCCGCTGAGGCCCCCGGGTCAGGACTTTGACGCGGCTTTCGAGCGGGTCTTCTTCGCGGGCGCCTTTTTCGCGGCGGTCTTCTTGGCCGGTGCTTTCTTGGCGGCGGTCTTTTTCGCCGGCGCCTTTTTCGCCGACGCTTTCTTGGTCGAGCCGTCGCCGCCGGAACGCGCCTTGACGCTGGCCTCCAGCTTGGCCAGCAGGTCGGAGACGTCTTCGGTCTCGTCGAGTTGCTTGGGCTGCTCTTCGACGGTAAACGCTTCGCCGCCTTCGAGTTTGGCCTGGACCAGCTCGTGCAGCTGTTCCTGGTAGTCGTCGTGATAGCGGTCGGGGTTGAACTCCTCGGCCATCGACTCCACCACCTGCCCGGCCATCTTGAGCTCCGCGGGCTTGATCTCGACCTTCTTGTCCAACACGGGAAAATCCGGATCGCGGATCTCGTCGGGCCACAACAACGTGTGGATGACCATCACGTCGCGCTTGCCAAAGTCCTTGACGCGCAACGCGGCCAGCCGGGTCTTGTTACGCAGCGTGAAGTGCACAATCGCCATCCGGTCGGTCTCGGCGAGCGTCTTGGCCAGCAGCACATAGGATTTGGACGACTTGGAGTCGGGCTCGAGGAAGTAGCTGCGGTCGAACAGCATCGGGTCGACCTCGTCGGCGGGGACGAACTCGAGCACCTCGATCTCGCGGCTGCGTTCCTCGGGCAGCGTGGCGATGTCGTCATCGGTGATCACGACCATCTGGCCGTCGTCGGACTCGTAGGCCCGCGCGATGTCGCGGTATTCGACGACCTCTCCGTCCTTCTCACACACGCGCTGGTACCGGATCCGGCCGTGGTCCTTGGCGTGCACCTGATGGAACTTGATGTCGTGGTCCTCGGTGGCGCTATACACCTTGACCGGGACGTTGACCAGCCCGAACGCGATCGAGCCCTTCCAGATGGAGCGCATGTGAATCAGTATGCCCATACTGTTGGCCGTCTAACAGCACGCCCGGCCGTTGCCTCGGTCCGGGGGCGCAATAACTAACGCCGCGAGGCCGATTGAGACCGGCGGTCGGCGCGCTCGCGCCTTTCAGGCGCCGGTGCGCCCGATGGCCAGCGCCGACGACGAAGCGGCGGATTCGAGGGCGGCCGTCAGCCCGTCGAGGGGGATGTGGCTCAGGGCGCTGCGCCGGTGGGCACCCAACAGGCCTTGTTCCCAGAGCGCGTCGATCAGCCCGACCATGAACGCGTCGCCGGCGCCGACGGTGTCCACCACCCGAACCGGCCTGGCCGGGACCCGGGCCGCGCCGGCCGGGCAGAGCGCCAGCGCGCCCCGGGCACCCATCGTCACGGCCACGATCGAGGGTCCCGACGCCAGCCAGGCCCGGGCGGTCCACCCCGGTTCGTGGTCGGGGTCGATCCAGCGCAGATCCTCCTCGCTGGCCTTGACGACGTCACTGCGCTCGACGAGGCGCTCGATCCGTGCGCGGGCCAAGTCGCGGTCGGCTATCAACGCCGGTCGCACATTGGGATCGAAGGTGATCGTGGCCGAGACGCGATAGGTGTCGATCAGCGCCGCGACCGCCAGGCAGCCGGGCTCGTGAACGGCCGCGATCGAGCCGGTGTGCACCAGCAGCGGCGGCGCGACCTCGGGCGTGCCCGAAAGCCGCCACTCCATGTCGAAGGCATAGGTCGCCGACCCCTCGTCGCCGATCGCCGCTGCGGCCGTCGGTGTGCGACCGGCCGTGGCGCTTCCCGGAACAAGCTGCGCGCCAGAGGATTTGACGTAGTCTTCGATCCGGTGGCCCCGTTCGTCGTCGCCGATGTGGGTCAAGAAGTCGACGAGGCGGCCCAGCCGGGCCAGCCCGACCGCGACGTTGAGCGGGCTGCCGCCGACGTACTCGTCGCCGTCGATGATGTCGATCAACGACTCGCCGATCACCAGCCCGCGGCTCACCGCAGCAGTTCCTCCAGCGTCGCGCGAGCTCCCTTGCGGTGCAACGAATCCAGCGCCCAGCGGTAGGCCTCGACGAAGCGTGGCTGGTGCGCCAGGTCGCAGAACACCGCAGTGACCTCGATGAACGCGGTGGGATTGTCGTACTGCGAGCGTGCGATCGGCACCAGGGAGTCGGCCAGCTGGTCCAACACCTCGTACGGCACCCCCCACTCGTCGACACCCTCGGCGTAGCGGGCCCAGCTGGCCACCACCGCGGCCGCCAGTCGAACCGGCCCGCCACTGGCCAGGTTGTCGCAGATGACGGGATACAGCCATTTGGGGATGCGGTCCGACGAGTAGGCGCACAGCCGCGCGACGGTGTCGCGCACCGCCGGGTTGGCGAATCGCTCGATCAGCGTGCGGGCGTAGTCGTGCAGGTCGATTCCCGGCACCGGCGGCAGCGTCGGGATGGCCTCGGTGTCGAAGTAGGAGAGCAAGAACTCGGCGAACAACGGATCCCGCGCCGCGTCGTGGACGAACTCGAAGCCGCAGAGATGGGCGAAGTAGGCCAGGCACTGATGCCCCGCGTTCAGCAGCCGCAGCTTCATCAGCTCGTACGGGCGCACGTCGTCGACCACCAGCACGCCCGCCTGCTCCAGCGGCGGCCGCCCATCGGCGAAGTCGTCTTCGATGACCCAGGCGGCGAACGGCTCGGCCACCACCGGCCACCGGTCGTCGACGCCGAGGTCGCGGCGCACTTCCGCGGCCATCTCCAAAGTCGTTGCCGGAGTGATGCGATCGACCATCGAGCACGGGAATCGGACGTGCTCGGCCACCCACGCTGCCAACTCGGGAGCTACGCGCTCGGCATTTGCGAGCACGGCACGCCGCGCAACCTCACCGTTGTTCTCGATGTTGTCGCAGGAGGCGATCGTCGGTGCGGCGATTCCGCGGCGGCGACGTCGGTCCAAGGCCTTGGTGAGCAATGCGAACGCGGGCCCGTCGGGATCGCGGTACCCGCCTTCGGTGATGGTCAGCGAGATGATCCGGGTGGACGGTGCCGCGAGGACCTCCAGCGCTGACTCCGGATCGTCGGGTGCGTAGCGGTAATCGACGATCGAGCCGATCACCTGCGCATCCCGGCTGCCGTCGGGATTCTCCAGAATCAGCGTGTACAGCCCGTCCTGATCGTTCATGACGTCGCGCATGGTCCAGTCGGTAGGCATCACGCCTACCCCGCAGATGCCCCACTCGCGAGCCAAACCCTGTTGCAGCAGCAGATTGATGAACGCGGCCTGGTGTGCCCGGTGGAAGTGACCGGCTCCGATATGTGCGATGCCGACGCTGACGCTGCCGCGGTCGTAGTTCGGCCCCTCGATCGGCAGCCTGGAGAGCTCGGCATTGTTCAGGTTGACTGCGCTGGCGGACATTGGCGCCTCCTCCCCGGGCCGTAGCCCGGATCGTTACCGGGCCCGGGACCCTCCGGCCGGCGCGGCCGACAACAGCAGGACATCGGCGAGAGCACGCCACGTTTCCGTCACCGCGACGGCGCCCGCATCAATCAATTCTGCACGGCGGCACTCCCGTTCGTCAGCCGGCACGAACATCAGGTTGCCGACGGTGACGTAGCCGGCGGCAACCGCGGACGTCACGCCGGCAACGGAGTCCTCGATGGCCAGCCCCTGTTCGGGCTCGATGCCCAGCGCCCGTCCGGCGTGCAGATACACCGCCGGATTGGGTTTGCTTGTCGGCACGGGAAGAGAATCCTCCGCGCTGAAGGTCACAGCCTCCGGGAGCAGCGCGTCGAGGCCGGTCGCTTCGAAGCAGGCCCGCAGGCGTCCCGTGGCGCTGGAGCTCACGGCCGCGAGTGCGTAGCGCCCCGCGAGGTTTCGCAGCGGTTCCAGCACCTCCGGGTCGGGCGTCAGGGTGGCCGCCAGGTGAGCGGTGACCCGCTCGCGCTCGTCGCGCACCCACCGCTCGAGTTCGTCGGCGGACAACGCGTCGCCGCTCGCCAGGTCGCCGGCCGAGGCGACCACCGCCGCGGGACGGCCCCGGGTCAACGTCTCGGCGAGCGGCACTTCGCACTGCACCGCCAGGTCGAGCGCCGTATTGCGGAAGTTCTTCCCGACGGCGCGTTTGCGCAGTTCCTCGCAGCTGAGCGGCGCGGTGACCCCGAACCTGGCCAGGAAACGGTTCGTCACCTGCGTCGACGCATCGAACGCCGGCCTTTCCGACCCGAACAGGTTGTCGTCGGCGTCGCAGAGCAGGGTGGTGATCGGCGCCGCGTCGAACGTGCGCACCAGGGTCAGCCCGCCGTTCATCGCGTCACCAACTCCCGCTCGCCGTTGCGCAGCGCGTCATGCAACGTGGGCACCACGCCGTGGTCGTCGATGTCGGCGATCATTCCGCGCAGGCGATCCGCGAAACCGGGAACCGCGCGTACCTCCGCGAACATCTCGTGGCTGAGCAGCGGATCGGGGTTGTCGACCGCCATGTTGGCCAACCTGGTCACCGGTATCGCCTGGGAGTCTTCGAGGCGGAGCTTTCGCCCCTCGAGATCGTGGCCGCGCATATAGCGCGCCCATCCGGCAACGGCCAACATCAGCAGCGTGTGCGGCCTGCCCCGCGCGATCGCCTCCCGCAGGGAGGGCAGCACGAACGACGCGATCTTGCTCGTTCCGCGCCGGGCCAGCCGCGACAATTGGTCGCTCATGCGGGGGTTGCCGAGCCGGTCGAGCAGGCTGCCCCGGTATCCGGGTGTATTCATCCCGGGGACGCCCGGCAGCAGCGGCTGAATCTCGTCGCGCAGGAGTTTTTCGACGTAATCGAAGATGACGCGGTCCCGCATCGCTTCGTCGGTGGACTGGTAACCGGCCAGCGTGGCCAGGCAGGCCAGCGCGATGTGGGTTCCGTTGAGAAGACGGGTCTTGATCAGTTTGTGGTCGCTGACATCGGCAACGAATTCGGCGCCGACCTCGTCGAGCGGCGGCCGGCCATTGCTGAAGGAATCCTCGATGACCCATTGGCGATGGGGCTCGGTCACGACCGGCCATTTATCGGCGACCCCGAAGGTCCGCTCGACGAAATCGCGCTCCGACGTCGAGGTTTGTGGGGTGATGCGATCGACCATGGTGGACGGGAATGCGACATTCGTGTGGATCCAGCGGGCGAGCCCGGGGTCCGTCAAGGCGGCGAACGACACCAGCGCGGTTCTGGCCGGCCGGGTATCGCCGGGAATGTTGTCGCAGCAGAGCACGGTGAACGGCGCGACGCCCGCGCGGCGACGCCGGTCGAGCGCTTCGGCCAGATATCCCCACGCGGTGGCATACCCCCCGCCGGGGGCATTGGAAGCGACGAGGTCAGCGCGCACGTCGGGATGGTCGGCGTCGAACTCGTCGGTGGCCGGATTCAGGAAATATCCGTTGCCGGTGATGGTCAGGCTGACGATGCGGGTTTGCGGATCCGCCAGGGCGGCGCGGACCGCCGCGTCGTCATCGGGTGCATAGTGCACGGAGCCGATCGAGCCGACCACGCGGGCGGTCTGGCGGTCGTGGCCGCGCTGCACGACGGTGTACAGGCCATCTTGGGCCGACAGCAGGTCTTTGGCGTCGGGGGAGTGGAGGCTGACGCCGGTGACCCCCCAGCGGTCCGAAATACCCGAGCAGGCAAGGTCATCGAAATACACCGCCTGATGTGCGCGGTGGAAGTTTCCCGCTCCGATGTGAACGACACCACGCCGAAGGCTTGATCTGTCATAAGCGGGCACGTCCACTCGCTCTGAGTGAAGTCGCAATGTCGCGTCGCTCAGGGGGACGGCGCCGTCCCGACGCCAAGGGGGTGGGATGACATCAAACATTCCGTCCACCTGTACCCGCGGGGTCGGTGGTCGGTCAACGCGTCCGTGTGTGATGTCACAAAATTGATCGAGTTGGATATCGATAGTCGGTGGTCAACGCAGTTAACACGGTGGAAACGCGTAGGTTGACTTTCATGGCGGCACGCGTGAAGCTCACCAACGCGGACAAGGTGCTCTACCCGGCCACCGGAACCACCAAGCGCGACGTCTTCGAGTACTACACCCGCATCGCCGAGGTGATGCTGCCGCACATCGCCGGGCGCGCCGCCACCCGCAAGCGGTGGCCCAACGGCGTCGAGCAGGAATCGTTCTTCGAAAAACAGTTGGCATCCTCGGCGCCCGACTGGCTGCCCCGGGCCAGCGTCACCCACCGGTCCGGCACGACAACGTATCCGATCATCGACAGCACCGACGGGCTGGCCTGGATCGCGCAGCAGGCGGCCCTGGAGGTGCACGTGCCGCAGTGGCGGTTCGTCGCCGAATGGACCCGAAGCCGCGCCGAGGAGCTCAAGCCCGGCCCGGCGACGCGACTGGTGTTCGACCTGGACCCCGGCGAGGGTGTGACGATGCCCCAGCTGTGCGAGGTGGCCCACGCCGTGCGGGACCTGATCACCGATATCGGGCTGACCCTCTTTCCGCTCACCAGCGGCAGCAAAGGGCTGCACCTGTACGCCCCGCTGAATGACCCGGTGAGCACCAGCGGCGCGACGGTGCTGGCCAAACGCGTTGCGCAGCAACTGGAAAAGGCGATGCCCAAGCTGGTCACCTCGACCATGACGAAGAGCTTGCGGGCGGGCAAGGTGTTCCTGGATTGGAGTCAGAACAACGGGTCGAAGACCACCATCGCGCCCTACTCGCTGCGCGGACGGGAACACCCGACGGTCGCGGCACCGCGCACCTGGGAGGAATTGCAAGACCCGAAGCTGCGCCAACTGCGCTACGACGAGGTGCTCGAGCGGGCGGCCCGCGAGGGCGATCTGCTAGCGTCGCTGGATAGCGACGCGCCGGTCCGCGACCGGCTGGCCAGATACCGCAGCATGCGGGACGCGTCGAAAACTCCCGAGCCGGTTCCGGATGCGAAACCAGCTGCGGGCCAGGGGAACATGTTTGTCATCCAGGAACACCACGCTCGCCGCCTACACTACGATTTCCGGCTGGAGCGTGACGGCGTGCTGGTGTCGTGGGCGGTGCCGAAAAACCTGCCCGAGACCACCGCGGTCAACCACCTGGCGGTGCATACCGAGGACCATCCACTGGAATACGGCACGTTCGAGGGAAACATCCCCAAAGGCGAATACGGCGCCGGCAAGGTTGTCATCTGGGATTCGGGGACCTACGAAGCCGAAAAGTTCCTCGACGATGAGGTTATCGTGAACCTGCACGGCAACCGAATCTCCGGGCGCTACGCGCTGATCCAAACCAATGGCGACCAGTGGCTGGCGCACCGCATGAAGGACCAGAAGGTCTTCGAGTTCGACGAGCTGGCACCGATGTTCGCCACGCACGGTTCCGTCGCGGCGCTCAAGGCGTCCCAGTGGGCGTTCGAGGGCAAATGGGACGGCTACCGTCTCCTCATGGACGTCGATCACGGCCGCATGCGCCTGCGCTCCCGTAGCGGACGCGACGTCACGAAGGAGTATCGCCAATTCGAGTCGCTGACAGAGGATCTGGACGACCATCACGTCGTGCTGGACGGCGAGGCCGTGGTCCTGGACAAGTCCGGCGTGCCCAGCTTCCACGCGATGCAGAACCGGGGCCGCGGCAGCCGCGTCGAATACTGGGCGTTCGACCTGCTCTATCTCGACGGCCGCTCGCTGCTGCGGGCGCGCTACCAAGACCGGCGCAAGCTGCTGGAAACCCTTGCCGGCGCGGGCAATCTGATTGTTCCCCCCCTGCTGCCCGGCGACGGTGCCGAGGCGCTCGAGCACTCTCGCGAACGCGGGTGGGAGGGCGTGATCGCCAAGAAACGCGACTCCAGCTATCAGCCGGGCCGGCGGTCCGCGTCCTGGATCAAGGACAAGCACTGGAACACCCAGGAAGTGGTCATCGGCGGCTGGAAGGCCGGGGAGGGCGGGCGCACCAGCGGCATCGGCTCGCTGCTGATGGGCATCCCCGGGGACGGCGGACTGCGCTTCGCGGGGCGGGTGGGCACCGGCTTCACCGAACGCGACCTGGCGAACCTGAAAAAGACGCTGGCGCCGCTGCACACCGACGAGTCCCCGTTCGACCCGCCGCTGCCCCGGAGCGAAGCGCGGGGCGTGACGTACGTCGAGCCCGTCCTCGTCGGCGAGGTGCGCTACAGCGAATGGACCCCCGATGACCGCCTGCGCCAATCGAGTTGGCGCGGGCTGCGGCCGGACAAGAAACCAAGTGAGGTGGTGCGCGAGTGAAATGGGTTACCTACCACTGCGATGACGGCGAGCGCGCCGGGGTCCTCTCCGGCGACACCATCCACGCGACGCCGGCGCGCGTGACGCCGCTCGAGCTGATCGGCCGCGGCGCCGACGGGCTGCCCGCGGCCGGTGAGGACGCGCTGCGTTCGCCGTCGGCCGTTGTGCGGCTCGACGAGGTGACAGTGATGGCGCCGATTCCACGCCCACTGTCGATCCGGGATTCGCTGTGCTTCCTGGAATACATGCGCAACTGACAGTGTTGGCTGAGCGGGGTGTTGTACTGGCCCGTGAACAGGTTTACCGAATGGCAACCCATGCTCCGCAGCGGATGAGTATGGATGTTCTTGTAGGGTTGTGCGACATCCTTGAGGATCAACGACGGCGGAGTGCACGTCAGAATCAACCGCAATGGGGCCTGGTTGACCTTGGCGCAGGATCTGACGGCTCCGGTTCTTGCTGAACTGCTTGGGCTCCACATCAATACCGCGAGTCGCTAGTGCCGGATTGCGCAACGCGACTGGAGCTATTGAAAGCCTTCGGACCAACTGTGACATCCAGGCAGCCCGAATCCGACGCTGGTTCGTCACCTTGGATGCTGTCTCAGCTCGCGCCGGGATGACACTCCGAGTTTGGTGAAGATCTTGCTCATGTGCCATTCCACTGTGCGTGGGCTGATGAAAAGGTGGCTGGCGATCTCGGCATTGGTATAGCCATCACCTGCCAGCCGGGCGATGTAGCTTTCTTGAGTCGTCAGTATTGCGGTCGATGTGTCGCGCCGCTGTATTCCTAGGGGCTCACCTGCGGCCATGAGTTCGCGGCGGCTGCGTTCGGTGAAGCCGTCGGCTCCCATCTGCAGAAACATCTCGTAAGCGGTGCGTAGTTCAGTGCGTGCTTCGGTCCTGCGGTTCTCGCGTCGCAGCCATTCGCCGAAAAGCAAATGGGTTCGTGCGGTCAGAACCTTGAGCGGCGACTGGCCCAGTTCGGTTATGGCCAAGCGGTATTCCTGCTCGGCTGCGGAGCCCACGCTCATCAGCGCCTTGGCGCGTGCCGCGTAACCCCGCGCAGTTGCAGTATCGGTTGTTTCGGCTCGCTCTATCAACTGTGCAGCTGCCGCTTTAGCGGCGTTCGTCTCACCTGACCTAGCCGCAGCCTCTACCATCTCGTTGAGCAGGTGGCCGTACATTCCGACGTCGTCGTACTTCAACGACGTTGTGCACGCTGTGAAGGCCTCGTCATACTGCGCGAGTCCGTTGTGCAGTACGGCCAATGCGAAAAGAACGACGGTGATTTCGCTGCCCTCACCGCGTTCGCTCGCCTCCGAGATGGTTGCCTGAGCGAGCTGCCTGGCAAGTTGCTCTTGGCCGCGGCATGCGGCGAGATAGGTTTTGATGGAGTGGTGAGGGGGCGCTCCTGTAGCGGTTGCGATCGCGTCGGACTGTTCGAGCAGATCCTGGGCCTGCGCGAAGTCACCCGCCGTGACGCATGATCCGGCATAGGTCGTTAATGCGGCTGGTAGGACCGTCAATTCACCTGCTGCACGCAGCAATTCGAGCTGGTGAGCGTTGAGGTGGTTGTAGGTGTCCTGGTCGAACAGGTCGAGAAGGACGCGTAGCGTGATGTCGTGCGACCGGGGATCCGCCATTCCGGCTGCGTCTTCCCCCAGGTATCTGTTGATGGCGCGGCGCAGCAGTGGTGCGGCGGCGGTGTGACCTTCGGTGAGTCGGACGACGAGTCCGTCGAGAAGGAGGTCGGCGCTAGCCGGTTCGGCCGGAGGTGGCAGTTGTCGCGCTGCGGCAGCAATTGCTGCTGCGGATCCTTTCGGATCCGCGTGGAGTCGGCCCACGATCATCGCTGCCACCAGAGCCTCGAGAAAGGCGTCCCGTGCCAGTGCCGCGTCCACCAGGCGCAGTTTCTCGGCTGCTGCCAACAGCAGCGGAGGTGCGTCTCGGCCTCGCTGGGCGGCGAAGGCGATCTTGGCCCGCACGAGATCTGCTCGTGCACTGAGTAGTTCGTTGTCGGTACCAGTTACTGCTGCCAGCATTCGCGCCGCGCCTGTGGGATCGCCTGCGTCCAATTTTGACAAGGCGGCCGCGAGTCCGCGCTCAGCTCGATGGACGGGGTCGGGTGTGAGCTCCGCGGCGCGCGCCAGAAAGGCTGCGGCCGCGGCCGTCCCTCCACGGCGGCTGGCCTGCTCGGCCGACCGTTGGAGGTCCATCGCGACCGCCTCGTCGGGTGCGTTCGCAGCGTGGGCACGGTGCCAGACACGATGTTCCTGCGCGAGGGCCCCGGGAATCACCTCGGCCAATGCAGCGTGGGCTTGCCGCCGCTCCGATGGGGTAGCGCCGCCATAGACAGCTGATCGGACCAGAGGATGCCTGAATCGCAATCGGGTATCCACGGTCACCAAGCCGCTCTGCTCCGCCGGAATACCGGCGTCCGCGCCGACCCCGAGCCGCGCTGCGGCCGCCCACAACCATGTGGGTTCGCCGGTGGGTTCTGCGGCCGCGATGAGCAGGAGCGTGCGGGTTTGTGACGGGAGTTCACCCAACCGTTGACCGTAGGTCTGTTCGATCCGTGTCGCCACTGGTCCGGCGGACGCCAGGCCGTATCCGCCGGCAAGCCGCGCCGGGGGCAGCGCACGACTCAGCTCGAGCAACGCCAGCGGATTCCCGTCCGCTTCGGCGAGGATGTTCTCGCGGACAGATTCGTCGAGTCGAGTCGGAATAATCGTTGCGAGCAGGGCGCGGGCGTCGGCATCGGACAGGCCGGCGAGGTGCAGTTCGGGCAGGGCGGAGAGCTCTGGATGAGCTTGGCTGCCGCGGGCCGCAAAGACCATCATGACCGGCTCAGCGGACAGGCGCCGCCCGGCGAACACCAGTGCTTGTAGTGACGTGCGATCAACCCACTGCGCATCGTCGATGATGCAGATCGTGGGCCGCTCGGTCGCGGACTCAGAGAGCAGCGATAGCACCGCCAAACCCACCCGGAGGGGATCCGGTGCCGCACCGTCACGCAGGCCGAGCGCCACCCGCAGCGCCTTCCGTTGAGGGTCGGGCAACCGGTCGATATGACCCAGTAATGGGGCACACAGCAGCTGAATGCCTGCATAGGTGAGTTCCAACTCTGATTCGGCACCGCTGAGGGCGATGACGCGCAGGTCTGCGTCTCGATCACGGACGTCCAGCAGCAACGCGGTTTTGCCGATCCCCGCCTCACCCCGAAGTACCAGAACCGCACTGCCGCCACCGCGGACTCGGTCAACTAGTTCGGACAGCTTCTGCTGCTCGGCGCGCCGACCGACCAGCGTGCCGCGTCCAACGTCGCCGACCATGCGGTGATCTTGACACGCGCACGGGCTCGCGGCAGCCGAAGCCCCGCGGCTTCACACTGCCCGCATAGACCCGGGTGTTCATCGACCCGTGATTTATACGGGGTGAGCATCACCCGCAGTGGGGTGTGATGTGCGCAGCGAGTCCGCAGCAATAGCGCGAAGGGTGCGAAAAATGGCCGAAACGAAGTCTGTCCACGAGGTCACATATGACCTGCTCCGCACGCTGGGGTTGACCACGGTCTTCGGCAATCCCGGGTCCACCGAGCAGACGTTCCTGCAGAACTTCCCCGACGATTTCACCTACGTTCTGGGATTGCAGGAAGCCTCGGTGCTAGCGATGGCCGACGGGTTCGTGCAGTCCACCGGCAAGCCCGCATTGGTCAATCTGCATACCGCAGCCGGTACCGGCAATGCGATGGGCAGCCTCGTTGCCGCCTACCGTGCGAATACGCCGCTGATCGTTACTGCCGGCCAGCAGACGCGCGAGATGTCGCTGTGTGACCCGTATTTGAACAATCCCGACGCGACGGTCATGCCGCAGCCGTGGGTCAAGTGGGCTTATGAACCCGCGCGCGCCGAGGATGTGCCCGCGGCATTCATGCGGGCATACGCGGTGGCGATGCAACCGCCGGCCGGTCCGGTGTTCTTGTCAATCCCGCTGGACGACTGGAACAAGCCGGCGCTGGGGCCGGCCGTGGTCCGGACGGTCAGCCACCGTGTGCAGCCCGATGCCGAGCGGTTGCGGGAATTCGCCGCACGGATCAGCCGCGCGGAGCGACCACTGTTGGTTCTCGGGCCCGAGGTTGATCGCGCCGGCGCCTGGGACGCCGGTGTGGCTTTCGCAGAAAAGTTGCGCGCGCCGGTGCGCGGTGGTCCATTGGCGCCGAGGTGCTCGTTTCCGGAGGATCACCCCCTCTACGCGGGTCCGCTGCCACTGACGATCGCCGGTGTCAACGAGGCCGTGAAGGGCTTCGACCTCGTCATAGTGATCGGGGCGCAGGTGTTCAGTTACTACCCTTACGTGGCGGGCGACTATTTGCCCGAAGGAACCGACCTGCTGCAGATCACCGTCGATCCCCACCTCGCCGCGGTCGCGCCGGTGGGCGACAGCCTGGTCGGCGACATGGACACCGTCCTGGAACAGCTCCTGGAGTTGGTGGAGGTGCCGGCCGACCGACACGCCCCGCCGGGTCTGAGCCGAGATTTCAGCGGAGAGCTGCCCGTGGCGTCCGCGCCGCTGCTGCCCAACGATGTCTATGCGGTACTGAGCTCGGTCAAACCGGATGACGCGGCGGTCGTCATGGAGTCCACCTCCACCTTGGCCGACCTCATCCAGTGGTGGCCTACCCGGCGCACGGGCAGCTTCTTTGCCACCGGAAGCGGAGGTATCGGCTGGGGTGTCCCCGCAGCGGTGGGTATTGCGCTCGGCGACCGGGCCCGCGGCGTGAAGCGAACCATCGTCGCCTCGATCGGCGACGGTTCGTTCCAGTACTCCATCCAGGCCATCTGGACCGCTGCGCAGCACAAACTTCCAATCGTGTTCGTGGTCCAGCGCAACGGCGAGTACTGCGTGTTGAAGTCCTTCGCACTTCTCGAGGAGACGCCCAATGTCCCTGGCCTCGACCTGCCGGGTCTCGACATAGCAGCACTGGCAACCGGTTTCGGGTGTCGAACGGCCAATGTGGGAAGTACAGAAGAACTCGCCCAGGAGTTCAAAGCTGCCCTGGAGGCCGACGGGCCGACCGTCCTCGTCGTGCCCACACAGTCACACCTGCCGGCTCTGGGTTAAGCGATGCCGGTCTACACATGCACCACCGTGCAGTCGACGCTGAGCGCCGACACGAAGGCCAATCTGGCCGCAGAAGTAACCAGGATCCATTCGATGATCAATCACGTTCCCGGTGCGTACGTGAACGTTGTCTTCCACGAACTGCCTCCCGATGCCGTTTACACCGACGGGCAACCTTCACAACCGCTGCTGATCAACGGGTGGGTCCGCACCGGCCATCCGGAAGCCCAAAGTAGCCAACTGGTCGCCGAGGTCGCCGCAGCGGCCTCCCGAGTAACCGCCATCCCCGCCAAGCGGGTCCTCGTTGTCATTCAGAACAGCCCGGCGCATTTGGCCATCGAAGGTGGCCGGGTGCTGCCGGCTCCGGGCGAAGAAGAAGCGTGGTTGCGAGAGACCGCTGCTGGCGGACAGGGCGCTGATTGAAATGTCTACTGACACTGAGCATCTTCCTGCCCCGGACAGTGTTTCTTTTGGACGGTTCACCGCAGCGGCAGCCGCACACGGCGACGTCACCACCGACGAGGGCGTACTCAACGAACGCGGCCGCGACTACTGGGGCGTCGGAGGAGTAGCGGGCCTGCTCCTGCGCCCCCACGGTCGCGACGACATCGCTCCAATCATGCGCCTGGCCTCAGAGCACGGCGTCGCGATCGTGCCACGCGGCGGTGCGTCGAACTGCTCAGGCGGGATGATGCCGGCCGCAGGCCGGGTCTTGCTGGATCTGACCGGACTGAATCAGATCCTTGATATCGATGTCGAGAATCACCGCGCCCGGGTCGAAGCCGGCGTCATAAACTCCGATCTACAAACGGCATTGGCTCCGCATGGGTTGTGTTTCTCACCCGATCCCGTCTCGGCACATCTGGCCACCGTCGCCGGGAACATCATCGAAAACGCCGGTGGCCCGCACGCGTTGAAATACGGTGTCACCTACAACCACATCCTGTCGGTGGACGTCGTACTGCCCGACGGATCGACTGCCACCTTCAGCGCCGACGACGAAGGACCGGATCTGCTCGGTCTGATCATCGGATCCGAGGGCACGTTGGGGATCGTCACCGAAGCCACCGTCGCGCTGCGCCCGATCGCTGACGTGACCCACAGCCTGATGGGTGCGTTCGCCAGCGCACGAGAAGCCGCCGACACCATCGCGGCGATCATCGCCACGGGAGTGGTGCCCGCCGCCGTAGAGTGGCTCGACCGAGCCGGAATCGCCGGGCTACAGCAGTTTTACGACACCGGCTATCCGCTGGACGCCGATTCCATTGTGCTTATCGACGTCGATGGAACCGCAGCGGAGGTGGCTCGTGATCAGGCGGTCGTCGAGCGAGTGTTACGGGAGCGGGCCACCGAGGTCCGGATCGCGGAGGACGAGAAGGACCGCGACGCGCTCTGGTATGGGCGCCTCAACGCGCCTAACTCAGTGGTGCAGAGCGGCAAGGGATTCTTTATCGGTGACGTCACCGTGCCGAGGGATCGCATCCCCGAGATGCAACAAGCCATTCAGGCCACCGCGGCCCGCCATTCCGACGGACTGCTGTTCATCGCGGTGTGCGGTCACGCCGGCGACGGTGACCTGCATCCGACGACGTTCTATGATAGGGACAACCCGCTGGCGGCCTCCGCTCTGGAAGCCGCGAACAACGAGATCATCGAAGCCGCATTGGAATTGGGCGGTACGATCACCGGTGAGCACGGTGTTGGCACCGAGAAGATCCAGTTCATGACCAAGCGCTTCACGCCGGTGGAGATCGCTGCTCAACGCTCGATCAAGAAGGCGTTCGATCCCGCCGGGCTGCTCAACCCGGGCGTCGTGTTGCCCGGCCAATCCGCGGAGGAACCCGACACCAGCGCGTTCGGTGCCGCAGTCCGTGACGCCCTCGCAGGCACCCTGACCCCCGATACGGGTGCGTCGCTCACCGCCGGGGATAACACGGACATCACCGTCAACCTGCGCAACCTCAGCCTGGTCGTCGGCGCTGAAGCCACCATCGAGTCGATCAACCGCTATCTCGACGAGCAGGGGGTCACCTGCGGTGCGATCCCCGCCGTGGGCACGGACCGCACCGTCGGAGAACTCGTGGCCACCGCGACGGGCACCGAACGGGAACACATCAGGCACGCCCTGCTCGGGGCCGACGTCGCCCTCATCGACGGGCAGCAGCCTGCCCGTTTTGGCGCCGAGACCATGAAGGACGTCGCCGGATACGACACCAAACGGCTCTACATCAGCGCACACGGCGCCTTCGGTGCACTGGCCAGTCTGATCTTCAAGATCGCCGTCAATGCGTGACCGTTCGCACAACGGAAATCCGCTGAAAACGCCTGCAATGACTTGGTTTATCGACCTGCTAGCGCCTGTCAGAGTATCAGCCGGCGTCACGATTGCCGCCGTTGTGGCTCTCATCGGATGGCCTGCAAACGCAGCAGCGGCACCGCCCCTAAGCGGTGTGCAGCGGACCGTCGTCCTGGTCCACGGGGCGTGGGCCGACACGTCCAGCTGGGATGGCGTGGTCTCTGCACTCCAGCAACGGGGCTACGACGCGCGGGCGATCGCCAACCCGCTGGAGAACCTCACCACCGATTCCGAATACGTGTCGGCCTTCCTCAAGACGATCACCGGCCCCATCGTGCTCGTAGGGCATTCCTACGGTGGCTCGGTCGTCACCAATGCCGCCGCGGGCAACGCAAACGTCGAGGCACTGGTCTACGTCGACGCTGCGGCTCCAGCCGTCGGTGAGACCAACGGCTCGTTGAGCGGGTCAGATTCGGTGCTGAAACAGAGGCCCGAAAGTGAATTGTTCGACAAGCTTCCGTATCCGGGTGCGCCACCAGGAGCCGTCGATCTGTATCTCAAGAAGGACGTCTTCCTGAACAACTTCGGCAACGACCTGCCCACCGAGGAAGTCGGACGTCAGCATCTTCGCCGGCGGTTCGCACCTCACCCTGATCTCCCATCCAGATGCGGTGACCGCCGTTATTCAGAAGGCCATCGACTTCGTGAAGCATCCTTAGTGACCGCGATGCACGGGCATTCGCCTGCCTCATGACGAGATCACTCCGCCCAGCCGGACTTCACGGCGGAACACTCCCTCAGCCAATTCGTGCCAAACGACAGCATGGCAAGACCTTGACGCGCCAGTTGTGCGCGAGTGACTGCACCAGACCGACTTGCACCTGTTGAGCAAGCACCGTTACCAGTTCTCGCGACCTCAGAGTGTCTTCCACGTGATGGCTCGGCGGTTTTGGCGTGGCGTAGTGCCGGGCGGGTGCTCGCGCCGGGTTTCAGGAGATGTGCTGGGTCCTCGCCGGCGCGCAGTCGCTCGAGGAGGTATCCGGGATCGATCTCGGTGCCGATGGGGTTGCCGGCGAACTGTGCGGTGTTGAAGTACGCGGCTGTGGCTTCCACCGTCGGGAAGTTGTCGACTTGGAACTCCAATCGAATACCGTCCGGGTCTTCGTAGTACAGCGATGTCGTCGGCCCGTGGTTGATGGACCAGACTGGCAGGATGCTGCTGCGCTTGAGCCGCTCGTAATTGGTGAGCAAGCGGTCCAGCGTGAACTGCACTGCGAGATGGTCGACGCCGTAGAGCTTTCGGCGGAATCGCGCTAGCGGAAAGGCGAAGCGCAGCGGGCGGGGAACCTTGATCAGCGCGATGCGGTGATGTTCGTCGTCCCAGGAGAGGAAGGCGATCCGACTGTGTTCGTGGACCACGCGGGCCCCGAAAACCATTCGGTACCACGCGATCATCTGGTCGCTGCGCGCGGTCTTAACTACCCAGTGCGCAATGAAATCGGGCGCCTGGTTGTTGGCTGGCTGGGAGCTTCGCTTCGTTGTTCGTCCAGGATTCATAACGGGTGATCTGTTGTGCCGTCGGCGTACTCTCGATATTATCGGTTGATAATAGCAAGGTCGAAGCGAGGATCGAAAGGGACGTCCCCGGTGCGCCGACCAAGTTCGAGCTAGCGAAGGATTCATTTCATGCTGCTTCCGCCCGCGTCGGAGCCATTCACGGTTCCCACCGATCGCGACCTGCTCCCTTCGGAGCGGAGAGAATTTGTGCGCACCCACCGCACCTGTGTCTACGGTTACCGTCGCCGACACGACGGTCCGGCGATGTCGATCGTGTACTACATACCGACCGAAGATGACGAACTGCTGGTGTCAACGATTGCCGGGCGCGGCAAGGCGAGGGTGGCCGCGAGAGACGGGAAGGTCAGTCTTTGTGTCCTTGACGAACGCTGGCCGTTTGCCTATCTGCAGGTATATACCGACGCAACCGTCGAGCGCGATCGTGACCTCGTGGTCGATGTCATGATGGCCGTCGCCGGCCGGATGTCGGGTCAGCCACTCCCCGAAGAAGCCCGACCCACCGTCGAAGCGATGGCCGCCGAGGAGGGTCGCGTCGTCCTCCGTTGTCGGCCCTACGAAACCTTCGCGCAGCCACCGCGCCACCTCTATCACAATGATCAGGAAGAACGGATCACGCATTGGGTGTCGGCCACCGTGCCATGGGATGCGCCGGATCCGTCGTGATCTGGTCGCCTTAGAGCGCATACAGTCGGTAGCGTTTCAGACGATGAAAAAAACCGGTGCGCACGGGCGGGCCTCGCCTCGGCGGCGCCGGGCCCGAACCGGCATGCGCGAAGCGCTCCTGCAGGCTGCACTGGCCGAGTTCGGGGCCAAGGGATTCGACGGTGCTTCTACTCGCGCCATCGCCGCGCGCGTGGACGCCCACCAGCCGCAAATCAACTACCACTTCGAATCCAAGGCGGCGCTGTGGACCTCCGCAGTGAACTACTTGTTCGGGCTATTGCACGACGCCATGGACGGAGTTCTCCCGGCTGAACCGACTAACGTCGAAGTTCCGCAGCTGGCCGCGGTGTTCGCTGACGGGATACGTCGGTTCGTCGCGTTTGCCGCCGAGCATCCCGAGCTCAACCAGATCATGGTCCATGAGGGGACTGCCGACTCCGACCGATTGGCGTGGTTGACCCAAACCCACGTCAAACCGATTTTTGAGATGGTCGGCCTCGGATGGCGCATGCTGCAGCACGCCGGCGTTGCGGCTCGCGTTGACGGCGACATCTTCTACTACCTGCTCATCGGCGGCGCATCGATCCCCTACGTCAACGCGCCCGAAGTGCGCCTTCTCACCGGCCGAGATCCCAACGACGCCGGCTGGATCACCGCGCACGCGGACGCGTTGATCACCATCTTGCTGCCTGGAATGGCTGCGGCGACGCTGTGATTCGGTGCGATAGCGGATAATTCGAACGGCGGCAGAGGGTGAAGAAGCCATGATGTGATCGTCTTAGAGTGTCAGGGACAAGCGGACTCGACGGAGGGTTGAATCAGCATGCGCTGGGTGACATATCGAGGTGCCGACGGCGAGCGCGTCGGTGTCCTCTCCGGTGACACCATTCATGCGATGCCGGCGGGCGTGGCGCTGCTCGAGCTCGTCGGCCGCGGCGCCGACGGGCTGCGCGCGGCCGGTGAGGACGCGCTGCGTTCGCCGTCGGCGGTGGCGCGGCTCGACGAGGTGCGGTTGCTGGCGCCGATTCCGCGCCCGCCGTCCATCCGGGACTCGCTGTGCTTCCTGGACCACATGCGTAACTGCCAGGCGGCACTCGGCGCCGGCCGCGTGCTGGCCGACACCTGGTACCGCATTCCCGCCTTCTACTTCGCCTGCCCGGCAACGGTTTTGGGTCCCTACGACGACGCCCCCGCCGCGCCCGGAAGCGCCTGGCAGGACTTCGAATTGGAGATCGCCGCGGTCATCGGCACCACCGGCAGGGACCTGACCGTCGAGCAGGCCGAGGCCGCGATCATCGGCTACACCATCTTCAACGACTGGTCCGCGCGCGACCTGCAGCAGCTGGAGAGCCAGCTGGCGATCGGGCAGGGCAAGGGCAAGGACAGCGGGGTCACGCTAGGCCCGTACCTGGTCACCCCCGACGAGCTCGAGCCCTATCGCCGAGACGGCAAGCTCGACCTGCCGGTGATGGCGCGGGTCAACGACACCGTGATCGGGTCGGGGTCGACCGCCCAGATGGACTGGACCTTCGGCGAGGTGATCTCCTACGTCTCGCGCGGTGTGACGCTGGTGCCCGGCGACGTCATCGGCTCGGGCACCGTGCCCACGTGCACGCTGGTCGAGCACCTCAATCCCGCTGCGCTGGAGTCGTTTCCGGGATGGCTGCGCGACGGCGACGTCGTCACCCTCCAGGTCGAGGGCCTGGGGGAGACCCGGCAAACTGTGCGCGCCAGCGCCACGCCGCACCCGCTGGCTCCCCGGCCGAATCCGGACGCCGCGTCAGTCCCCGCCCGGGTCAACCGGGCGCCGGCGAAGGTGCCCTACACCCGCGGCCTGCACGAGGTCGCCGACCGGGTGTGGGCGTGGACCCTGCCGGACGGCGGCTACGGGTGGAGCAACGCCGGGCTGGTCGCCGGCGACGGCGCCTCGCTACTCGTGGACACCCTGTTCGACCTGGCGCTGACCCGCGAAATGCTCACCGCCATGCGACCCATGACCGACAGCGCGCCGATCACCGACGCGTTGATCACCCACTCCAACGGCGACCACACCCACGGCAACCAACTGCTGGACGCCTCGGTGCGGATCCTCGCCGCCCAGGGCACCGCCGACGAAATCGCCCACGGGATGGCGCCCGAGATGCTGGCCATGGCGCAGACCGCCAACCTCGGCCCGGTCGCGACGCCGTACACGCGGGATCGCTTCGGGCACTTCGACTTCAGCGGCATCACGCTGCGCAACGCCGACCAGACGTTCGACCGCGAGCTCACCATCGAGGTGGGCGGGCGGCGCGTCGACCTGCTCAACCTGGGCCCCGCGCACACCGCCGCCGATTCGGTGGTGCACGTGCCCGACGCGGGCGTGCTGTTCGGTGGCGACCTGTTGTTCATCGGCTGCACCCCGATCGTGTGGGCCGGCCCGATCGCCAACTGGGTTGCGGCGTGCGACGCGATGATCGCGCTGGACGCCCCGATCGTGGTGCCGGGCCACGGGCCCGTCACCGACCCGGACGGGATCCGCGCGGTGCGAGGCTATCTCGCGCACGTCGCCGAGCAGGCCGAGCTCGCCCACCGCAAGGGGCTGTCGTGGTCGGAGGCCGCCGACACCATCGACCTCGGCGAGTACGCGAGTTGGCTGGACGCCGAGCGCGTCGTCGTCAACGTCTACCAGCGCTACCGCGAACTCGACCCCGACACACCGCAATTGGAGGTCATGGCGCTGCTGGTGATGCAGGCCGAGTGGCTGGCCAAACACGGCTGAGCGCTCGCGAGGGTGCAACTGGCGAGGCATCGGCCGAGAGCGGGGCTCGGTAGTTGCACTCTCGCGGCTAGGTTTTGATCGCCCGCACGAAGCTGATCGCGTTCGCCGCGCCCTGCCGCTCGGCCTCCGCCAATTCCCGCAGACTGGCCGCGATGAACAGGTCGTTGAGCCCAAACGTGGTCGTGTCCCAGCCGTCGCCGCCCAGGTGCGCGGCGACGTCGGTGTGCTGGCCGGGGTAGGTCAGGCCGGCGATGTCCAGGTCGAGCCCGTGGCGTCGCCAGCCCTCCGTCGTGCGGCGCGCCTGCTCCTGCGACTCCGGCGAACCGTCGTTGAGCGTTCCGAAGTCGGCGGCGAATCGGCTGCCCTCGGCCGACAGTGGGGTGATCGCGTCGAGCAACCGCACCTCGGCCTCCGGCGGGAGAAACCCGATGAGCACCCCCTCGGCCAGCCACGCCGTCGGCGTGGCCGGGTCGAAGCCGGCCGCTTGGAGCGCCGCCGGCCAATCGTCGCGAAGGTCGATGCCGATCGTGCGGAGCTCGGCGGTGGGGGCCGCGCCGATCTGCGACAGGGTCGCGGCCTTGAACGCGATCACCTCGGGCTGATCGACCTCATACACCGTCGTGCCGGCCGGCCACGCCAGCCGGTATCCGCGAGAATCCAGCCCGGACGCCACGATCACGACCTGACGCAGGCCCGCCTTGCCGGCCGCGGCGAAGTAGTCGTCGTAAAACCGGGCGCGGGCGGCGAACGTGTCGACCATCCGGGGAAAGCCGACGGCCGTCTCGAGCTCGTCGGAATCGAGCTCGCCGCCGGCCAGCCTGGTGAATACGTCCAGCCCGACGCCGCGGACCAGCGGTTCGGCGTACTCGTCGGTGACGACCGGCTGCGGGCTGCGGGTGGCGGCCGCGCGCGCCGCGGCGACCATGGTGGCGGTGGCGCCGACGCTGTTGGCCAGGTCCCAGGTGTCGCCCTCGGTGCGTGCCATGAGAATCTCCTTCGGGATCGCGTCAAACCACGGTAGGCCGTGTGGGCGAAGACCGGGCGTCGCCTACGGTTTGGGTATGCCCGCAGTCGAATTCGAGACGCTCGAGGACAACATAGCCCGCATCACCCTCAACCGGCCGGAGCGCCTGAACGCGATCGACGGGTCGCTGATCGACGGCGTGGACAAGGCCCTCGGCGCCCTCGACGGCGGCGAGCACCGGGTCGCGATCCTGACCGGCGCCGGGCGGGGGTTTTGCGCCGGGGCCGACCTGAGCGGCACCGGCGAGCCCTGGACCCAGCCGAAGCCGAGCAGCCCGCCGTTCAAGGTCAACTACGACGCCCAGGCTCGGCTGGCCGACCTGTTCACCCGCATCTACGAGTTGCCGATCCCGGTGATCGCCGCGGTGAACGGAGTCGCGGTCGGCGGCGGGCTGGCCTTCACGCTCGTCAGCGACATCCGCGTCGCGTCCGAACAGGCCCGGTTCGGATCGGTGTTCATCAAGGCCGGCTTCTCGTCGATGGACATGGGCACCAGTTACCTGCTGCCGAAGATCGTCGGCGCCGGGGTGGCGCGCGAACTGATGCTCACCGGCCGCATCATCGACGCGGCGGAGGCCTATCGCATCAAGCTGGTGCACCAGGTGGTGGGGCCCGACGACCTCATGCCGGCGGCGCTGGCGCTGGCCCGCTCGATCGTGGCGAACAACGCATATGGCGTGTGGCAGACCAAGATTGGCCTCAACGCGGCGCTGGACGCGCCGAGTCTGCGGCATGCGATCGAGCTGGAGAACCGCACCCAGATCCTCAGCGGTTTCACCAACAATCCGATCGAGGCGGCCAAGGCGCACCGCGAGAAAAGGGCGCCCGAGTGGGATCCCCTGTGACGATGATGGGCGCCGCGCTCGTGACCGCCGCTGGGTTTGATGGCGGCGGCCCACTTCGCCCGGCTTCGCCGCGCTCGTGACCGCCGCTAGATGTACTCAGCTAGGACGTTGGTGACACTCTGGTGATCGGGGGTTTGCCTCCGATGGCTGAGTGGCGTCGTTGATTGT
>NZ_MVHD01000045.1 GCF_002086635.1 Mycobacterium alsense | reverse complement strand
GATTAGGGGGATGGGGAGGATCGGGGAACAGTGCTTCAAGCGATCGCTCGATTGGCCATTAGGGCGCCACGTCGCATCATCGCGGTCGCGGTACTGATCTTCATCGCCGCAGCGGTCTTCGGGCTCCCCGTCGCCAAGAGCCTGTCTCCCGGGGGCTTCCAGGACCCCAACTCCGAATCGGCCCGCGCCATCAAGACCCTGGCCGACAAGTTCGGGCAGAGCGGTCAGCAGATGGTGATCATGGTGACGTCGCCCGCGGGCGCCAACAGCCCACAGGCCCGCAAGGTGGGCACCGACCTCGTCTCCGAACTGCAGGCATCGCCGGTGGTGTACAACGTGACCTCGGCCTGGACCGCGCCGCCGCGCGCCGCAGCGGACCTGATCAGCACCGACGGCAAGTCGGGCTTGCTGGTGGTGAACCTCAAGGGCGGCGAAAACTTCGTGCAGAAGAACGCCCAGAGCCTGGCCGACGAATTCGTGCACGACACCGACGGCGTCACCGTCCGCGCCGGCGGCCCGGCGATGCAATACGCCCAGATCAACAAGCAGAACCAGGACGACCTGTTGGTCATGGAGATGATCGCGCTCCCGCTCAGCTTCCTGGTGCTGATCTGGGTGTTCGGGGGACTGCTTGCGGCGGCGTTGCCGATGACCCTCGGCGCGCTGGCCGTCGTGGGCTCGATGACGGTGTTGCGGCTCATCACCTTCACCACCGAGGTGTCGATCTTCGCGCTCAACCTGAGCACCGCGTTGAGCCTGGCGTTGGCCATCGACTACACCCTGCTGATCGTCAGCCGCTACCGCGACGAGTTGGCCGAGGGCGGCGACCGCGACGAGGCGCTGATCCGGACGATGGTCACCTCGGGTCGCACCGTCCTGTTCTCCGCGGTCACCGTGGCGCTGTCGATGTCGGCGACGGCGCTGTTCCCGATGTACTTCCTGAAGTCGTTCGCCTACGCCGGGGTGGCCTCCGTGGCGTTCGTCGCGGTCGCGTCGATCGTGATCACCCCGGCCGCGATCGTGCTGCTGGGTCCGAAGCTGGACGCGCTGAACGTGCGCCGGCTGTTGCGCCGGACGTGGCTGGGGAGATGGACGCGCCCCGATCCGGTGCACAAGCCGGTGGAGGAGATGTTCTGGTACCGATCCAGCAAATATGTGATGCGCCGCTGGGCGCCGATCGGGCTGTCCGTGCTGGCGCTGCTGGTGTTGCTCGGGCTGCCGTTCTTCTCGGTCAAGTGGGGCTTCCCGGACGACCGGGTGCTGCCCCGGTCCGCGTCGTCGCATGAGGTTGGCGACCGGCTGCGCAGCGGATTCGCCGACGACTCCGCGACCGCGGTGCCCATCGTCATCCCCGATGCCCGCAACCTGAGCATGGTGGACATCGACCGCTATGCCGCCGACCTGTCCCGCGTTCCCGACGTATCGGCCGTGTCGGCGCCGAGCGGGACCTTCGTGCACGGCAACCCGGCCGGACCACCGGTCGCCGCAACGGGATTGGCCGAGGGCAGCGCGTTTCTGACCGTGAGCAGCGATGCGCCGCTGTTCTCCAAGGCCTCCGACGAGCAGCTGAAGCGGCTGCACGAGGTCGCCGGCCCGGCCGGCCGATCCGTCGAGATGGCCGGCGTGGCCCAGGTCAACCGCGACAGCGTCGATGCGGTGACCGACCGGCTTCCGCTGGTGTTGGGGCTAATGGCCGCGGTGACGTTCGCACTGCTGTTCCTGCTCACCGGCAGCGTGCTGCTGCCGGCCAAGGCCTTGGTGTGCAACGTGTTGTCGCTGACCGCCGCGTTCGGGGCGCTGGTGTGGATCTTCCAGGACGGCCACCTCGGTGCGTTGGGCACGACGCCGAGCGGGACGCTGGTGGCGAACATGCCGGTGTTGTTGTTCTGCATCGCGTTTGGACTCTCGATGGACTACGAGGTGTTCCTGCTCTCGCGGATCCGGGAGTACTGGCTGGCCTCGGGGGCCGCCCGGCCGGCGACGCCCACCGCCAAGGAGGCGCATGCCGCCAACGACGAGAGCGTCGCGCGCGGCGTCGCCCGCACCGGCCGGGTGATCACCGCCGCGGCGTTGGTGATGTCGATGTCCTTCGCCGCGCTGATCGCCGCGCACGTGTCGTTCATGCGCATGTTCGGCCTCGGGCTAACCGTGGCCGTGTTCGCCGATGCGACGCTGGTGCGCATGGTCCTGGTGCCCGCATTCATGCACGTGATGGGTCGCTGGAACTGGTGGGCGCCAAAGCCTTTGGTCTGGCTGCACGAGCGCTTCGGCATCAGCGAGGGCATCGACGAACGAATCGGGGGGCCTGCCCTGGAGACGGGGCCTCAGCCGGTGCGGCACAACGGGCGCCCGGTCAAAGAATCGGTGACCCACATTGGTTGACGTCTCGGTCGACGGCCTCCGCCGCGTCAGGGCGCGCCGCGGGACCGGCGAGCGGCTGCGCGACGAGATCCTCGACGCGACCACCGAACTGCTGCTGGAGACGGGGAGCGCCCGGTCGGTGTCCATCCGTTCGGTGGCACAGCGTGTCGGCGTCACACCGCCATCGATCTATCTGCACTTCGCCGACAAGGACGCGCTGATGGACGCGGTGTGCGCGCGGTACTTCGAAAAGCTCGACCCGGAGATGCGGCGGCTGGCAGCCGAATACGCCTCGCCGGTCGAGGTGCTGCGCGCCCAGGCGCGCGCCTATGTCCGGTTCGCGGTCGAGACCCCGGAGTTGTATCGCATCGCCATGATGGGGGAGTGGCGCTGGGGAAGCAGCGTCGACACGACGCTGAACAGCTCGGCGTTCAAGCACATTCGCGCCACCGTGCAGAAGCTGATGGACGACGGCACGTACCGGCCCGACGACCCCACCACCGTCGCGTTGGAACTGTGGAGTGCGGCCCACGGTGTGGCGGCCATGTTGATCGCCAAGCCGCACTTGCCTTTCGGCGACACCGAGGCATTCGTCGACCGGGTGCTGTCGTCGGTGTTCTGCGGGCAATTGGTGCTCGGGTATTGCGGCCGGGAGGCCACCCCGCGGAAGTTGGCGGCGTGGGTGGTGGCGCATCGCCCGTCTGAGGCGTCGCGGACGTGACGCCGGCGGCGGGGTCCACGGTCGACCACCCCTTCTTCGCGCGCGTGTGGCCCATCGTCGCCGCCCACGAGACCGAGGCGGTGCGGGCCCTGCGCCGGGAGAACCTGGCCGGCCTGTCGGGCCGGGTGCTCGAGATCGGCGCGGGCGTCGGGACGAACTTCGCCAACTACCCGCGGTCGGTCTCCCAGGTGGTCGCGGTCGAGCCGGAGCCGCGGCTGGCGGCGCACGCCCGCGCCGCGGCCGCCGATGCGCCCGTGCCCGTCGTCGTCAAGGCGGAGACCGCGGAGGTGTTCAGCGACGGCGAGCCGTTCGACGCGGCGGTGTGCTCGCTGGTGTTGTGCTCGGTGCGCGACGCGGCCGGCGTGCTGCGGCGGGTGCATTCGCTGCTGAAGCCGGGCGGGCAGCTGCGCTACCTCGAGCACGTAGCGAGCGCCGGCGCGCGGGGGAGGCTGCAGCGGCTGGCCGACGCGACGTTGTGGCCGAGGTTGTTCGGCAACTGCCACACCCATCGGGACACGGAGCGCGCGATCGCCGACGCCGGGTTCGAGGTGCACACGTCGCGGCGGGAATGGACGTTGCCGGCGTGGGCGCCGTTGCCGGTGTCGGAGCTGGCGCTGGGGCGGGCCACCCGGGCCTAACGGTTCGCGCGGTGAGGCGGTGCGGCTACCCCAGCAGGGCGGGCAGCCGTTGCAGCAGCTCGGGCAACGCGTGGCTCGCGCTCTCGCGGATGCTGATCGTGGCGCTGGAGGTAAGCGGCGTCGGCTCGGGATTGACCTCGACGACCACCGCGCCGCGGGCCAGCGCCAGATCCGGCAGGCCGGCCGCCGGATAGACGATCGCCGACGTGCCCACCACCACCATCACGTCGGCGGCCTGTGTGGCCGCGACCGACTTCTGCCACGGCTCGTCGGGCAGCGCCTCGCCGAACCAGACGATGTCGGGCCTGATCAGCCCGCCGCAGCGGCACACCGGGGGCTCCACCTCCAGCGCCGGTTCGGTCATCACGGGAAGCGTCTCGGTGTAGGGCTTATCGCAACGCTCACAACGGAATTCGAACAGGCTGCCGTGCAGGTGGTGCACCGGGACGCTGCCGGCACGCTCGTGCAGGTCGTCGACGTTCTGGGTGACGACGGTGACCTCGGCGTGGTCCTGCCAGGCGGCGATCGCGCGGTGCCCGGCGTTGGGCTCGACGTCGGCGACGAGGTAGTGGCGCCACAGATACCAGCCCCACACGCGCTCGGGATTGTTGCGCCACCCCTGGATGCTGGACAGCTCGTAGGGATCGAAACGCGCCCACAACCCGTTCTTGTCGTCACGGAACGTCGGCACGCCGCTCTCCGCGGAGATCCCCGCGCCGCTGAGCACCGTTACTCGCATCCCACCAACATAGCCTCGCGTGCGCGATACTGGACCCGTGGAGCTGCGGGATTGGTTACGGGTCGACGTGAAGGCGGGCAAACCGCTGTTCGACCAGCTCAGGACCCAGGTCATCGACGGGGTCCGCAGCGGCGCCCTGCCGCCGGGCAGCCGCCTCCCGACGGTGCGCGACCTGGCCGGCCAGCTGGGCGTCGCCGCGAACACCGTGGCCCGGGCCTACCGCGAGCTGGAGTCGGCGGCGATCGTCGAAACGCGTGGGCGCTTCGGCACTTTCATCTCCCGCTTCGACCCGACCGACGCGGCGATGGCGGCCGCCGCCAAGGAGTACGTCGAGGTCGCTAAGGCGTTGGGCCTGACCAAGTCCGACGCGATGCGCTACCTGACCAACGTGCCCGACGACTGAGCCGCCGAATCACCGCAGCACTTTGTCCAACGTGCGTAGGTTGCGGGTCGTCGTCGAGGACTTGTAGCGCGGCTTGCCCATCGTCTTGCCGATCGTGCTGTCCAGCGTGGCGCCCTTGCGGACCTGCCAATAGACGACGCCTAGTGGATCGGGGCCGCGGCGGATCTTCTCGTCGGCGCCGCCCTTGAGCCCGGCGAGCTCGTCGAGCACGCCCGGGTCGGCGACGAAGGTGACGTACGACTGATACCCCTCGACCTCGCGCTCGAAGGGGTAGGCGTCGACGACGGCGCGCACGGTTTCAAGGTCGTAGACCAGCACCCACGCGTCGTAGCCGAACCGCTCGCGCAGCGCGGCCTCGGCCCTCCGGCGCACCTCAGCAGCCCCAGCCGCCCCCGCCGACGACTCCAGCAGCACGTTGCCGCTGGCCAAGATCGTGCGCACACTGGCGAACCCGGCGCCGGTCAACGCGGCCGCCACCTCGGCCATCTTCAGGTTGACGCCGCCGACGTTGACGCCGCGCAGGAACGCTGCGTATCCGGTCATGGTCCGATTCCACCACGACGTAGGCTTTCGGCATGGGACGCCAGGTCTTCGACGACAAGCTGTTGGCCGTGATCAGCGGGAACTCCATGGGGGTGCTGGCGACCATCAAGCGCGACGGGCGTCCCCAACTGTCGAACGTGAGCTACCACTTCGACCCGCGCGAGCTGGTGGTGCGGGTATCGATCACCGAGCCGCGGGCCAAGACCCGCAACCTGCGCCGGGACCCGCGGGCGTCGATCCTGGTGGACGCCGACGACGGGTGGTCGTACGCCGTCGCCGAGGGCACCGCCGAGCTGACGCCCCCGGCGGCCGCGCCCGACGACGACACCGTCGAGGGGCTGATCGCCTTGTACCGCAACATCGCCGGTGAGCACCCCGACTGGGACGAGTACCGCCAGGCGATGGTCACCGACCGGCGGGTGCTGATGACGCTGCGGATCTCACACGTCTACGGCATGCCGCCGGGCAAGCGCTGAAAAACCGCAAGCCACGCGCGGCCACGCAGGCTAGGCTGCTGTCATGGCCGGATCGAAATCCCAAGACGGGGACGCGACGAAGCGCAAGTTCCGCGAAGCCCTCGATCGCAAGAGGGCCAAGTCTGCGGGCGCGTCCGACCACAAGGACGCCGGCGACAAGCACGGGCGCGCGCACGGCCCGGTGGAGAGTCGCCGCGAATTCCGCCGCAAGAGCGGCTAAGGCGAGCAATTTCGAAACCGTTGCAGCGCAGCCGATTCCGACCGATCGGTGATCAGCCCCGGTCCGGCGCGAACAGGTCGATCGAAGGGTCGGCCTGGCCGGGCTTGCCGCGCAGGCTGCCCCGGGTGCTGGGGTGCTCGAAGTTCACCCGGGACGGGTCGTTCTGGTATGCCCAGTCCGCCACGATGGTGCGCCGACTGAACTTCCAGCGGCCGTCGTGTTTGGTGTAGGCGTCCAGGTACCGGCCGCCGATGATGACGTCCACGTCGTGTTCGGGGCCCGCGAAGGTGTGAAAAACCAGGCAGTAGATCTCGCCCCGGGCGGTGTCGCCGTCGATCGCGAAGTTCGTTGTGGTGATGTTGTGTTGCGAGACACGCACATACGGTTCCGCGGCCTGCAGTTGCGCGATGAAATTCTCCACGCCGCCCGCCGAGAACGAGCCGTGCGAGTCGGTCGCGTCGGGGTGGTACAGGTCCCGGAGCGCCCCGTAGTCAGCGCGGTCGACGGCGCGGCAATAGGCGGCGACGAGCTGATGCAGTTCGTCGCGGGCCAGCATCAGTGACACCTTGGCTTCGTCCACCACCCGGCCACATTAACCCGGTGGTTATGCTGTGCGGGTGCCCAGACTGCAGCTCGCCCAGGATCCGGCCGCCGACGCACTGCTGGACGACGATCCCTTCGCCCTGCTGATCGGGATGCTGCTGGACCAACAGGTGCCGTTCGAGACCGCCTTCGCGGGGCCGAAGAAGATCGCGGACCGCATGGGTTCTCTGGACGCCGGCGAGATCGCCGGCTACGACCCCGACAAGTTCGCCGCGCTGTGCTCGGAAAGGCCCGCGGTGCATCGCTTCCCAGGATCGATGGCCAAGCGCATCCAGGCCCTGGCGCAGATCATCACCGACCGCTACGACGGTAGGGCCGCGGGGTTGTGGACGGCGGGTGAGCCCGACGGGAAGGAGCTGCTGCGGCGGCTCAAGGGGCTGCCCGGCTTCGGCGAGCAGAAGGCGAAGATCTTTCTGGCGTTGCTCGGCAAGCAGTACGGCGTGACACCGAAGGGCTGGCGGGAGGCGGCCGGAGAGTTCGGCAAGGCCGGCACGCACCTGTCCGTTGCGGACATCGTCGACGACCGTTCGCTCGGCCAGGTGCGGTCGTACAAGAAGCAGATGAAGGCAGCGAAGGGAAAGGCGGCAACGTGAAGACACACCTGACGTGTCCGTGCGGCGAAGCCATCGTCGGCAAGGATGAGGACGAGCTGGTCGAGCTGACCCAGGCTCACCTGGCCAAGGACCATCCGGGCCTCGAGTACGACCGCGACGCCATCCTGTTCATGGCGTACTAGCGACACCCGCCCGGCGGCGGCACCCGGCTAGGGCACCACCGTCGAGCCGATGGTGGGCATGAACTGGCACTGCTTTTCCTTGGTGGTGACCTGCCCGAAGATCGTCGACATGATGCTGCCCGAGCCGGTGTCGACGATCGCCGTCAGCGTCGTCGGCCCGTCGCCGTTGATGTCGGTGCGCGGCTTGAGCGTGGCCGTGCCCGACTTGCCCGTGGTCAGGTTGACCCAGGTGACGTTCAGCGGCAGCTTCTGCACCTCGGCGGGTCCCGGCGTGCCGACCGCGGTGAACACGTAGGCGGTCTGGCCGGGCCCGGGGCCGGGCGTCGGGATCTTGGCCGGCCCCGCGACCGACAGCGCGGTGGCGATCGAACTACTGCCGTCCGCAAGGCAATTGGTGCCGATGGACGGGTACATGAAGTCCTGCGTGGGCGGGGCGTCGGGCCCCAGGCCGGGCGCCGCGGCGGGAGCGGCGTCGGGTGCGGGGGCCGGAGCCGGTGCCGGGGCGGGAGCGGCGTCGGGTGCCGGCGCCGGGCCGGGAGCGGCGTCGGGTGCGGGGGCCGGCGCCGGGGCGGCGGCCGGGGCCGGAGCGGCCGCGGCGGGTGCCGCCGCCGGAGCCGGCGCGGGAGCGGCGGGCGGTGCCGTCGCGGGCCCGGGACCCACGGCGTGAGTCGGATCGATTCCCGGCGGCAGGTGCGACTGCAGCCCCGGTTCGATGCCCGCCGGCGGCACGTGCTGCGCCGGGGCGGTGTCGGCCGCCGGCACCGGTGCGCCGGGCACCGGCGCGCCGGGCTCCTGCACGAACTGGTTCACCGACGCCGCGACGTTCCTGGATTCGCCCGGCGCCGCCGGGTTGTGGGCGAAGGCCTGGGCGGCGGCCATGAGCAGCTGTGTCGCCTGCCCGGGATTGCTGGCCGCCTGCTGGATGATCGGGCTCAGCTGCGACAGGGCCGGCAGGCCCGGTAGCTGCTGGGCGGCGGCGGGTTGCGGCGCCGGCTGCGGTGCCGCCGGGTCGGCCGCCGCGCTCGGGCAGAACCCGAACGCGGCAGCCGACGCGGTGACGACAGCGGCCACACCTTTAGACAGGTTCCAAGTGTTTCCCACGGTGTCCTCCGGTCCTGGGTAGTGGGTTAGCTGTCTAAGGGGCCGCTCAGGGGATGGCCGCAAGCAGCGGGGACATCGGGTTGGGAAGCGCCGGTGCGGCCGGCGCCGGGGCGGCCGGTGCGGCCGGGGCCTGACCCGTGGCCAACGACGAGAGGTCCTGCGGAAGCGTCATTTGCGCGGGCACGTTGACGGGCATCCCGGACGGCAGCGCCGGCATGTTCACCCTCGCCTGCGGGAGCTGGGGAGCCGCCGGGGCCGCGGGGGCCGCCGGCGCCGACAACCCGGGAATGGCCGGCAGCCCCGGAATCGTCGGAGCGGCCGGGGCCGCGGGCACGGCGGGCGAGGTGAGCCCCGGAATCGCCGAGATCGGCGACGGGGACGACACCGGTGAGGCCGCCGCCGGCAGCCCCGGGAAGGTGACGCCGGGCGAGGCCGGCGCCGCCGGCGGGGTGGCCCCGAGCGCGGTGGCGAGGTTCTGCAGGATTTGCGGCGCGTTGGCCGCCGAGCTGATCAGCTGCTGCGGGATGTTGGGCAAGGGCGCCGGCGCCGGCGCCGGGTCCGCGTGGGCGATACCGCCCGTCAGTAAGGCTGCGGACGAACCGACGAGGACGGCGGTTGCGCGCAAGTAAGTCCAGATGGTTGGCATGACTCTCCCTGGTTGTCGATGACTGGTCCCGCCGCCGAAGCTACTTTGATGCTGGTGTGACTCAAGTGACACGTGTGGCATTTATTCGATCGTTACCGATACGAGTGAGGGCGGTGACCGGACGCCCCACCGCGCGCGGCGCGATCGCTAAAGTCGGGCGGATAGACACCACCACCGACACGACGGCCGCCCCGGCGGCACACCTGACGCGGCGGCTGGCGGGCCCGCTGCAGGCGGCCGCGCCGGTGCTGTTGCTGGTCAGCGTCGCCGCCCGGCTCGCCTGGACCTACCTGGCGCCCAACGGCGCCAACTTCGTCGACCTGCACGTCTACCTCGGCGGCGCCGCGGCCCTCGACCATCCCGGCACCCTGTACAGCTACGCCTACGCCGACCAGACGCCGGACTTCCCGCTGCCGTTCACCTATCCGCCGTTCGCGGCCGTCGTCTTCTACCCGCTGCACCTACTGCCGTTCGGGCTGGTCGCCTTCGGTTGGCAGCTGGCGACCATGGCCGCGTTGTACGGCGCGATCCGGATCGGCCAGCGCCTGATCGGCGTCCCCGCCGGCGCCGGTCGGCGCGCGGCGATGGCGTGGACGGCGGTCACCATCTGGATCGAGCCGCTGCGCAGCACGTTCGACTACGGGCAGGTCAACGTCCTGCTCATGGTGGCGGTGCTGTGGGGCGTCTACACCACCCGGTGGTGGTTGGCGGGGCTGCTGGTCGGCGTCGCGGCCGGCATCAAGCTGACCCCGGCCATCGCCGGCGTCTACCTGGTCGGCGCTCGGCGCTGGGCCGCGGCGGCGTTTTCGGCCGCCGTCTTCGCCGCCACCGTCGCCGTGTCGGCCCTGATCGTGGGCGACCAGGCGCGCTACTACTTCACCGAGCTGCTGGGTGACGCGCGCCGGGTCGGGCCGATCGGCACGTCGTTCAACCAATCCTGGCGGGGCGGCATCTCCCGGATCCTCGGCCACGACGCGGGCTTCGGCCCGCTGGTGCTGGCCGCGATCGCGGTCACTGCGGTGCTGGCCTTCCTGGCCTGGCGGGCGCTGGAGCCCTCCGACCGGCTGGGCAGGCTGCTGGTGGTCGAGCTGTTCGGGCTGCTGCTGTCGCCGATCTCGTGGAGCCACCACTGGGTGTGGCTGGTGCCGCTGATGATCTGGGCCATCCACGGGCCGCCGCGCGAGCGGCCGGGCGCGAGGGTCGTGGGCTGGGGCTGGCTGGCGCTCACCCTTGTCGGCGTGCCCTGGCTGCTGAGCTTCGCCCAGCCGACCATCTGGCAGGTCGGCCGGCCGTGGTACCTGGCGTGGGCAGGACTCGTCTACATCGTGGCCGCGGTGGCGACGCTGATCTGGATCGCGGCCACGGGCGACGCGGCCCGTCGGGCCGGGTCGGACGGCTAGTTTCCGACGATCCCGTCGATGTCGCGCGCCATGTCGATGTCGTTTTGGGTGATCCCGCCCTCGGAATGCGTGACGAGCGCGAAAGTGACCGTCCGCCAGCGAATGTCGATGTCCGGGTGATGGTCCTTGCTCTCCGCGTGCTCGGCCACCCGGCGCACCGCGTCGATGCCGTCGAGGAAGCTGGGAAACTTGACCGAGCGGCGAATGGCGCCGCCGGAATGTTCCCATCCGTTGAGTTCGGGCAGTGCGGCGTCCACTTGCTCATCCGTTAATACAGCCATATCCCGACCGTATACCGTCCTGGCATGCCGACCCAGATCGTCGTCGCCGCCGCGGTCATCTCCGGCTCCAGGCTCCTGGTGGCGCAGCGCGCCCGGCCGCCGGAGCTGGCCGGGCGCTGGGAACTCCCCGGCGGCAAGGTCGCCCCCGGTGAGACCGAGCGCGACGCGCTGGCCCGGGAGCTGACCGAGGAGCTGGGCCTGGCGATCGGCGACATCGCGGTCGGCGACCGGCTCGGCGCCGACATCGAACTGAACGGCACGACGACGCTGCGGGCGTATCGGGTGCGGCTGTTGCGGGGCAGGCCGCACCCGCACGACCACCAGTCGCTGCGCTGGGTGACCGCCGCGGAACTGCACGACGTCGACTGGGTGCCGGCCGATCGCGGCTGGCTGGAGGACCTTGCCGGAACGCTGTGAGCGACCTCATATCCGGTCCACAGCTCTCCTTCAGTGAACTTACAGCGCTGTGGCAGCTGACACGCGTGAAATCGAAAGGTAATAACCCAAAAAGTCCCCCTAACCTCGATCAGCATGCCGGTAGCGATCCCGACGGTTGTTTGCGACGGTGTGGTCACGGCTGACACACCGGGTCGCGGCGTGCCCGCGAAAAAGCCCAGGTTGACGGCGCGAAGCTGCGCCAACAGGAGCCGCCCGGCACGGCTGGCGGGCGCCCTGCCGGCTACCTATGCTGGTGCGCTGTCGCGCGTGCGGACCGAGCCAGGGACCGCCCGACACCAGCCAGCGACTAGGAGGGTCACCCCTTGACCGTCACACCTCATATCGGTGGACCGCTCGAGGAGTTACTAGAGCGCACCGGGCGATTCTTCACCCCGGGCGAGATCTCCGACGACCTGCGCACCGTCACCCGGCGGGGCGGCCGGGAGGGCGACGTCTTCTACCGCGACCGGTGGAGCCACGACAAAGTGGTCCGCTCCACCCACGGGGTCAACTGCACGGGGTCCTGCTCGTGGAAGATCTACGTCAAGGACGGGATCATCACCTGGGAGACCCAGCAGACCGACTACCCATCGGTGGGCCCCGACCGGCCCGAGTACGAGCCGCGCGGCTGCCCGCGCGGCGCGTCGTTCTCGTGGTACAGCTACTCGCCCACCCGGGTGCGCTATCCCTACGCCCGCGGCGTGCTGGTCGAGATGTTCCGCGAGGCCAAGGCGCGGCTCGGCGACCCCGTGCTGGCGTGGGCCGACATCCAGGCCGACCCCGAACGCAGGCGCCGCTACCAGCGGGCGCGCGGCAAGGGCGGGCTGGTGCGGATCGCCTGGGCCGAGGCCACCGAACTGATCGCGGCCGCGCACGTGCACACCATCAAGACCTACGGCCCGGACCGGGTCGCGGGCTTCTCCCCGATCCCGGCGATGTCGATGGTCTCCTACACCGCCGGCTCGCGCTTTTACGAGCTGATCGGCGGCGCGATGACGTCGTTCTACGACTGGTACGCCGACCTGCCGGTGGCGTCGCCGCAGGTGTTCGGCGACCAGACCGACGTGCCGGAGTCGGGGGACTGGTGGGACGCGGCGTATCTGATGATGTGGGGCTCCAACGTGCCGATCACCCGGACCCCCGACGCGCACTGGATGGCGGAAGCCCGCTACCGCGGCACCAAGGTGGTGACCGTCAGCCCCGACTACGCCGACAACACCAAGTTCGCCGACGAGTGGATGCCGTGCGCCGCCGGGACGGACGGTGCGCTGGCGATGGCCATGGGCCACGTGATTCTTTCGGAATGCTATGTGCAGAAACGGGTCCCGTTCTTCGCCGACTTCGCGCGCCGCTACACCGACCTGCCGTTCCTGATCAAGCTGGAGCAGCGCGGCGACATGCTGGTGCCGGGCAAACACCTGACGGCCGCCGATATCGGCGGGGCCGTCGAAAACGCCGCGTTGAAGCCGGCGGTGCTCGACGAGGCGACGAATTCCGTTGTGGTGCCTCACGGTTCGCTCGGATTCCGGTACGGCGAGGACGGCGTCGGCAAGTGGAACCTGGATCTCGGCGACGTGCTGCCGGCGCTGAGCGTCGCCGATGCCCCCGCCGGCGACGGTGACGATAGTGACCCCGGCCCCGCGCTCGTGCACCTGCCCAGCTTCGACACCGTCAACGGCGAAGGCTGCACGATCGCACGGGGCGTGCCTGTGCGCCGATTCGGTAAACACCTGGTGTGCACGGTATTCGACCTGATGCTCGCCCAGTACGCGGTGGCACGCCCCGGGCTGCCGGGCGAATGGCCCACCGGCTACGACGACGCGACGCACCAGAACACCCCGGCCTGGCAGGAACCGATCACCGGCGTCTCGGCCGCGCAGGCGATCCGCGTCGCCAGGGAATTCGCCCGCAGCGCCGACGAATCCGGCGGCCGCTCGATGATCATCATGGGCGGCGGCATCTGCCACTGGTTCCACGCCGACGCGATCTACCGCGCGGTGCTCGCGCTGCTGATGCTGACCGGGTCGATGGGCCGCAACGGCGGGGGATGGGCGCACTACGTCGGCCAGGAGAAGGTGCGGCCGCTCACCGGGTTTCAGACCATGGCGATGGCCACCGACTGGTCGCGACCGCCGCGGCAGGTGCCCGGCGCCTCGTACTGGTACGCCCATACCGACCAGTGGCGCTACGACGGGTACGGCGCCGACAAGCTGAGCAGCCCGGTGGGCCGCGGCAGATTCTCGGGCAAGCACACCATGGACGTGTTGGCCTCGGCGGTGGCGATGGGATGGAGCCCGTTCTATCCGCAGTTCGACCGGTCCAGCCTGGAACTCGCCGACGCGGCGCGCGGCGCCGATCGCGACGTCGCCGAGTACGTCGCCGACCAGCTCGCCCAGCGCAAGCTCAAGCTCGCCGTGACCGACCCCGACAACCCGGTCAACTGGCCACGGGTGCTGACCGTGTGGCGGGCCAACCTGATCGGCTCGTCGGGCAAGGGCGGCGAGTACTTCCTGCGCCATCTGCTGGGCACCGATTCCAACGCGACGGCGCAGCCGCCGGAAGACGGCGTGCGGCCGGTCGACGTGGTGTGCGACGGCGAGATCCCCGAGGGCAAGCTCGATTTGATGATGTCGATCGACTTCCGGATGACCTCGACGACGCTGGTGTCGGACGTCGTGCTGCCGGCGGCCACCTGGTACGAGAAGGCAGACCTGTCCAGCACCGACATGCATCCCTACGTGCACGCGTTCAGCGCCGCCACCGATCCGCCGTGGGAAACCCGTTCGGACTTCGACGCTTTCGGTGCCATCGCCCGCGCGTTCAGCGCGATGGCCAAGCGCCATCTGGGCACCCGCAGCGACGTGGTGCTCACCGCGCTGCAGCACGATACCCCGGACGCGATGGCCTATCCCGACGGCATCGAGAGGGACTGGCTGCGCAACGGCGCCACCCCGGTCCCGGGGCACACGATGGGCAAACTGACCGTGGTGGAACGCGATTACACCGCGATCTACGACAAGTGGCTGACGCTGGGCCCCCTCGTCGATCAGTTCGGGGTGACCACCAAGGGCATCACGGTGCATCCGTTCCGGGAGGTCGAGGAGCTGGCCGCCAGGTTCGGCGTGCTGAGTTCCGGTGTGGCCGCCGGCCGTCCGGCCATCACCACCGCGCAGCGGATGGCCGACGTGCTGCTGCTGCTGTCGGGCACCACCAACGGCCGGCTGGCCGTCGAGGGCTTCCGGGAGCTGGAGAAGCGCACGGGCCAGCGGCTGGCGCACCTGGCCGAGGGCAGCGAGGAGCGCCGCATCACCTACGCAGACACCCAGGCGCGCCCAGTCCCGGTGATCACCAGCCCGGAATGGTCGGGCAGCGAAACCGGCGGGCGCCGGTACGCGCCGTTCACCATCAACATCGAACACCTCAAGCCGTTCCACACGCTCACCGGTCGGATGCACTTCTACCTGGCCCACGACTGGGTCGAGGAACTCGGCGAGCACCTGCCGGTGTTCCGGCCGCCACTGGACATGACGCGGCTGTTCGGCCAACCCGAGCTCGGTCCGACGGACGACGGCATCGGGCTCACCGTGCGGTATCTCACCCCGCACTCGAAGTGGTCGTTCCACTCCACCTACCAGGACAACCTGTACATGCTGTCGCTGTCGCGGGGCGGCCCGACGATGTGGATGAGCCCCGGCGACGCCGCGAAAATCAAAGTGCGCGATAACGACTGGGTCGAGGCGGTGAACGCCAACGGGATCTATGTGTGCCGGGCGATCGTGTCGCACCGGATGCCCGATGGCGTGGTATTCGTCTACCACGTCCAGGAACGCACCGTGGATACCCCCCGCACCGAGACCAACAACAAGCGCGGCGGCAACCACAACGCGCTGACCCGGGTGCGCATCAAGCCCAGCCACCTGGCCGGCGGCTACGGCCAGCACGCGTTCGCCTTCAACTACCTCGGGCCCACCGGCAACCAGCGCGACGAGGTGACCGTCGTGCGCCGTCGCAGCCAGGAGGTGCAGTACTAGCGATGAAAGTAATGGCGCAGATGGCGATGGTGATGAACCTCGACAAGTGCATCGGCTGCCACACCTGCTCGGTCACCTGCAAACAGGCGTGGACCAACCGCAGCGGCACCGAGTACGTGTGGTTCAACAACGTCGAAACGCGTCCGGGACAAGGCTATCCGCGTACCTACGAGGACCAGGAGCGCTGGCGCGGCGGGTGGATCCGCGACAAGAAGGGCCGGCTGCGGCTGCGCGATGGGGGCCGCCTCAGCAAGCTGCTGCGGATCTTCGCCAACCCGAAGCTGCCCACCCTCGACGAGTACTACGAGCCGTGGACCTACGACTACGAGAATCTGACCACGGCGCCCGCGGGCGACACCTTCCCGACGGCCGCCCCGCGCAGCCTGATCACCGGCAAGCCGATGAAAGTCTCCTGGGGACCTAACTGGGACGACAACCTGGCCGGGTCGCCCGAAATCCTATCCGGTGACCCGATTTTGAAGAAGGTCAACGACGAGATCAGGCTCAAGCTCGAAGAGACCTTCATGTTCTACCTGCCCCGGATCTGCGAGCACTGCCTCAACCCCTCGTGTGTGGCCTCGTGCCCGTCGGGCGCGATGTACAAGCGCAGCGAGGACGGCATCGTGCTGGTCGACCAGGACCGCTGCCGTGGCTGGCGGATGTGCGTTTCCGGATGTCCCTACAAGAAGGTGTATTTCAACCACAAGACCGGCAAGGCCGAGAAGTGCACGCTGTGCTACCCGCGGATCGAGGTGGGCCTGCCGACGATCTGCTCGGAGACGTGCGTGGGCCGGCTGCGTTACCTCGGGCTGGTGCTCTACGACGCCGACCGGGTGCTCGAGGCGGCGTCGGTGGAACGCGACACCGACCTTTACGAGGCGCAGCGCCGGATTCTGTTGGACCCCAGTGCCCCCGAGGTGATCGCGGCCGCACGTGCCGAGGGGATCACCGACGAGTGGATCGAGGCCGCGCAGCGCTCGCCGATATACGCGCTGATCAACAAGTACAAGGTGGCGCTGCCGTTGCACCCGGAGTACCGGACCATGCCGATGGTCTGGTACATCCCGCCGCTGTCGCCGGTGGTCGACGCGGTCAGCCGCGACGGGCACGACGGCGAGGACCTGGGCAACCTCTTCGGCGCGCTGGACGTGCTGCGGATCCCCATGCAATACCTGGCGGAATTGTTCACCGCCGGCGACACCACGGTCGTCGAGGGCGTGTTGCGGCGGCTTGCGGCGATGCGCTCCTACATGCGCGACATCAACCTCGGGCGGGAGACCCAGCCCCACATCCCGCACGCCGTCGGGATGACCGAGGAAGAGATCTACGAGATGTACCGGCTCCTCGCGATCGCGAAATACGAAGAGCGGTACGTCATTCCGACCGCCTTCAGCCCCCAGGCCAAAGATCTGGAGGAGATGGGGTGCTCGCTGTCGGGCGAAGGCGGCCCGGGGATGTACGAATCGGGCCCGTTCGGCGAGGGAAGCGGCGCCCCGGTGCCGGTTGCCGTGGAGACCTTCCACGTCCTCAAACAACAGCGTCAGCGCGGTGAGGCCGCCACCGGCGGCGACGTCGCCGAGCGCTCCCGCGGGGGCGGCCGCTCCCGGGTGAACCTGCTCACCTGGGACGGTAACGGCACGCCCGCGGGCCTGTTTCCGGAGGCCGGCGGATGAGGCTGCCGCGACAGGTGCGCGGCCGTGCGCGCGACCGCACCATGCAGGACCGGCTGGTGTGGCAGGCTGCGTCGCTGCTGCTGGCCTACCCCGACGGGGGATTCGCCGACCGGCTGGACACCGTCGAGGAGCTGCTGGGACACCTCGACGGCCCGGCGGCCGCGCTGCTCGGCCGCACGGTTGCGGCCCTGCGCTCCCTCGAACCGATGGCCGCCGAGATGGACTACGTCGAGACCTTCGACATGCGCCGGCGCAACACCATGTACCTGACCTACTGGACCGCCGGGGACACCCGCAACCGCGGCCGGGAGATGCTGACGTTCGCGACCGCCTACCGCGCCGCCGGCGTCGAACCGCCGCGCTCCGAGGCGCCTGACCACCTGCCCGTCGTGCTGGAATTCGCCGCGACCGTCGACCCCGAGGCGGGGCGCCGCCTGCTGGCCGAGCACCGGATTCCGATCGACGTGCTGCGGGGCGCGCTGGCCGATGCCGGCTCGCCCTACGAACACACCGTCGCGGCCGTCTGCGCGACGCTGCCGGCGGCCACCGACCAGGACGTGCGCCGAGCCGAACGGCTCGCGAAGGCCGGGCCTCCCACCGAAGCCGTTGGGCTGCAACCGTTTACCCTGACCGTCCCGCCGAAGCGCACCAAGGGGGCCTGACGTTGGTTCACATGAAGCTGCTCGAGATCTTCTGGGACGACATCCCTTACGCCGTTCTGGCGGCCGCGGCCGTCGGCACCTGGTGGCGCTACCGCTACGACAAGTTCGGCTGGACCACCCGGTCGTCACAGATCTACGAGTCGAAGCTGCTGTCGATCGGCAGCCCGATGTTTCACTTCGGCAGCCTCGCGGTCATCTTGGGCCACATCATGGGCCTGTTCGTCCCGGAGTGGCTGACCCGGGACATCGGCATGAGCGATCACATCTATCACCTGCAGGCGCTGCTGCTCGGCGTGCCCGCCGGGTTCGCCACGCTGATCGGCATCGGGCTGCTGGTCTACCGGCGCCGCGCCTACGGACCCGTCTACCTGTCCACCACCCGCAACGACAAGCTGATGTACTTCGTGCTGGTGTGCGCCCTGGTCGCCGGGATGTGCTGCACCCTGGCCGGCGCCACCCACTTCGGGGAGCTGCACGACTACCGGCAGAAGGTGTCGGTCTGGTTCCGGTCGATCTGGATCCTCGACCCGCGCGGGGACCTGATGGCCCACGCCGCGTTCTACTACCAGATCCACGTGTTCATCGCGCTCGCGCTGTTCGCGCTGTGGCCATTCACGCGGTTGGTGCACGCGTTCAGCGCCCCGATCGCCTATCTGTTCCGGCCCTACATCGTGTATCGCAGCCGCGACGTGGCCGACACCCCCGAATTGATCGGCACGGCGCCGCGCCGCCGCGGCTGGTAGCGCCGGTGGTCCGGTTCGCCATCTGACGCGCCCGGCTGCCAGAATCTCCGACGTGCCATTCCGCAACGTCGCCATCGTCGCCCACGTCGACCACGGGAAAACCACCCTGGTCGACGCGATGCTGCGGCAATCCGGCGCCCTGCACGAGCGCGGCGAGGTGCAGGAACGCGTGATGGACACCGGCGACCTGGAGCGGGAAAAGGGCATCACCATCCTGGCCAAGAACACCGCCGTCCACCGCCACCACCCGGATGGCACGGTCACCGTGATCAACGTGATCGACACGCCCGGGCACGCCGACTTCGGCGGCGAGGTGGAGCGCGGTCTGTCCATGGTGGACGGGGTGCTGCTGCTGGTCGACGCCTCGGAGGGCCCGTTGCCGCAGACGCGGTTCGTGCTGCGCAAGGCGCTGGCCGCCCACCTTCCGGTGATCCTTGTCGTCAACAAGACCGACCGCCCCGACGCCCGCATCGCCGAGGTGGTGGAGGACAGCCACGACCTGTTGCTCGACGTGGCCTCGGATCTCGACGACGAAGCGGCCGCCGCGGCCGAGCAGGCGCTGGGCCTGCCGACGTTGTACGCCTCCGGGCGCGCCGGGGTGGCCAGCACCACCCAGCCGCCCGACGGCCAGGTGCCGGACGGTACCAACCTGGACCCGCTGTTCGAGGTCCTCGAGGAGCACGTGCCGCCGCCCAAGGGCGACCCGGAGGCGCCGCTGCAGGCGCTGGTCACCAACCTCGACGCGTCGGCCTTCCTGGGCCGGCTGGCGCTGATCCGCATCTACAACGGGCGCATCCGCAAGGGCCAGCAGGTCGCCTGGATCCGCGAAGTGGACGGCCAGGAGACGACGGCGACGGCCAAGATCACCGAGTTGCTGGCCACCGAAGGCGTGGAGCGCACGCCGACCGACGAGGCCATCGCCGGCGACATCGTCGCCGTGGCCGGCATCCCGGAGATCATGATCGGCGACACGCTGGCCGATCTCGCGAATCCCGTTGCCCTGCCGAGGATTACCGTGGACGAGCCGGCGATCTCGGTGACGATCGGCACCAACACCTCGCCGCTGGCGGGCAAGGTGCCCGGCCACAAGCTCACCGCCCGGATGGTGCGCAGCCGGCTGGACACCGAACTGGTGGGCAACGTGTCGATCCGTGTCGTCGACATCGGCGCACCCGATGCCTGGGAGGTACAGGGCCGCGGCGAGTTGGCCCTGGCCGTGCTGGTCGAGCAGATGCGCCGGGAGGGCTTCGAACTGACCGTGGGAAAGCCGCAGGTGGTGACCAAGACCGTCGACGGCAGGCTGTGCGAGCCGTTCGAGGCGATGACCATCGACTGCCCGGAGGAATTCGTCGGCGCGGTTACCCAGCTGATGGCCGCCCGCAAGGGACGCATGGTCGACATGGCCAACCACACCACCGGCTGGGTGCGGATGGACTTCGTGGTCCCCAGCCGCGGCCTGATCGGTTGGCGCACAGACTTTCTCACCGAGACCCGCGGCACCGGCGTCGGGCATGCGGTGTTCGACGGCTACAAGCCGTGGGCGGGGGAGATCCGGGCCCGCCACACCGGCTCGCTGGTGTCCGACCGGTCGGGAACCATCACCCCGTTCGCGCTGCTGCAGCTCGCCGATCGCGGCCAGTTCTTCGTCGAGCCGGGCCAGGACACCTACGAGGGCATGGTCGTCGGGATCAACCCGCGCCCGGAGGATCTCGACATCAATGTCACCCGTGAGAAGAAGCTGACCAACATGCGGTCGTCGACGGCCGACGTGATGGAGACGTTGTCCAAGCCGCTGGAACTCGACCTCGAACAAGCCATGGAGTTCTGCGCGCCCGACGAATGCGTCGAGGTGACGCCCGAGATCGTGCGGGTCCGCAAAGTCGAGCTGGACGCCACCGCGCGGGCCCGCAGCCGGGCGCGGGCCAAGGCCCGGGGCTAGCGCCCGTGGTTAGCCGGGCCGCCGGTCGGGCGCTCGATACCCTGATGTCCGTGCCGCGACGAGCCCGCCGACCGTTCATGACGGCCGGCGCCGTCGTCTCGCTGGTCGTGCTCGCGCTGGCGGCGTGCACGGTCAAACCCCCGCCGGCGCCGCAAAGCACCGACACCCCGCACAACTCCCCGCCGCCCCCGCAGCGGCCCACCCAGATCATCATGGGCATCGACTCGATCGGCCCCGGGTTCAACCCGCACCTGTTGTCCGACCTGTCGCCGGTGAACGCGGCGATCAGCGCGCTGGTGCTGCCCAGCGCGTTTCGGCCGGTGCCCGACCCCACCACGCCGACGGGCTCGCGCTGGGAGATGGACCCGACGCTGCTGGTGTCCGCGGACGTGACCAGCCAGAACCCGTTCACCGTGACCTACACGATCCGGCCCGAGGCGCAGTGGACCGACAACGCCCCGATCGCGGCCGACGACTTTTGGTACCTGTGGCGGCAGATGGTCAGCCAGCCGGGCGTCGTCGACCCGGCCGGATACGACCTCATCACCGGCGTGCAATCGCTCGAGGGCGGCAAGCAGGCCGTGGTCACCTTCGCGCAGCCGTATCCGGCCTGGAAAGAGCTGTTCAGCAACATCCTGCCGGCGCACATCGTCAAGGACGTTCCCGGCGGTTTCGCCGCCGGGCTGGCCCGCACGCTGCCGGTCACCGGCGGGCAGTTCCGCGTGGAGGGCATCGATCCGCAGCGCGACGAGATCCTGATCGCGCGCAACGACCGCTACTGGGGCCCGCCCGCCAAGCCCGCCCTGATCCTGTTCCGCCGGGCCGGGGCGCCGGCCGCGCTGGCCGACTCCGTGCGCAACGGCGACACCCAGGTGGCGCAGGTGCACGGCGGCTCGGCCGCCTTCGCGCAGCTGTCGGCCATCCCGGACGTGCGGACCGCACGGATCGTGACGCCGCGGGTCATGCAGCTCACGCTGCGCGCCAACGAGCCGAAGCTGGCCGACACGCAGGTCCGCAAGGCGATCCTGGGGCTGCTGGACGTGGACCTGCTGGCGGCCGTGGGCGCCGGCAGCGACAACACCGTCACGCTGGACCAGGCCCAGATCCGCTCGCCCAGCGACCCCGGCTACGAGCCGACCGCGCCCCCGGCGATGACGACGCCGGCGGCGCTGGCGTTGCTCTCGGCGGCCGGCTATCAGATCGAGGCCACCTCGTCGACGTCGGCGGCGCCGACCCCGCCGACCAGCGGGCCGCCGGAGGTGGTCCGGGGCCGGATCAGCAAGGACGGCCAGCAGCTGTCACTGGTCATCGGGGTGGCGGCGAACGACCCCACCTCGGTCGCGGTGGCCAACACCGCCGCCGACCAGCTGCGCAACGTCGGCATCCTCGCGACCGTGATGGCGCTGGACCCGGTGACGCTGTATCGCGACGCGCTGAACGACAACCGGGTGGATGCGATCGTCGGCTGGCACCAGGCCGGCGGGAACCTGGCGACTCTGCTCGCCTCGCGTTACGGCTGCCCGGCCCTGCAGTCCACGCAGGTGCCGACCCCGAGCGCCTCGGCCCCCGGTACCCCCGGCGCCGGCGGGCCCTCGCCGCCCCCCGGGCCGGGGCCGGGCAGCACCGCGGCGTCCTCGGTGACGCCCACCCCGACGCCGCCCAGCCGCCCGCCCGAGCCCGGCGCGCTGGTGCAGGCGCCGTCGAACCTCACCGGCATCTGCGATCGCAGCATCCAGTCGAACATCGACGCCGCCCTCAACGGCACCAAGCCCATCAACGACGTGATCACCGCGGTCGAACCGCGGCTGTGGAACATGTCGACGGTGTTGCCGATCCTGCAGGACACCACCATCGTCGCGGCCGGCCCGAGCGTGCAGAACGTCAGCCTCTCGGGCGCGGTGCCGGTCGGCATCGTGGGCGATGCCGGGCAGTGGACCAAGACCGGCCCGTAAAGGCTCGCCGACCCGCGTCAATTTCTGAAAACAACAATTTCCGAAACGCCTGTTTGCGCCCCGTCGAGGCGATAGGCTCTGCTCGTCCCCGGCAGCCCGGAACGCGGAGCCTCACCGACCGGGCGTATTCGTCTCACGGAGGTGCACGATGTCGTTTCTGATTGCGACGCCGGAGTTGGTGTCGGCGGCGACCGCGGACTTAACGAACCTCGCTTCGGCGATCGGCTCGGCCAACGGCGCGGCGGCCGCCGCGACGACCGGGATATTGCCCGCCGCGCTCGACGAGGTGTCGGCCGGAATCGCGGCGATGTTCGGCGCGCACGGCCAGCTGTATCAGGCGCTCAGCGCGCAGGCCGCGCAGTTCCACGAGCAGTTCGTGCAGACCATGGCGGCGAGCGCCAGCGCGTACGCCAACGCCGAGGCCAATGTCGTGCAAACCCTGTCCGGGTCGACGCCCGCCGCGGCGGCCCAAGCCGCGGCGAACACGCCGGGCAGCCTGCTCCAGCAAATCGAGACGGCCCAGATCAACTTCAACACCAACCTGCTCGCGAGCGAGCTCACGTTCAACAAGTCGTTGCTCACCAACGAGGTCGCGCTGGAGCGTGCGATTTTCGGCACCGATAGCGCGCTCAACGGCGTGGTCAACCGCACCTTCAACGTCGGCAACCTGCTGTGGGGCACGGCGCAGCAAACGCTCAACACCATTGTGGGCGCGCCGGTTCCGACGAACTTCACCTCCAGCCTGCTGCAGGGGAGCTCGGCGCAGGTGTTCAACAGCGGCGCGATCGGCGGGCCGCTGGGCGCCTTCGATCAGAGCCTGGTGGTCGGCGCCGACTTCGCCGGTCTCGTCCTGAGCAGCCCGCCCGGGCAGGCGTTGCTGAGCGCGCTCCCCGCGTCCACCCAGGCGGCGATTCTGAGCGCGCCCGGCAATTTCCTGCAGGGGCTCGAGACGTCGCAGATCAACTTCAACACCAACCTGATCAAGAGCGAGTTCGCCTTCAACAACACGTTGCTCACCAACGAGGTGGGGCTGGAGAAGGCGATCTTCGGCACCGATTCCGCGCTCAACGGCACGGTCAACCGCGCCTTCAACGTCGCCAACCTCTTGGTTGGCACCGGCCAACAGGCCTTCAACGGCCTCACGGGTGCGCTGCCGCCGCAGCTGGCCTTCAACCAGAGCCTGCTCACGGGAACCGGGCAGCAGACCTTCAATGGCGGACAGATCGCCGGGCTGGTGGGGGCCTTCGACCAGAGCCTGGCGTTCGCTGCCGACGTGGCCGGCCTGTTCACCGGCGCGTAAAAACCGGCGGCCGGGGGATCCGAGGCCCCCGGTTCGGCATCGAACCCGATGGAAATGTAACGAATTAATCACGGTTTAATCGGAACGACTATTTGCATTCGTTAGTTATTGCAAATAGGCATTTTCAGCGTGCCATTTCGATACGCTTCGGCCATCGCGAAACCCGCCCAATGGGCAAAGGGGGGGATTGCGTTCAGTTCGCGCTGAGCCGGGGAGGTCAGAGTGTCGTTTCTCATTGCGGGGCCGGAGCTAATCGCCGATGCGGCATCGAATTTGGCGAATATCGGTTCCCTCATCGGGTCGGCCAACACCGCGGCGGCCGCCGCGACCACGGGGGTGCTGCCCGCCGCCGCCGACGAGGTTTCGGCGCAAATTGCGGCGCTGTTTTCCTCGCACGCGGCGGGCTACCAACAGCTCAGCGCGCAGGCGGCGGTGTTCCACCAGCAGTTCGTGCAGAATTTGGCCGCGGGGGCCGGCACGTATGCCGCCGCCGAGGTAAACGTCGTGCAGACCCTGGCGAACGCCTTGCCCGCCGCCGCCATCGACATCAGCGGTGGGCTGGGGGCGCTGGGGGCGACCCTGAGCGCCGAGCTCGCCGGGCTGGGCGCCTCGCTCAATGCCGCGGTGTCGGCCAGCTTCGGTGCGAACGTGCTGGGGCTGGCGCCACTCGGCTCGGCCATCGCGACGCAGGTCAACGGCGGGCTGTCGGCGCTGGCGCAGACCGGCGGGGCGCTGGCGACCAACATCGGCACCGGGCTGTCCGGGCTTTCGGGCGGCTTCGACGCCGCCCTGCCGGGCCTGCAGGCCAGCCTCAACGGCGGGCTGTCCGGGCTGGGCGGTTCGCTCAATGCCGCTTTGTCGGGCAGCCTGGGCGGCAGCCTCGCGGGGTTGGCGCCGCTCGGTGCGGCGCTGGCGGCGAACTTCAACGGTGGGCTGTCGGCGCTGGCGCAGACCGGGGCGGCGCTGTCAAACAGCTTCAATGCCGGAATCGCCGGCCTGGCAACGGGTTTGAGCGCCGCGCTGCCCGCCCTTTCGGGTGGTTTCGCCGCCATGCTGCCGGGGCTGCAGGCCAGCCTGGGCGGGGGCCTGTCGGGCCTGAGCGGCGCGATCAACGCCGCGCTGTCGGGCGGCTTCAACATCGGCGGCAGCCTCGCGGGGCTGGGGCCGCTCGGCGCGACGCTGGCGGCGGACATCAACAGCGGGCTGTCGGGATTGGCGCAGACCGGGGGTGCGCTGGTGACCAGCCTGGGCGCCGGGCTGCCGGGGCTGAACGGCGCGATCAACGGTGCTTTGAACGCGGCGCTGTCGGGCGGCTTCGGCGGCAGCCTGTCGGGCCTGGGCGCCGGGCTGTCCGGTCTGTTGCAGACGGGCGCGTCGCTGTTCGGCAACCTGCCCGGCCTGACGGGCGGCTTCGGCTTCGCGCTGCCGGCCAACCTGAACGCCGCACTGGCCGCCCTGGGCGGCGCCTTCGGCTTCAGCCCGAGCCTGGGCGTCAGCATCAGCGCCGGACTGTCCGGCCTGAGCGCCCAGCTCAACGCCGCGCTGAATGGCGGTCTGGCCCTTGGGCTTTCGGGGCTGCCCACGCTGCTGGCCAATCTGGTGGCGCCGTTCCAGGCGTTGTTCACCGCGGCCTCACCCGCCGCCTTCTTCGCGCAGTTGCAGGCGATGGAGCTCGGCTTCAACACGGCCCTGATCACCAACGAGCTCGGCTTCAACGCGGCCCTGGTGGCCCAGGAGACGGCGCTGGAGACGGCCCTGTTCGGCGGCACCGGCGCCGTCGGCGGCACGCTGGACAGCTTCTTCAACTTCTGGAACATGGTGCTGGGCACCGGCGAGGTGACCTTCGACAGCCTGCTCGGGGCGCAGCTTCCCGCGGGCGGCGCCATCCTGGCGAGCCTCCTGGTCGGCAACCCCGCCAACATCATCGGCGGCGGCGCGCTCGGTGGCATCCTGGGCGCCGCCGACGACAAGTTCCTGTGGGACCTCAACGTCGTCGAGGGCGTGGTCGGCGCGTTGACCGGCAACGGCTCGCTGCAGGCGTCCCTGGGTGCGGCCATCAACGGCCTGGGCCTGCAGGCGTCGCTCACCGGTGCCCTCAACGGGTCGCTGTTCGCCGGACTGCCCGCGACGGGGGCGGCGCTGGTGGCCGCGCCGATCGCCGGGCTGCAGGGGCTGGCGTCGGGCCAGATCGCGTTCGTCAACAACCTGGTCACGGCCGAGACGAACTTCAACACGAACCTGCTCGCCAGCGAGATCGCTTGGGAGACGAGCACGTTCGGCACCAACAGCGCCCTCAACGGGGCGCTCAACCGGCTCTTCAACGTGGGCAACCTGTTCATATCCACCGGGGAACAGACGGTCAACTCCCTGCTGACCGGAACGCAGGTCCCCGCGCTGTTCCTGACCGGCAGCGCCGCGCAGGTCTTCAACGCGGGCAACATCGGCGGCCTGGAGGGCATCTTCAACCAGAGCCTGGCGTTCGGCGCCGACCTGGCCGGGCTGTTCACCGGATCGGTCAGCACCCCGCCGCCGGTGGTGATGGGTTAAGAAACCCCGGCAGATCAGCCGCCGGCCGCGCGCCGTCGCGGCGGGATCACGGTGTCGACGACCAGCTCCAGCTCCCGCCGGGTCGGCGGTTCGCCGGTGAGCAGGAAGTGGTGGTTGATCAACGCCGGCCCGACCCGCGCGGTCAGCGGGGTGACAGTGGCGGCGTCGATGTCGCCGTCGTCGACCGCGGCCCGCAGGATCGACTCGACGATCTCGAGGCGCGGGCCCACCACCGCGTCGGCGAAGATCGCGCGCATCTCCGGCTCGTGCAGCAGCTGGTGGATGATCACCATGCCGGGGAAGGCGGTCTTTCCCGCCAGGATGTCGCGGTGCGAGACGAACACCGCCAGCAGGTTCTCCCGGGCCGAGCGGCCGGACCGCAGCTCGGGCACCGGCGGCAGGGCGTAGACGAGGGCGGCGTGCACCAGATCGTGCTTGCTGCACCAGCGCCGGTACAGCGCCGCCTTGCCGGTGTGGGCGCGCGCCGCGATCCCCTCCATCGTCAGCCCGCCGTACCCGACTTCGGCCAATTCCGCCAGCGTCGCCTCATAGAGCGCCCGCTCGAGCACCTCGCCCCGGCGACGGCTCCGGGCGTTGGCGCGGTCCTCGGCTAGCTGCGGCATTTCTCGATAGTAGCCGCCCGCGTTCCTATTGGCGGCGCGGTATGGTGCGTCCATGCCCGAGACCCCGCGGCTGCTGTTCGTCCACGCCCACCCCGACGACGAAACCCTCAGCAACGGCGCCACCATCGCGCACTACGCCGCCCGCGGGGCGCAGGTGCGGGTCGTGACCTGCACGCTCGGCGAGGAGGGTGAGGTCATCGGCGACCAATGGGCGGAGCTGGCCGTCGACCGCGCGGACCAACTCGGCGGCTACCGGGTCACCGAACTCACCGCGGCCCTGCGCGCGTTGGGCGCCGGCGCACCCTGTTATCTCGGTGGCGCGGGGCGGTGGCGCGACTCGGGCATGCCGGGCACGCCCCCGCGGCGGCGCCAGAGGTTCATCGACGCCGACGAGCGCGAGGCCGTCGGCGCGTTGGTCGCCGTCATTCGCGAGCAGCGCCCGCACGTCGTGGTGACCTACGACCCCAACGGCGGCTACGGCCACCCCGACCACGTCCACACCCACACCGTCACGACGGCCGCCGTCGCCGCGGCAGGCACCGCCGACTACCCCGGCGAACCCTGGGCGGTGCCGAAGTTCTACTGGGCGGTGTTCGCCGCCAGCGCCTTCGCCGCGGGATGGGCGGCGCTGGATCGCCAGGACCTGTTACCCGAGTGGACCGTCCCGCCATACGACGAGTTCGACTTCGGCTACGCCGACGCCGGCATCGACGCCGTCATCGAGACCGACCCGGACGCGCTGGCCGCGAAGGCCGCCGCGCTCGCCGCGCACGCCACCCAGGTCGTGGTCGGGCCGACGGGCCGGGCCTGCGCCCTGTCGAACAACATGGCGCTGCCGATCCTTGGCGAGGAGCATTACGTGCTGGCCGGCGGCGTCGCGGGGGAGCGCGACGGGCGCGGCTGGGAGACGGATCTGCTCGCGGGACTTGACTTCACCGCCCCCGCAACGCGGTAGGCTGCCAAACAGGCAGCCACGGAAGGAATTCGCATGGACCCCGACCTGGACCCCAACCTGCAGCACTGGCAGGACAGGCTCGACAGCTTTCAGTGGGTCATCGGCTCGATTCTCTCCAACATCGACAGCGTCCCGACCTGATCGAAACCAAACCGCGCGCCGCGCCCGTCCCGGACAGCGGCGCGACAGATCCCGCGATTCGTTTCGTTGTCCTGGCGCTCCTGGCCGTCGACGGGATCCTCTCCGCGCTGATCGGCGCGCTGCTGCTGCCTACCTATATCGGTGCGATTCCGTTTCCCATCAGTGGGCTGATCAGCGGCCTGCTCAACGCGGCGCTCGTCTGGGCGGCGGGCCTGTGGGCGCGGTCCGCGCGCGTGGCGGCGTTGCCGCTATGGACGTGGCTGCTGACGGTGGCCGTGATGAGCGTGGGCGGCCCGGGCGGCGACGTGATCCTGGGTGGCCGGGGGCTGATGGCCTACGGGGCGCTGGTCCTGATCGTGCTCGGGGTGACGCCGCCGGTGTGGGTGCTGTGGCGGCAAAGCCGGCGCTAGCCGCTAAGGCGCGTTGACGCCGATCGGGGGCAGGGGCGGCAGGAAGCCCAAGAACCAGTTGATCTCGGTCTGGATGAAATAGTTGATCGACGCCGACGTGGCCGCGGCGAAGTTGTTCAGCCCCTGGGCGAACGTGATCGAACCCCCCAACCAGTCCAGGATGTTGAACAGACCGCTCTGCACCATGGGCTCGAACAGGTTGTAGAAGAACATGATCTGCGGCCCCAATATCCACCCGATCCAGGGCACCCACCCCGCCGCGTACGAGGCCAGCTCGAAGCCGTACTGCACCCACGGCTCGATCGCGAGATAGGCGGACTCGATCGCGGCGCCGATGGGCGTGAACGCGTTCGCCGCGGTCACCGCGGCGGCGTTGGTCATGGCGGCCGGGGCGAGCAGCGCGCCGGCCGCGGTCAGGGCGCGGATTCCGCTGGTGGTGCCAAACAGCGCGGCGGCCTGGCCGGCCACGGCCTGGACGCCGCCGCCGAACGTGCCCAGGACGCTCTCGACCTGGTTCGCGGCGCTGGACACCGCGCTGGAGACGGCGCCGCCGGCCGCACCGGCGATGCCGCCACCTGCGCCCGCGAGCGTTTGCGCGGCGCTGGACTCGGCCGCGGCGTACGCGTTGGCGCCCGAGGTCAGGGTCTGGACGAACTGCTCGTGGAACTTGGCGATCTGCGCACTGACCTGCTGATATCCCAGCCCGTGCTCGGAGAGGAACGCGGCGACCTGAGCCGAGACGTCGTCGGCGGCGGACGCCACCACCGCCGACGTCGGCACCGAGGCGGCCGCGTTGGCCGTGCTGAGCGTCGAACCGATCCCGGCCAAATCCGAAGCCGCCGTGGCCAGCGCCTCCGGAGCCGCGAATAGGAACGACATCCGGCACCTCCTTGTGGACGGATGGTATCGCGATCGCAGCTGGCTAGCGGGCAAGTCGCCAAAACGCATAGATAAGGCACCCGGCGGCGCCCGCCGAGGCCGGGATGTCGATAGCGGGCCGGCTCGGGCGTGCCGCTACTGTTGCCCGTATGGCACCGCTGCCCCAGAATTTCCCAGGTTGGACGGGCGGATGAAATTGGATCGCGGGGAAGTTACACCAACGTGCCGCTAACACCGGAGCCGTCGGCGCCCGTCGCTCTGCCCAGCCCCGTCGTCCCGGCCGTGGATTCGTCGAAGGTCTCGCCGCAGCCCAGCGCGTCGGCGTTGCGCCGGGTCCTGCGGCGCGCCCGCGACGGGGTGGCGCTGAACCTCGAGGAGTCGGCCATCGCGATGACCGCCCGCGGCGACGACCTCGCCGACCTGTGCGCGAGCGCGGCGCGGGTGCGCGACGCGGGCCTGGAATCGGCCGGGCGGCGCGGCCCCGGCGGCCGGCTGCCCATCAGCTATTCGCGCAAGGTGTTCATCCCGGTCACCCACCTGTGCCGCGACTCCTGCCACTACTGCACGTTCGTCACCGTCCCGGGCAAGCTGCGCGCTCGCGGGGCCGGCATGTACCTGGAGCCCGACGAGATCGTCGACCTCGCCCGCCGCGGGGCCGAACTCGGTTGCAAGGAGGCGCTATTCACCCTCGGCGACCGGCCCGAGGACCGCTGGCCGGAGGCGCGCGACTGGCTGGGTGAACGAGGCTACGACTCGACGCTGTCCTATGTCCGGGCGATGGCGATCCGGGTGCTCGAGGAGACCGGGCTGCTGCCGCACCTGAACCCCGGCGTGATGAGCTGGTCGGAGATGTCGCGACTCAAGCCGGTGGCGCCGTCGATGGGCATGATGCTCGAGACGACGTCGCGGCGCCTGTTCGAAACCAAGGGCCTCGCGCACTACGGCAGCCCGGACAAGGACCCGGCGGTTCGCCTGCGCACCCTCACCGACGCCGGGCGGCTGTCCATCCCCTTCACCACCGGGCTGCTCGTCGGCATCGGCGAGACGCTGGCCGAACGCGCGGACACCCTGCACGCGATCCGCAAGTCGCATAAGGAGTTCGGGCATGTCCAGGAAGTGATCGTGCAGAACTTCCGGGCCAAGGAACACACCGCGATGGCCGCGGTACCCGACGCCGGGATCGAGGACTACCTGGCCACGGTCGCGGTCGCGCGGCTGGTGCTCGGGCCCGGCATGCGCATCCAGGCGCCGCCGAATCTGGTGTCGCGCGACGAGTGCCTGGCGCTGGTCGCGGCCGGCGTCGACGACTGGGGCGGCGTCTCGCCGCTGACGCCCGACCACGTCAACCCCGAACGGCCGTGGCCCGCGCTGGACGAGCTGGCCGCCGTGACCGCCGAGGCCGGCTACGACCTGGTGCAGCGGTTGACCGCCCAGCCCAAATACGTGCAGGCCGGCGCCGCATGGATCGACCCGCGAGTGTCCGGACACGTTGCGGCCCTTGCCGATCCGGCCACCGGCCTGGCCCGCGACGTCAATCCTGTCGGCAGGCCATGGCAGGAACCCGACGACGTGGAGTCCGCCGGCCGGGTCGACCTGCACGCGGCGATCGACACCGAGGGCCGCAACACCGAGGCGCGCAGCGACCTGCAGAGCGCCTTCGGCGATTGGGAGTCGATCCGGGCGCGCGTGCACGAGCTGGCCGCGCAAGGCGCCAAAGCGCCGGAACGCCTAGACACCGACGTGCTCGCCGCGCTGGCCTCGGCCGAACGCGATCCCGCCGGCTGCACCGACGCCGAGTACCTCGCGCTGGCGACCGCGGACGGCCCCGCCCTGGAAGCCGTTGCCGCGCTGGCGGATTCGCTGCGCCGCGACGCCGTCGGTGACGACGTGACGTTCGTCGTGAACCGCAACATCAACTTCACCAACATCTGCTACACCGGCTGCCGGTTCTGCGCGTTCGCGCAACGCAAGGGTGACGCCGACGCGTATTCGCTGTCCACCGAGGAGGTGGCCGACCGCGCGTGGGAGGCCCACGTCGAGGGTGCGACCGAGGTGTGCATGCAGGGCGGCATCGATCCCGAGCTGCCGGTCACCGGGTACGCCGACCTGGTGCGCGCGGTCAAGGCCCGTGTGCCGTCGATGCACGTGCACGCGTTTTCGCCGATGGAGATCGCCAACGGCGTCACCAAGAGCGGGTTGAGCATTCGCGAGTGGCTGACCAGCCTGCGCGAGGCCGGCCTCGACACCATCCCGGGCACCGCGGCCGAGATCCTGGACGACGAGGTGCGCTGGGTGCTCACCAAGGGCAAGCTGCCGACGTCGATGTGGATCGACATCGTGACCACCGCGCACGAGGTGGGCCTGCGGTCGTCGTCGACGATGATGTACGGGCACGTCGACAGCCCGGGGCACTGGGTCGCCCACCTGAACGTGCTGCGCCGGATCCAGGACCGCACGGGCGGTTTCACCGAGTTCGTGCCGTTGCCGTTCGTGCACCAGAACTCGCCGCTGTACCTGGCCGGCGCGGCGCGACCAGGGCCCAGCCACCGCGACAACCGGGCCGTGCACGCGCTGGCGCGAATCATGTTGCACGGCCGCATCTCCCACATCCAGACCAGCTGGGTCAAGCTCGGCGTCGAGCGCACTCGGGTGATGCTCAACGGCGGCGCCAACGACCTGGGCGGCACCCTGATGGAGGAGACCATCTCGCGGATGGCCGGTTCGGAGCACGGGTCGTCGAAGACCGTGGCGGAGCTGACCGCGATCGCCGAGGGCATCGGGCGCCCCGCGCGCCAGCGCACCACGACCTACGCCCCGCTCGCGGCGTAACCCCCACCCCCTCATCGCCCCTCACCGCGACCACGCCTGTCTGCACGGCGACACGCCGTAATTCAGGCAATTTGCGGACCCTCGCGGCTGGATGAGGCGCGATGGGGCGCGATGGGTACCCCCAGAGGGTGCGCCGACGCATCGACGACGAGCGATTCCCCGAATGGCGGCCGTTCACCGAGGCCGTGCAGCGGCGCAGGCCCGACGCCGGCACCTGGTGCGAGGCGTGGACGGTCCGCGACATCGTGGCCCATCAGGCCGGCAACGCCGAGGAGCTCGCCCGGGTGCTGGGGGCTCACCTCCGGGGCGAACCCGTCGGCACCCGCGGCTTCGCCGAACGTGAGGACCCGCTGCGCGCCCTGAGTGACGCGGACCTCTGGGACGCGCTGCACGACCGGATGGCAGCGCTGGACGAGGTCGCCGCCGCGGCGGAGGGCGTGTCGGCGGACACCGACGTCGCGTGGACCGGCCGCACCATGAAGGTGCCCTGGTTCGCCGAGCACATGCGCGAGGAGCTCGTCCTGCACGGCTGGGACATCACCGGAGATAGCGACCTCCGAGTCGGGGCCCCGCTCGCCGAGCCCTGGATGACCTCGCACAGCGTCGTGGCGGTCGGGCGCCCGCTGCTCGCCAAGGGCGCCGAACGGCTGCGCCCGGGGGAGCGAATCGAGGCCCGGCTGCGGGTTCGCAACACCGACGACGTGGCGATCAGCGCCGACGCCGAACACACCACGATTGCGATGGCCGGCCCCGAGGGGCCGGCCACGCTGGAAACCGATGCCGCCGCGCGGGTCTTGCTGCTATGGGGCCGACGCCCCGGCGATCCGTCGCGGATTTGCAGCGACGCCGGGCCCGAAATCTTGGGCCGGGTGCGCCGATTGCTCAGCGGCTACTGACTTTTCGCGCGCTTTCGCGCTCGCTCAGTAGTTGTTGCAGCTGCCGGCCACGGCCAGCACGTCGTTGAAGTACGGCGCGGCCTGCGGCATGGCCTGGATCTGGTGGGCCATCTGCAACCGCTTCGGCGGCGGCGAGGCAAGGAACTGGTGCAGGTAACTCACCGCAATCGGCGACGCGGTCAACTGCGCTGCGGCTGCCGGATCCGTCGCGTTGAGCGCCGCCATCACCTGCCCGTAGTTGCAGGTGGTGTTGATGACCGGATCCAGGGGATCTGCGGATGCGATCCCCGCGCCGGCCGTCAACGCGCACGCCACACCGCCAACGGCAGCGGCAAACTTGGTCAACGACAGCCTCACCATCTATGGACACCTTCCCCATTCAATGCACCGTCCGAAAAACGGCGACGACATCTGCCCAACGGTTGCCGTCTGCGGTCGAGGTTACCAGGCCCCGCGAGCTTTCTTTGCCGCAACGGTTATCGCACAGCAAGCTCTAATCGTAACTATCCGCAGGTGAGCGGCGGTGTGCGGCGCTGTTCGCCAGGAGTGAAACCCGGGCCGCCCCGGGAGAACCCGCGGCCGCGGGCGCGCGGGCGACCCGACGCGCGTCCCCGTTTAGTTGACGTGTATGTGCAACGTCTAGTATCAGTAACCGAAAGCTTTCGCCGACGCGGCCGAAGCGCCGCGGCGAGCCGAACAGCAGCCCACACGCGGTACATGGAGGAGACGTCTGTGACGTACACGATCGCCGAACCCTGCGTCGACATCAAGGACAAAGCGTGCATCGAGGAGTGCCCGGTCGACTGCATTTACGAGGGCACCCGCATGCTGTACATCCACCCCGACGAATGCGTCGACTGCGGGGCCTGTGAGCCCGTCTGTCCCGTCGAAGCGATCTACTACGAAGACGACGTGCCCGAGCAGTGGAGCCAGTACACGCAGATCAACGCCGACTTCTTCGTCGAGCTCGGGTCGCCGGGCGGCGCGGCGAAGGTCGGCATGACCGAGAACGACCCGCAGGTGGTCAAGGATCTGCCGCCGCAGGGCGAGGGCGACTGAGCGGGCCGGTGCCGCACCAGCCCCGGGGCGTCTCGGCGTCGCTGCCGGAGTTCCCCTGGGACACCCTGGCCGACGCGAAGGCGCTGGCCGGGGCCCATCCCGACGGCATCGTCGACCTGTCGGTCGGCACCCCGGTCGACCCGGTCGCGCCGCTGATCTCCGACGCGCTGGCCGCCGCCGGTTCCGCCTCGGGCTATCCGGCCACCGCCGGCACCGCGCGGCTGCGGGAGGCGGCGGCGGCCGCGCTGGCCCGCCGGTTCGGCATCACCGGGGTGACCGAGGCGGCCGTGCTGCCGGTGATCGGCAGCAAGGAACTCATCGCTTGGCTGCCGACGCTGTTGGGCCTGGGCCCGGCCGACGCGGTCGTGGTGCCGGAGCTGGCCTACCCGACGTACGACGTGGGGGCGCGGCTGGCGGGCGCGCGGGTGCTGCGCGCCGATTCGCTGACCCAGCTGGGGCCGCAAGCCCCGGCGCTGTTCTACCTGAACTCGCCGAGCAATCCGACCGGGCGGGTGCTGGGGGTCGACCACCTGCGCAAGGTCGTCGGGTGGGCGCGCGAGCGCGGTGTGCTGGTCGCCTCTGACGAGTGCTACCTGGGCCTCGGCTGGGAGGCGCAGCCGCGGTCGATCCTGCATCCCTCGGTCTGCGACGGCGACCACACCGGGCTGCTCGCGATCCACTCGCTGTCGAAGAGCTCGTCGCTGGCCGGCTATCGGGCCGGCTTCGTCGCGGGTGATCCGGCGGTGGTCGCCGAGCTGCTGGCGGTGCGCAAGCACGCCGGGATGATGGTGCCCACGCCGGTGCAGGCCGCCATGGTGGCCGCCCTCGACGACGACGCCCACGAAAAGGAGCAGCGCGCGCGGTACGAACGCCGGCGGGACGCGCTGTTGCCGGCGCTGCGCGCGGCCGGCTTCGCCGTCGACCATTCCGAGGCGGGCCTGTACCTGTGGGCCACCCGCGATGAGCCGTGCGCGGACAGCGTGGCCTGGCTGGCTGCCCGTGGCGTGTTGGTGGCGCCCGGCCATTTCTACGGCCCGGGCGGCGCTCGCCACGTGCGGGTGGCGCTGACCGCCACCGACGAACGCGTCGCCGCCGCCGCGCACCGGCTGGCCGGGGGCTGACTTAGCCCGGCCGCCTCCCGCGCGGTCCGGGGGGACGGCAGAATGCATCCGTGACCAGTTCGGCGGAAAAGCCGCGCATCCCGGCGTCGGTCGGGGACATCGCCAAGCGGGTGTTTTTGGGCAAGCCTCTGATCACCGAGGAACTGACGTCCGAGAAGCTGTCGAATCCGGTTGCGCTCGGCGCTCTTTCGCCCGACGCGATCTCGTCGACCGCGTACGGGCCCGAACAGGTACTGATCGAGCTCCTGCCGCACGCGGGGCTGGCGGCGTTCGTGTTGTTGCTGCCGATCACCGGCGTCATCCTGCTGATCCTGGTCCTGGTCGCGGCGTCGTATCGCCAGGTCGTCATGGCCTACACCCGCGCCGGCGGTTCGTACATCGTGGCGCGGGAGAATTTCGGGCCCCGGGTGGCGCAGGTCGCGGCCGCCGCGCTGTTGATCGACTATGTGGTGACCGTGGCGGTCCAGTCGGCGGCCGGCACGGTCGCGGTGGTGTCGGCGATCCCCGCGCTGGGCCCGCACAGCCTGCAAATCACGGTCGGTGTCGTGCTTGTCATCTGCTACCTGAACCTGCGCGGATTGCGCGAGGCGGGCTGGCAGTTCGCGCTGGCGACGTACCTGTTCGTCGTGCTGGTCGGCCTGACGATCGTGGTGGGCGTCGCGCGCGTGCTGCTCGGCGATCTACCGGTCTACGATCCCGCGCGTCTGCCCGGCACGGTGCCGGTCCATCAGGGCGACGCCCTGGTGATGGGCGCCACCATCCTGGTGTTGTTGCGCGCGTTCGCCAACGGGGGTTCGTCGCTGACCGGGGTCGAGGCGATCTCCAACACCGTCGACGTGTTCCGGAAACCGCAGGGCCACAATGCCCGTCGCGTGCTCACCGCCATGGCGGCCATCCTGGGGGTGCTGCTGGCGGGCGTGGCGTACCTCGCATCTGTCACCCACGCGACGCCGTACCTGAGCGAATATCCGTCCGTTTTGTCGCAGGTCGCTCGCGCGGTATTCGGACACGGTCCCGTCGGCCAAGTCCTGTTCACACTGGTCCAGGCGGCCACGGCGGCCATCTTGTTCACCGGTGCCAACACCAGCTTCAACGGGTTCCCCGCGCTGGCCAATTTCGTCGCCGAGGACCGCTTCCTGCCGCGCCAGCTCACCAAACGCGGTCACCGCCTTGTCTTTTCGAACGGCATCATCGCGCTCACCGCGCTATCGCTGGCGTTGCTGGTGACGACCGGCGGCTCGGTCAACGCGCTGGTCCCGTTCTACGCGATCGGTGTGTTCACCGGGTTCTCGATGGCCGGTTACGGCATGACCAGACACCACCTGACCCATCGGGAACGGGGATGGCGGCGCCGGCTGGCGATCAACCTGTCCGCGGCGATCCTGTCGACGATCGTGGTGGCCATCTTCGCGGTTGCCAAATTCACCGAGGGTGCGTGGCTGGTCGTCGTGGTGTTCCCCGTGCTGGTCGTCGTGTTGATGCGGCTCAACCGCGAATACCGCGCCGAGGCCGCCATTCTCGAGATGTTCCGCACCGACCGACCCGAATTGGTGAAGTACTCCCGGCACAAGGTTTTCGTGTTCGTGAATTCGCTCGACCTCGCGGTGCTCGAAGCGCTGCGGTACGGCAGGGGGCTGCGGGCCGACGAATTGGTCGCGGTGCATTTCATGCTCGACGACGCCCACGCCAAGATTTTGCGAAAGCGTTGGGACGACTTCGAACTCGATACGCCGCTGCGCGTCATCGACTGCCCCGACCGGCGGGTGACCCGGGCCGCACAGGTGCTCGTCGCCAAGGAGCGCGGTGAACACCGAAACACCAACGTGACGGTGCTGTTGCCGCGTCGGACGTACGCGCCGCTGTTGGGGCGCCTGCTGCATGACCGCACCGCGGACAGGGTTTCCCGCGCCGTCGGCCTCATCCCGGACGCCGCTGCGACGATCGTGCCGTACGACGTGCAGTCCCGGATCAAGGAGGCCTACCCCGACGGTTTCGAGCAACGAATCGCGCGCGGACTCGACAAGCTCGAGGCGTGGGTCGCCAGAAGCGAGGAGCGGGACGTCGACGCGTACGAACACCCCGAGCGGCCGTCGGTGATCACGGTGGGCGGCCTGATCCCCGGGCAGCGCGCCACCTTCGAAGGGCGGGTCAACGAGGTCCAGGACATCAACGAACGCAGGCGAACGGTTCGCCGGGTCGTCGTCGGCGACAACAGCGGCGAAATCACCATCACGTTCCGGTCCGGCCGCGGGGGCGCCGACATCCAGCCCGGTCAGCTGTTGCGGATCACCGGCAAAGCCCGGCAGAGCGGCAACAGGCCGATGTCGATGGTCGACCCGGCCTATCACGTCATCGAGGACCCCGCGAGCGACAGGGAATCCGGCGGGGCCGACGAGAGGGACGAAAAGGAGGGACAGCGGTGAGGCGATCGGCGGCGGTGCTGGTGTCCATGCTGGGTCTCGCGTTCACCGCCAACGGCTATCGACCGTTGACCCGGGACCGCTTGGGGTCGGGGCTCGCGTTCGGCTACGGCCTGCTCGCATCCGAGCTTCCGCTGCAGACCCTCGCCGTCCAGCTCGCGTCCCTGGCCGCGGTGTCCCACCGGGGGCCCGCGCGGATCCTGCGCTTCAGCTGGCTGGTGGCGGCGCTGTCGTGGCTGGGGTTGCTGGGCCTGCGCCGCGCCGGGCGGCGCGCGAACGAGCCCCTGACCGCAGCGCTGGACGCCGGGCTGGGCCCCGACCGCCGCCGGCAGTCGGGTGATCTGTGGAAGCGGCGCCCGCCCGGGGCCGCGACCGCCAAGCGGCCCGGCGTGGCGCGGATGCTGCGGGTCTACCGCGACTACGCGCACGACGGCGACATCAGCTACGGCGAATGCGGCTCGCGGAACCACCTGGACATCTGGCGGCGACCGGACCTGGACCGCGGCGGGCGGGCCCCGGTGCTGCTGCAGGTCCCCGGCGGCGCGTGGATGGTGGGAAACAAACGGGGACAGGCACATCCGCTGATGAGCCACCTGGCCGAGGCGGGGTGGGTGTGTGTCGCGATCAACTACCGGCTGAGTCCCCGCTCCACCTGGCCGGACCAGATCGTCGACGTCAAGCGGGCGATCGCGTGGACGAAGGAGCACATCGCCTCCTACGGCGGCGACCCGGACTGGATCGCGATCACCGGCGGCTCGGCCGGCGGGCACCTGTCGTCGCTGGCCGCGCTGACGCCCAACGACCCGCGGTTTCAGCCGGGCTTCACGGACGCCGACACCCGGGTGCAGGCGGCCGTCCCGTTCTACGGCGTCTACGACTTCACCCGCAACGACGGGGCGATGCATCCGCTGATGGCGCCGATCGTGGCCAAACGCGTGTTCAAGCTGAGCCTGACCGACGTCGCCGAGCCGTTCCGCCTCGCCTCGCCGATCACCCACGTATCCGCGGACGCGCCACCGTTTTTCGTGCTGCACGGCACCAACGACTCGCTGATCCCGGTCGAGCAGGCCCGCAGCTTTACCGCGCGCCTGCGTGAGGTCAGCCGCCAGCCGGTGGTGTACGCCGAGTTGCCTTGCGCCCAACACGCATTCGACATTTTCGGATCGGCCCGGGCGGCGCACGCCGCGGTGGCCGTCGAGCAGTTCCTCGCCGAGATCTACGCTTCGCGGCGGGCGGCGAACCCGCTGTCAGGCGCCGGTTAGGCCAACGGCCAGCAGGACGCAGCCCACCCCGCCCAGCAGGGCGGCGACCTCGATGCGGCGCCGCGCCCGGATCCAGTCGTGCAGCGCCCTCATCGACGCGCGGGTCGCATCCGGCGCCAGCGCATAGGCGACGAGCGGCGCCTCCACCAGCGCGAACGCGACGACGTTGAACATCACCAGCGCGCCGACCTGGGTCATGGCCGCGGCGCCCGAGGCCAGGATGACCGCCAGCGCGGCCAGATAGTCCACCGACGGCAGCGCGATCCCCAGCCCGGCGGCGCCGGCGACCCATAGCGACGGCCCGACCGCCAGCCGCTGGGCCCGCGCCGCCAGCCTCCCGGGTCCCGCCGCGTCGTCGCGTTTGAGGACCAGCGCGGCGGCGGCGCCCAACAGCGCCAGCACGCCGATGAAGATCTGCACCCGGGGCAAGGTGAAGTACGTCGAGCCGAGCAGCCGGCGCCGCAGGACGAACAGGACGACACCGCCGACGGTCATGCCCATCACGAAGCCGCCACCGAGGAAAGCGAGCAGCTGCAGGATCGGCCGTGGCCGGTTCAGCATCAGCACCGTCATGCCGATCCGGAACGGTTCGAGGCTGACGGCGACGGCCATCACCAGGATGGTCAGCCACATGCGACATGTCGGTTGCGCGCCCGCCTGGTCTGCATGCGGCCACGTTACCGTCCGCCGCTATGTGGCCCAGCCCCAATGGAACACGCGAGAGGTGAGCAGGACCAGACCGAGGGAGACCGTTGCGACGACCATGAGCCCGATGACCGCGACCACGAGGGGCGCAATCCGGTGCGCGCGATCTGGCGGATGTCGGTGGCGAGCCCCACGCCGGCGAAGGTCAGCAAGAACGCCGACTTCGACGCGTTGGCCAGGTTCGCGGCCTGGCCCTTGGTGAGCCAGTGCGCGGTCGCGATGACCGCGACCACGAGGAAGCCGAGCACGAATTTCGGGAACTTCGCCCAGATGAAGGCGGCCCTGGCGCGCGCGCCGGGCGCGATCTCGTCGGCCTGGCCCCGCGCGCCCCAAAACAGCGCGAAGCCCAGCACGACGAAACCGATCAGCGCAGCGTCGCCCACCAGTCCTCACCGAGCCGTCCGAGCCGGCCAGGCCACCGCGGCGTTTCCGTATCACCCACCACGACATGGTGGCCCGCGGGCCAGGGGCGACCAAGCGATTGGCTCGCGCTGAATCCAGGCCCGCGGGGTCGCCGAAAACCACGGCGGCGCAACGGCTGTGTCTGCTCGGGCCGCCGTCAGGTCGGCAGCCCGCCCCTCTCGGCGTCCGCGCGGTAGCGCTCCACCCACTCGTCGGAGCGTTGGTCGGCCTGGCGTTCCAGCGCCGGCTCGGGCGCCAGCGCGGGGTCGAGCCCCAACGCCTCCAGGACCGTGGCCACCACCTGAGTCAGATTGCGCCACAACACCGGATACGGAACTTCCATCGGCGCGACGCCCTCCTCGGCGAACCAGGTGCGCCAGCCCTCCTCCTGGGCGCGCAGCATGGTGACGACGTGGGCGATCGCGCCCGCGTGATAGATCGCGCGCGCGTCGCGCGCCGGGTCGGGCCGCCCGCGCCACACCCGCGTCTGCACCGCGCGCCAGAACGACACCGCCTGCGAAACCACGTCGGGCCGGTGGACGTGGATCAGGAGCGGTTCCTCGCCGACGACGTCGCGGATCGCGGCGAGCAGCCCGTCGCCGGACCGATTCGGCAGGCCCTTCGCCCGGTCCAGCAGCAGCGGCGTCTGGTTCCACATCAGCTTGCCGCCCCACACCCCGTTCGGTGTCCGTCCGACCGTGCGGATGTAGTCGCGCCAGATCTCGGCCGGCGCGAGGTCGGGCGTGCCCGCATCCAGGGGGTCGAGCAGGCGCAGGATCGACTCGTCGTCCACGCCGGCGAACCACTCCCGTGGCTGAGGGGCCTGGCTGGTGCTCGGTATGTATTGGAAGAACTCCTGGGGCTCGCCGGCCACGCCGGTGGCGCGCAGCGACTCCACGAGCAGCGTGCTGCCGCTGCGCTGGGAGGCCAGCACCAGATACGACGACGGGCGTTCGGTCACCAACGAAGCCTAACCGCGGGAAAACCCGCTGCAAGGCACCGATTTTTCGTCACTGTGAACATAACCGTTGCGCGGGGTCCAGCGCTGTTACGGTATCCGCGCGCGGTGGCGGTTACCGGATGCGATGATTACCGTCCGACCGCACTCCACTACCGACGGGAAGCCCGCATCGTGCAGAACACCGCCAAAGAGTCGGTCCGCCGGATCATCTGGCGGGCCGATCGGGGCACCACCGCGGGTCTTCGTCGGCGGTTCGTGCCGCTCGACCCGCCGGTCGTGGACAAGTTCCGTGAGCACCTGCTCGAAAACTGGGCGACCCCTGGGTACTGGGATTCCGAGGTGGGCCGCCACGACCTCGACGAGCACACCGTCGGGCGGCTCACCTACAGCCGGCACGAATACGTGCCCTGGCTCAACGCGCTGCGGCGCCTGGACGGGGCCCGCATCTTCGAGATCGGCTGCGGGACAGGGTCGTCGGTCATGGCGCTGGTCGAGCAGGGCAGCGAGGTCACCGGCATCGACGCGGTGCCGGAATCCGTCGAGGTGTCGCGGACCAGGATGCAATTCTTCGGCCTCGACGAGCCGGCGTTGCATCACCTGAACGCGACCGAGATCGGCACGCAATTCGCCCACGCCAGCTTCGATTTCGTCATCTTCTTCGCATCGCTGGAGCACATGACCCACAGCGAGCGATCGGCCAGCCTCCGCGGCGCCTGGCAGCTGTTGGCCGACGACGGAATCCTCTGCATCGTCGAGGCACCCAACCGGCTGTGGTTTTTCGACGACCACACCGCGGACTTGCCGTTCTTTCATTGGCTGCCCGACGAGATCGCGCTGGAGTACCTGAAGCGGACGCCGAAATACCAGGCGTCGGCGTTCGACACCGCGTCGGAGGGCGCGATCCTGGAGCTCAGCCGCCGCGGCCGGGGCGTCAGCTATCACGACCTCGAGCTGGCCCTCGGGCCGGTCGGCGAGCTCGATTTCATGGTCGACCGGCACAGCTATCAAATGAAGCAGAACCCGCTTCGGTGGCTGTACTACCGCCAGTCCACCAACCGTCGCTTCGTGAACTTGTTGCACCGGCAATGCCCGGAGCTGCCCGTCGGGCTGTTCATGCCGTACCTCAACGTCGCGATCCGCAAGCGGGCGGGCGGGCCCTAGCCGTGGGCCCCGTGGGCCGGGTCGACCGCGGGCGCGCATCAAGACGCAAGAATTTCGCAAATGGCCGGCGATAACCTGTCGCCCCGACTGCCGCGACAGGAACCGCCATGGACGACCCCGAGAAACGCATCGCCGAGCTGGAGCGCCAACTGGCCGAGCAAAAGCGCGCGACCGGCGCCCCCGGCCCGAATGGGAGACACAAATGGAAGGTCAACAGATTCGCGTTGCCGGCGCCCGGTTGCCTTACCGCGGAGCAGGTTCGCCACGTGGCTTTCTCCAAGCCGCCCCTCGGAAGATCCGGCTATAACGAGGACGAGGTCGACGCGTTTCTGGATCTCGTCGAGGCGGAGCTGCGGCAGCCCGCGGGAACCCTGGGCGCAGAGCAGGTCCGCGGCGTGGCCTTCGGGAGGCCCCCGCTCGGCCGGCGCGGCTACAACGAGGACGAGGTCGACACCTTTCTGGGCCTCGTCGAGCAGCAACTGAGGGCCCAGCGGGGCGCCGATCCGGCGGCGGTTGCGCCGCCACCCCCCGGCGGGACGCCCGCGACACACGCCGCGGCCCCCCAAAGCCCGGGCCGCAGGCTTCTCGATGTCGGCGCGGCGGTGTTCGGCAGCTTCTGGCTCTGGTATCTCCTCGGTTTCGTTCTTCTCGCCGGGGGCGGGGCCGGGCTGCGATTTCTCGGTCGCCTCGTGCCGCTGGACGGACCCGCGCCGGACTGGATGGGGTTGGTGATCCTGGCCATGCCAGTGGTGGCCGGTGTCGGCTACGTGGTCTGGCACCTGCGGTCCCGCAACAGGCGCCGCCATCGCTATTGGGCCGCCGGTGGGGGAGACGGCGCAAGCAATTCCGGGTGCGGCGGCGGCCACGGCGGGTGCGGCGGGGGATCCGGGTGCGGCGGAGGCGGCTGCGGTGGCGGGGGTCACTGACCTGCGGAACATCGTGCGGCGGCGCGGGTTCGACCGGGCCAACGCCGCGGTGGCGGAGCTCGAGCTTCCCGCGGCGGTGTTCAAAGACGTGCCCGTGGCAGCCGAGAACCCTGGTCGACGCCGGGTTGCGGCGGTGGCTGCGGTGCTGCGCGCCGGCGGTGCGCGACCGCCGGGTGATCGGGATGCCCTCGCGCGCGGTCGACGAGGCGTGGCACGGCCTGATCCTGTGCACGGCACGGTATGCGGCGTTCTGCGAGAAGGCATACGGGGAGTTCCTGCACCATCATCCCGAGGGCGGCACACCGGAGGGGATTGGGGGGGCGGCCGATCCGCCCGGCGAGCAGCTGCGCCGGACGGTCCTCGCCTGGTCGCTCGTGGCTGCGCCGGGCGAGGAATGCGTCCTGTGGGATCTCGACGGCCGCGTCGGCGTCGACCAGCCCTGGGGCGTCGACCGCTCCCGGGTCGCCGCGGTCCAGGGCGCCGCGGCGAAACTCAAAGCGGGCACGCGGAATTGGTGACCTCGGTCGCCCGCAACCCCAGCGAGAACAGCAACCGCGCCTCGGGGTCGGCCAGCGAGGTCGCCAGCAGCTTCTCGATGCGGCGCACCCGATACCGCACGGTGTTGGGGTGGACGCGCAGCGCCCGCGCGGCCGCGCCGATGTCGCCGAAGCCGTCCAGGTAGGCCCGCAGCGTCTCGGCCAGCGCCGGGTCTTTCGCACGCAGGTCGCGTATCCGCGGATCGACCAGGCGCTCGTCGGCGCCGACCAGGGTGACGATCTCGTCGAGCAGCACGGTGGTGCGCGCCTCGTCGAGCGTGATCACCCGTCCTAAAACCGGGTGGCGCTCGGCGCTGTCGAGCACGCGGTCCACCTCGGCACGCACCGCCGCAAATTGCGCGGGGCCGGGGACCGGCGCGGCGATCGCCGCCCGCAACTCGACGCCCAGTTCGGTGCGCAGGGACCCGATCGTGCCCCGCACCCACGAAGTGACCGGCCGGGTCTGGGTCTGCGGCAGCACGACGTAGATGCGCGAGTTGCGCGACGCGACCTGGGCGTCACGTCGAAACGCGCTGGCGCTCAACGCCACAACGTCGACCAACCGCGGATGACGCGTCCCGGCGGTGTCCCAGCCGATGAGGGCGGCGGTCCCGTCGGATGGCAGGCCGAGCTCGCGGGCGACGGTCGCGGCGTCGGCGACTTCGTCGGCCAGGCCCAGGAGTTGCTGGACCCGCCGTGCGTGCGCGGACGGCCGGGTCGCCAGCCGAAACATGATGCGGGCGGCCAAAACCGACGCTCCCCGCAGCATCTCCTCGGCATCGTCGGCCAGCGGCCGCGAGCCCTGCTGCACCCAGATGGCCCCGGCGAACACCGGCGGCCGGCGCGCGTCGGCCGGGGGCTGATGGATCCCGATCGCCAGCCGCGGGCGCAGACCCAGCTCCGGGCGCTCGGCCACGCGCACCACCGCGTCGCCGGCCCGCAGCGCGTCGAAGATGCCCCACTGGCCGATCCACTCCAGGTGTTCGGGAGGGCCGGCGCGGCCCAGGATGGACAGGCGGCGCAGCTCGTCGGCCTCGTCGTTGGAGGCCGAGTACGCCAGCACGTGCGACTGGGCGTCCTCGATGCTGACCATGCCGTGGATGCGGTCGGCCAGCGACTGCGCCAGACCGAACAGGTCGGTGCCCGAGTCATCCGTCGCACCGCCGCGGTCGCCGTGATGCTCCAAGACGTGGTTGACCAACCGATACAGCCGCTCCCATCGCGCCCGCGGTTCCACCGCCACCACCGCCGACCCGGCGGCGACCGCCGCCGCCACCAGGGCGTGCGACGGCTCCTTGGCGAAGATCGCCACCGGCACGCGTTCCCGCACCTGCCGGTCCACCCAGCGCAACGCCTCCTCGTCGGCGACGCCGAGCAAAAAGAAAACGTCGGCCGACCCCGCCGCCGCCGCCAGGCCCAGCCGCACGTCGTCGGAGTCGATCAGTGCCGCCGACGACACCGGCAGGTCCAGCCCGCGGGGGGCGTCGACCAGGCTGACCAGCGTCGCGTCCAGCGCCAGCAGCAGTCGTCCCAGCCCGACACCGGCCATCCGCATGTTGTTCGATTTTACTACACCAAGAGCCCATTCTTGTCCGATCGACCAACACAACCGGGCCTTGCGCCGAGGACCCTGGGGAGCATGGACGCGATCATTCAGGTACCGACGCCGGCCAACGAGCCGGTCTGTGACTATGCGCCGGAATCCCCGGAACGCGGCCGGCTGCTCGCGCAGCTCCGTGCTCTGGCCGGCGACCCGATCGACCTGCCGCACGTCATCGGCGGCCGGCACCGGATGGGCGACGGTGAGCGCATCGACGTCGTCCAGCCACACCGGCACGCGGCGAAGCTGGGCACCCTGACCAACGCCGTGCACGCCGACGCGACGACGGCGATCGAGGCCGCTGTGGCCGCCAAGAACTCTTGGGCGGCAATGCCCTTCGACGAGCGCGCCGCCGTGTTCCTGCGGGCCGCCGACCTGCTGGCCGGGCCGTGGCGCGAAAAGATCGCGGCCGCAACGATGCTCGGCCAATCCAAGTCGGTCTACCAGGCCGAGATCGACTCGCCGTGCGAACAGGTCGACTTCTGGCGGTTCAACGTGGCGTTCGCCCGCCAACTGTTGGCGCTGCAGCCGATCAGTGGGCCCGGCGAGTGGAACCGCAGCGACTACCGCCCCCTGGACGGCTTCGTCTACGCGATCACGCCGTTCAACTTCACCTCGATCGCCGGGAACCTGCCGACCGCGCCGGCGCTGATGGGCAACACGGTCGTGTGGAAGCCGTCGGTCACCCAGACCCTCTCCGCGTACCTGACGATGCAACTGCTCGAGGCCGCGGGCCTGCCGCCCGGCGTGATCAACCTGGTCGCCGGCGACGGCTTCGCGGTTTCCGATGTGGCCCTGGCGGATCGGCGGCTGGCCGGCATCCACTTCACCGGCTCGACGGCCACCTTCCAGCGGCTGTGGTATCACGTCGGCACGAATATCGGCCACTACCACAGCTATCCGCGCCTGGTCGGCGAGACCGGCGGTAAGGACTTCGTCGTCGCGCACGCATCGGCACGCCCGGACGTGCTGACCACGGCTTTGATTCGGGGCGCCTTCGACTACCAGGGACAGAAGTGCTCGGCTGCGTCGCGGGCCTTCATACCGCATTCGGTGTGGCAGCGCATGGGCGACGACTTCCTGGGCGCCACGGCCGCGCTGCGCTACGGCGACGTCACCGACCTGAGCAACTACGGCGGCGCGCTGATCGACCGCCGCGCGTTTTTGAAGAACGTCGACGCGATCGAGCGGGCGAAGGGAACGCCGGGTGTCACGATCGCGGTGGGCGGCGAATACGACGACAGCGTCGGCTATTTCGTGCGACCCACGGTGCTGTTGTCCGACGATCCGGCCGACGAGTCGTTCTCGACGGAGTACTTCGGCCCGCTGCTCTCGGTGCACGTCTACCCCGACGACGACTACGAGCGGATCCTCGACGTCGTCGACACCGGTTCGCGCTACGCGTTGACCGGCGCGGTGATCGCCGACGACCGCGCCGCCGTGCGGACCGCGCAGGAGCGGCTGCGGTTCGCGGCGGGCAACTTCTACGTCAACGACAAGCCGACCGGCGCGGTGGTGGGGCGCCAGCCGTTCGGTGGCTCGCGCGGTTCGGGCACCAACGACAAGGCCGGGTCGGTGCTGAACCTGGTGCGCTGGACTTCGGCGCGGACGATCAAGGAGACGTTCGTCCCGGCCACCGACCACACCTACCCGCACATGGCACCCGAAACCGGACAAGACTGATGGCCGGTTTGTTCGCCCACACGGTGCGCCCGGTCATGCTGGCGGCCAGCCGGGCCGGCGGGTTGCGTCGCACCGTCGAGCGCTCGCCCGTCACGCGCAGCGTGGTGCGCCGGTTCGTGCCGGGCGACTCGCTCGATGACGTCCTGGGAAGCATTGCCGGGCTGCGGGATTCGGGTCGCTACATCAGCATCGACTACCTGGGTGAGAACGTCACCGGCGCCGACGACGCCGACGCCACGGTCAGGGCGTACCTGTCGCTGCTCGACGCGCTGGGCGGGCGCGGGGACGCGGGGCACGAGGGGGTGCGGCCGCTGGAGGTGTCGCTGAAACTGTCGGCGCTCGGGCAGGCGCTGGATCGTGACGGCCAGAAGATCGCCCTGGACAACGCCCGGACGATCTGCGAACGTGCCGAGCGGGTGGGCGCCTGGGTCACCGTGGACGCCGAAGACCACACCACCACCGATTCGACACTGTCGATCTCCGGCGACCTGCGGGTCGACTTTCCTTGGCTCGGCACGGTTCTGCAGGCCTACCTGCGGCGGACGCTCGGCGACTGCGAGGAGCTGGCCACCGTGGGTGCGCGGGCCCGGTTGTGCAAGGGCGCCTACGACGAACCGGCGTCGGTGGCCTACCGCACCGGCGCGGAGGTCACCGACTCCTACCTGCGGTGCCTTGCCGTGCTGATGGCGGGCTCGGGCTATCCCATGGTGGCCTCGCACGATCCGGTGATCCTCGATGCGGTGCCCCGCCTAGCTCGCGAATCCTGCCGCGGTGCGGACGATTTCGAATATCAGATGCTATATGGCATCCGCGACGACCAGCAGCTTCGGCTGGCCGAGGCCGGCAATCACGTGCGGGTCTACGTCCCGTTCGGCACCCAGTGGTACGGATACTTCGTGCGGCGCCTGGCCGAGCGCCCCGCCAACCTGGGATTCTTCCTGCGGGCGCTGGCCGACCGCAGGTAAGTCTATGAACTCGATACGAAATCCGCCTGCGCGTAGGCGCGGCGACACGGGCTGTGCTTACGGTCGAAGATGCTGGCCGGTTTAGGAGGACGCCGATGCCGCATCTGGTGGTCATCCCGGAGATTTTGGCTTCGTCGGCGGGGAATCTGGCGAATCTCGGCGCGGCGCTGAGCGCGGCGAACGCGGAAGCCGTCGGCCCGACGACGGCGATACTGGCGGCGGGCGGCGACGAGGTGTCGGAGGTGGTCGCCGCGCTGTTTTCGGGGCAGGGCAGGGCCTATCACGCGCTCGCGGCCCAGGCGGAAGCGTTTCACGAGCGGTTTTTGCAGGCGTTGAGCGTCGGCGCCGCCACGTATTCCACCGCGGAGGCCGCGAACCTGACCCCGCTGCAGGTTTTCGAGCTGTTCGAGCAGCAGGTGCTCACCGCGATCAACGCCCCGACGCAGGCGCTGCTCGGGCGTCCCCTGATCGGCAACGGGGCCAACGCGACGGCGCCGGGCCAGCCCGGCGGCGCGGGCGGAATCCTGTACGGCGATGGCGGGGCCGGATTCACCAGCACGACCAACGGCGTGCCGGGCACCAACGGCGGGAATGCGGGCCTCATCGGTAACGGCGGTCCGGGCGGGAGCGGTGGCGCCGGGGCCGGCGGCGGCAACGGTGGCCGGGGCGGCATCCTGTTCGGCAACGGGGGAGCGGGTGGCAACGGCGGCGACGGCACGGTGGTGAACGCCGGCGGGATCGCGGGATAGGCCCAGCCCTTCCCCGGAAACAGCGCCGCGACCACCTCCGACACCCC
>NZ_MVHD01000044.1 GCF_002086635.1 Mycobacterium alsense | reverse complement strand
CGCCGCCCCCGCTGCCGCCCACGCCATTCCCCAAGGCCTGCCCGGCGCCCGGCGTCATGCAGGGCTGCCTGGAGAGCACCAGCGGCCTGATCATGGGCCCCGACAGCAAAACGGCGCTGGTCGCCGAACGCACCACCGGGGCCGTCAAGGACATCTCGGTGAGCGCCGAGCCGAAGGTCAAGATGGTCATCCCGGTCGATCCGTCCGGTGACGGCGGCCTGATGGACATCGTGCTGTCGCCCACCTACCAGCAGGACCGCCTGATGTACGCCTACGTCAGCACGCCCACCGACAACCGGGTCATCCGGGTGGCCGACGGCGACATCCCCAAGGACATCCTGACCGGGATCCCCAAGGGCCCCACCGGCAACACCGGGGCGCTGATCTTCACCAGCCCCACCACGCTGGTCGTGATGACCGGCGACGCCGGCAACCCGGCGGCGGCCGCCGACCCCAAATCCCTGGCCGGCAAGGTGCTGCGCATCGAGCAGCCGACCACCCTCGGCCAGGCGCCGCCGACGACCGCGCTGTCCGGCGTGGGCTCCGGCGGCGGCCTGTGCATCGACCCCGTCGACGGCTCGCTCTACGTCGCCGACCGCACGCCGACGGCCGACCGCCTGCAGCGCATCACCAAGACCTCGGAGGTCTCCACGGTGTGGACGTGGCCGGACAAGCCCGGCGTGGCCGGGTGCGCGGCGATGGACGGCACCGTGCTGGTCAACCTGATCAACACCAAGATGACGGTGGCGGTGCGGCTCGCGCCGGCGACGGGCGCGGTCACCGGCGAACCGGACGTCGTGCGCAAGGACACCCACGCCCACGCGTGGGCGCTGCGGATGTCGCCCGACGGAAACGTCTGGGGCGCAACGGTTAACAAAACCGCCGGGGACGCCGAGAAGCTCGACGACGTGGTGTTCCCGCTGTTCCCGTCGGGCGGCGGCTTCCCCCGCAACAACGACGACAAGACGTAACGGGCTCAGAACCCGTCGAGGGTGAACCGCAGGCCGTATCGGCGGGCGGGCGTGTCTTGGGGTGCGCCGTCGAAGAGCCGGCGGGGCGCCTCGTGGCCGAATTCCGGGTCGTCCAGATCGGACAGGTACAGCAGGTCCTCGGTGCCCTCGGGTGCCCACGTCGCGACGGGCTCGAGCACGTAGGCCACGTGGTCCCCGATCTGGATCCAATGCGCGATCCGGCCGACGAACCAGGCGATCGCCTCGTCGAGGATCGGCATGCCCTGCGGGCCGGCGCGCCACGAGCAGCGCTCGAATTTGTTGGCCTCGCCGTCGAACAGTTCGGCCAGGCCGACCTGGCTTTGCGGCAGTGCGTGCACCGCCAGGTACCCGGATCCGGCCGCCGCCTCGTGGGTGTCGTCGCCTGCGGCCACGACGACCATGAAGCTCGGCGGCACCTCGCTGCTCTGGGTGGCGAACCTGACCAGGCAGCCCGACGGCCGGCCGTCGGCCTGGGTGGTCACGGCGAACACCGGACCGTCCAGCATCCCCATGAAATCGTCGAACGACTCGTCGGCCACCAGACCATCATGGCCGCGCGGATCGCCTTGTGGAACTCGCCGGCGGCGATCGGCGCGGACGGCTAGCCCTGACCGCAGGCGGCCAGCACGAGCTCACGCACCCGGGCCGCGTCGGCCTGGCCGCGGGTGGCCTTCATCACCGCACCGACGATCGCGCCGGCCGCGGCGACCTTGCCCCCGCGGATCTTCTCGGCGACATCGGGGTTGGCGGCCAGGGCCTCGTCGACGGCGGCCTGGGTCACCGAGTCGTCGCGCACCAGCTCCAGGCCGCGCGCGGTCATCACCTGTTCGGGTTCGCCTTCCCCGGCCAGCACGCCCTCCACCACCTGGCGGGCCAGCTTGTTGGACAGCTTGCCCTCCTCGACCAAGGCGATCACCGCGGCGACCTGGGCGGGGGTGATGGGCAGCCGGTCCAATTCGACGTTGGCCTCGTTGGCCTTCTGCACCAGGAAGTTCCCCCACCAGGCGCGGGCGTGCTCGCTCGACGCGCCGTGCTTGACGGTCTCGATGACCAATTCGACCGCGCCGGCGTTGACGAGGTCGCGCATCACCTCGTCGGAAACGCCCCACTCGTCCTGAATTCGCTTGCGGCTCAACCACGGAAGCTCGGGGATGGTCTGGCGCAATTGCTCGACCAACTCGCGGCTGGGCGCGACGGGTTCGAGGTCGGGCTCGGGGAAATAGCGGTAGTCCTCGGCGGTCTCCTTGGTGCGGCCGGGGCTGGTGTAGCCGGACTCGTGGAAGTGCCTGGTCTCCTGGGTGATCCGGCCGCCGGAGGCCAGGATCGCGGCCTGGCGCTGCATCTCGTAGCGCACGGCGACCTCGACGCTTCGCAGCGAGTTGACGTTTTTGGTCTCGGTCCGGGTGCCGAACTCGGCCGTCCCCGCCGGCTTCAGCGACACGTTGGCGTCGCAGCGCATCGACCCCTGATCCATCCGGACGTCGGAGACGCCCAAGGCGCGCAACAGGTCCCGCAGCGCGGTGACGTAGGCGCGGGCGATCTGCGGGGCCCGGGCGCCGGCCCCCACGATCGGTTTGGTGACGATCTCGATGAGGGGCACGCCGGCCCGGTTGTAGTCGATCAGCGACGTAGTCGCGCCGTGGATGCGGCCGGTCTCGCTGCCCAGGTGGGTCAGTTTGCCCGTGTCCTCTTCCATGTGGGCACGCTCGATCTCCACCCGCCAGGTGGAGCCGTCCTCCAGCGGCGCGTCCAGGTAGCCGTTGACGGCGATGGGCTCGTCGTACTGTGAAATCTGGTAGTTCTTCGGCATGTCGGGGTAGAAGTAGTTCTTCCGGGCGAACCGGCACCACGGCACGATCTCGCAGTTGAGGGCCAGACCGATCCGGATCGCCGACTCGACCGCGGCCCGGTTGAGCACCGGCAGCGAACCGGGCAGCCCGAGACACACCGGGCAGACCTGGGTGTTGGGCTCGGCGCCGAACGTGGTGGAGCACCCGCAGAACATCTTGGTCGCCGTGGACAGCTCGACGTGCACCTCGAGACCGAGGACGGGATCAAACCGCTCGATGACCTCGTCGTACTCCAGCAGGTCGGCCCCGGCAGCAACACTCATGCCGTCGATCCTAACGAGGCGCCGGCCGCTCCCCACCCCTGCCCGGGAACATGCCGGCCAGCACGGCGGCCATCTCCAGATAGCTGCGCCTGCTTTCTCGGCTCAGGCGATCCAGCCCAATCTCTTTGCCGTCATGCACATGACGGTCGAACGGCAGCACCACGGTGGCGGCCACGCGGGCGGACAATTGGTCGAGCTCCTTGGCGGCCACCACGCCCACCTTGCCCGGCTCGACGTGGTTGATCGCCAGCACCGTCGACCTCAGCAGGCGCCGATACCCGTTGTTGCGCAACAACTCCAGGGTCGTGCGGGTCTTGCGTATCGCGTCGATCGAGGTGCTGGTGACCACCACGAGGGCCCGCGCCTCGGGCAGGACCGCGTCCATCACGGCCGAATTGACGGCCTTGACGCAGTCCACCAGCACCACCGAATAGTGCTTGCGCAGAACCGAAAACGCCCTGCCGATGTCGTGGCGATCCAGCCGCCAGTCGGTGCGCGCGTAGTCGGGCAGCCCGAGCACCTCCAACCCGAAGCTGTTCATGTGGGTGTGCGCCCGGACGTCCGAATACTGCGCAACCGCATCGTTGAGCAGCAGGTCGGCCATGCTCAGCGGGTTGCGGCGACCGTGCCGCTCCCCCAGGTCCCCGGCGTCGATGTCCACGGCGATCACGTGGTCGTCGCGCGCCGCGGCGAAGGTCGAACCGAGCGCCTCGACCACCACGGTCTTGCCGACGCCGCCCTTCAGGTTGAGGACGGCGATGGGAAACGCGGCGCCCACCGGCGTGCGGATGCGTTCCCGCAACTCCTGCTCGTACGCCGAGCCCTTGCCGGGCCCGACGTCGATTCCGGTGAGGCGGCGCAGCAGCGTTCGCCAGCTGAAGCCGCCGGAGTTCTGCGGCTCCTTCTCGTCGAGGCGGTCGAGAGCCGTTCCACCCGGCATCACCTCGCGGCGAAGCCGGGGCGGGGCCTGCCGCGCCGGCGCCGGCGCGGTGGGCGGCTGGGGTTGCGGGACCGTTGCGGATTCCCAGCCGGCCGGGCGGGGGTACGGGGGTGGCCGCCCGCGGCGCGGCGCGCCCGGTGGGGCCGCCGACGCAGCCGGCTGCTGAACGATTCCGCGAGGCGAACCGCGGTGGCTCATAGGTTCCGGTATAGCCGCTCCGAACTGGCCGAAAACCCACAGTTCGCACCGTTCAGGCATTCGTCAGTCCGGCGCAACCGGCCGTTTGCCCGGGCTTAGCCGAAAAAGGCCGCGGCGTCGTCGTAGCGGCTTTGGGGCACCAGCTTGAGCTGGCGCGTCGCATCCGCCAGCGACACCCGCCCGATGTCCTGGCCGCGCAGCGAGACCATCTGCCCGTACTCCCCGGCGTGCGCGGCGTCGGCCGCGTTGACCCCGAACCGGGTGGCCAGCACCCGGTCGTAGGCCGTCGGGGTGCCGCCCCGCTGGACGTGGCCCAGCACGGTGACGCGGACCTCCTTGTTGATCCGCTTCTCGACCTCGGCGCCCAGCTGCGCGGCGACACCGGTGAACCGCTCGTGGCCGAACTCGTCCATGCCGCCCTCGCGCAACGTGATCGAGCCGGCGACCGGCTTGGCGCCCTCGGCGACCACGCAGATGAAATGCGAATCCCCGCGCTGGAAGCGCCTTTTGACCAGCCGGCACACCTCCTCGATGTCGAAGGGCTGTTCGGGGATCAGCGTCATGTGCGCACCGGACGCCAGCCCGGCGTTCAGCGCGATCCACCCCGCGTGCCGGCCCATCACCTCCACCAGCATCACCCGCTGGTGGGATTCGGCGGTGCTGTGCAACCGGTCGATGGCCTCGGTGGCCACGGTCAACGCGGTGTCGTGGCCGAAAGTGACGTCGGTGCAGTCGATGTCGTTGTCGATGGTCTTGGGCACGCCGACCACCGGAACGTTTTCCTCCGACAGCCAGTGCGCGGCCGTCAGGGTCCCCTCGCCGCCGATCGGGATCAGCACGTCGATGCCGTTGTCGTCCAGCGTCTGCATGATCTGGTTCAGCCCGGCCCGCAGTTTGTCGGGGTGCACGCGGGCGGTGCCCAGCATCGTTCCGCCCTTGGCCAGCAACCGGTCGTTGCGGTCGTCGTTGTGCAGCTGGATGCGCCGGTTCTCCAGCAGCCCCCGCCAGCCGTCCTGGAACCCGACCACCGAGGACCCGTACCGCGCGTCGCAGGTGCGCACGACCGCGCGGATGACGGCGTTGAGCCCGGGGCAGTCGCCACCGCCCGTGAGAATTCCGATCCGCATGGCCCTATCTTGCCGGGCGGCGGCCTGCCGGCGCGACTAGATGCGGAATCCCCTCAGCGACCTTGAAAGCCGATTCAGCCAGGTATAAGGCAACGTTTTCGGGGTCCGGTGGATTGTGGTTGACCGATTCGAGCCTTGCCGCTTCGTGAATGTCGGGGTCGAGGATGTCGACTTCTCTGATCGCAGCGCCTGACGCTCTGGTCGCAGCGTCGGCGGATCTCAGCGGGATCGGGGAGGCGCTCGGAGAGGCCATGGCCTCGGCGGGGCCGGCCACCACGAACGTCGCGTCCATCGCCGCCGACGAGGTGTCGGCGGCCGTCGCGCAGGTATTCGGCACGGTCAACGCCTGGAAAGCCTGCCCTTGGCTTCACCGACAACGACATGTACGCCCAGCCGCTCAACGATTTCTGGACGTAACGGCCCGCGCGAGTCAGACCGCCGACGGCAGTTCCCCGCGGGCCGCCTCGTACGCCGCGCCCACCCGGTAGAGGCGGTCGTCGGCGAGCGCGGGAGCCATGATCTGCAGGCCCACCGGCAGCCCGTCGTCCGGGGACAGCCCCGAGGGCACCGACATGCCGCAGTGGCCGGCCAGGTTCAGCGGCAGCGTGCACAGGTCGAACAGGTACATCGCCAGCGGATCGTCGACCTTCTCCCCCAGCCGGAACGCGGTGGTCGGCGTCGTCGGCGACACCAGCACGTCGACGGACTCGTAGGCCGTGTCGAGGTCGCGGGCGATCAGCGTGCGCACCTTCTGGGCCTGGTTGTAGTAGGCGTCGTAGTACCCGGCCGACAGCGCGTAGGTGCCGATCATGATGCGCCGCTTGACCTCCGGTCCGAACCCGGCGGCGCGGGTCAGCGCCATGACCTCCTCGGCGCTGTGCGTGCCGTCGTCACCGACGCGCAGCCCGTAGCGCATCGCGTCGAAGCGGGCCAGGTTGCTCGACACCTCCGACGGCAGGATCAGGTAGTAGGCCGCCAGCGCGTGATCGAAATGGGGGCAGTCGACTTCGCTGATCTCGGCGCCCAGCCCCTTCAATTCCGCGACGGCCGCCTCGAAGGACGCGAGAACGCCGGGCTGGTAGCCCTCGCCACTGTGCAGCTGGCGCACCACCCCGACCCGCACGCCGCGCAGATCACCGGACGCGCCGGCCCTGGCGGCCCCCACCACGTCGGGCACCTCGGCGTCCACCGACGTCGAATCCCGGTGGTCGTGCCCGGCGATCACCTGGTGCAGCAGGGCGGTGTCCAGCACCGTGCGCGCGCACGGGCCGCCCTGATCCAGCGACGACGCGCAGGCCACCAGCCCGTAGCGGGACACCGTGCCGTAGGTGGGTTTGACGCCGACGGTCGCGGTCAGTGCGGCCGGCTGGCGGATGGACCCGCCGGTGTCGGTCCCGATGGCCAGCGGCGCCTGGAACGCCGCCAGCGCCGCCGCGCTGCCGCCGCCGGAACCGCCGGGAACCCGCTCGACGTCCCACGGGTTGCGGGTCGGGCCGTACGCGGAGTTCTCCGTCGACGACCCCATGGCGAACTCGTCCATGTTGGTCTTGCCCAGGATCGGGATGCCGGCCGCGCGCAGCTTCATGGTGACCGTCGCGTCGTACGGGGACCGCCAGCCCTCGAGGATCTTCGAGCCGCAGGTGGTGGGCATGTCCACGGTGGTGAAGACGTCCTTGAGCGCCAGCGGGACCCCGGCCAGCGCCGACGGCAGCCGCTCGCCGGCGGCCACGGCGTTGTCGACCGCGGCGGCCGCCGCCAGCGCCTCGTCGGCGGCCACGTGCAAAAAGGCGTGGTAGCGGTCGTCGGTCGCCTCGATCCGCTCCAGGCAGGCCCGGGTGATCTCGGTGGACGAGAGCTCCCCGGCCGCGACCCGGGCGGCCAGCGTCGCGGCGTCGGATCGGACGATGTCGCTCACTCGACGTCCCCCAGGATCTGGGGCACGGCGAAACGGCCGTCGACGGCCTCGGGCGCCTGGTCCAGCGCCTCCCGCTGGGTGAGGCAGGGGGCCGTCTCGTCCGGGCGGGTGACGTTGACGCTCTTGAGCGGGTTGTCGGTCGCTTCGACGCCGGTGACGTCGACGGCCTGGACCTGGCTGACGTGGGTCAGGATGGCGTCGAGCTGGCCGGCGAAGCTGTCCAGCTCGGCATCGGTCAACGCCAGCCGGGCCAGCCGCGCCAGGTGCGCCACGTCGTCGCGGGAGATCTGAGACACGACAGGAAAGCCTAACGAAGCGGCCGGGGCCGGCCGAAACTCAGGGCTCGGCGAAATGCCGCGGACACCTGGCTGTGCAACAGTGTTGGCCGTGCCGTCGTATCTGTTGCGCATCGAGCTCGCCGACCGCCCGGGCAGCCTGGGCTCGCTGGCCGTGGCGCTCGGCTCGGTGGGCGCCGACATCCTGTCGCTCGACGTCGTGGAGCGCAGCTCGGGGTACGCGATCGACGACCTGGTCATCGAACTGCCGCCGGGCGCGATGCCGGACCGGCTGATCACCGCCGCCGAGTCACTGCCCAACGTCCGCGTGGACAGCGTCCGCCCGCATACCGGGCTGCTGGAGGCCCACCGCGAGCTGGAACTGCTCGACCACGTCGCCGCGGCCGGCGACAACGCCGCCAAGCTGCAGGTCCTGGTCAACGAGGCGCCCAAGGTGCTGCGCGTGAGCTGGTGCGTGGTGTTGCGCGGTTCGCGCGGGAAGCTGGAACGCCTCGCCGCCAGCCGCGGCGCCCCGGAAACCAAGGCCGACTCCGCTCCGTGGTTGCCGATCGAACGGGCGGCGACGCTGGACAGCACCGCCGAGTGGGTGCCGCAGGCGTGGCGCGAGATGGACACCACGATGGTCGCGGCGCCGCTGGGCGACCCGCACACCGCGGTGGTGCTGGGCCGCCCGGGCCCGGAGTTCCGGCCGTCGGAGGTGGCACGCTTGGGCTATCTCGCCGGCATCGTGGCCACCATGCTGCGCTGAACGGCGGTCGCTTACCGGATTGTCGCGAGCGCGCGCTCGAAGTCGGCGAGCAGGTCGTCGGTGTCTTCGATGCCCAGCGAGATGCGGGCGAATCCGGCGGCGACGCGATCGCCCCAGCGTGCCCGACGGTCCACCGACGTGTGGATCCCGCCGAAGCTGGTCGACGCGATGAGCAGCTCGCCGCCTTGCACCAGGGCGTGCACCGCGGCGGCGTCCGCCAGCTCGACCGACACCAGGGAGCCAAATCGCCGCATCTGGGTGACGGCCACCGGATGCGCCGGATCCTCGGCCAGACCCGGGTAGCGCACCGCTCGTACCGCCGGGTGGCGAGCCAGCATCGCCGCCACGGCCTGCGCGTTCTGGCATTGGCGCTCGAATCGAAGGCCGGCGCTGCCCAGGCTGCGCAGCAGCAGCCAGGCCTCGAATCCGCCCAGTATCGCGCCGCCGAGCAGCCGCTGGCGCTCCACGGCCGCCATCACCTCAGGCTGGTCGCTTGCCACGTATCCCGCCAGCAGGTCGCTGTGGCCCGACAGGATCTTGGTGGCGCTGGCCACCACCACGTCGGCCCCCAAAGACAGCGGCCGCTGCGCGAACGGGGTGGCCGCGGTGTTGTCGACGATCAGGCGCGCGCCGCTCTCGCGGCAGGTGGCGGCCAACCGGTGCAGGTCAACCACATCGAGCGCCGGATTGGTGGGAGTTTCGGCCAGGACAACGTCGGCGCCCGCGGCGGCGTCGTCGATGTCCGAGCTCGACGCCTCGATGACCGAGACCCCCGCGGGCGCAAGGGCTTCCGCGGCGTAGCGGCGCACCTGGTAGTAGCCGTCCGACGGCACGACAAGAGTCGAACCCGGGCCGACGAGCGCACGCAGCGCGGCACTGACGGCCGCCATGCCCGAGCCGAAGACCAGCGCACTGGTCGCGCCTTCCAGGTCGGCGACCGCCGATTCCACTTGCCGCCAATTCGGATTGGCGTTGCGCCCGTAGCCATCCCCGCCGGCGGTTTCGTCGTTCGAGAGGTGATAGGTGGCCGCCAGCACCGCGGGCGGTACCACCGGATGGCCCGAAATGGGTTGGGAACTAACCGCTTTGACACTCTGGGTGGAATCACCGTAGCGATTCATCGCGCTCACTCCTCGGCGACGGGTCCTTCGGCCAACAACTTTCGGAACCCGTCCTCGTCGAGGATCCGAACCCCCAGCTCGACCGCCTTGTCGTACTTGGAGCCGGGCGCGTCGCCGGCGACGACGTAGTCGGTCTTCTTCGACACCGAGCCCGCCGCCTTGCCGCCGCGCGCCAGGATCGCCTCCTTGGCGTCGTCGCGCGAAAACCCGGTCAGCGAGCCGGTGACCACGATCGTCAGGCCCTCCAGCGTGCGCGGCACGCTGGCGTCGCGTTCGTCGGCCATGCGCACCCCGGCGGCGCGCCATTTGTCGACGATCGCGCGGTGCCAGTCGACGGTGAACCACTCGGTGACCGCGGCGGCGATGGTCGGGCCGACGCCCTCGACCGCGGCCAGCTGCTCGGTGGACGCCTCCTCGATCGCGCGCAGGTCGCCGAATTCGGTGGCCAGCGCGCGGGCGGCGGTCGGCCCGACGTGCCGGATCGACAACGCCACCAGCACCCGCCACAGCGGTTTGGCTTTGGCCGCACCGAGATTGGCCAGCAGCCGCTTGCCGTTGGCCGACAGCGCGCCGCTCTTGGTGGTGAACAGCTCGGTGCGCAACAGGTCGTCCTCGGTCAGCGAGAACAGGTCGCCCTCGTCGGCGATGACGCCCGCCTGCAGCAGCGCGATGGCGGCCTCATATCCCAGCCCCTCGATGTCCAGCGCGCCACGGCCGGCCACGTGAAACACCCGCTCCCGCAGCTGCGCCGGGCACGCCCGGGCGTTCGGACAGCGGATGTCGGCGTCGCCCTCCTTGGCGGGCGCGAGCGTGGTCCCGCATTCGGGACACGTTGTGGGCATGATGAATTCGCGTTCCGAGCCGTCGCGCAGGTCGACGATCGGGCCGAGCACCTCGGGTATGACGTCGCCGGCCTTGCGGATCACCACGGTGTCGCCGATCAGCACGCCCTTGCGCTTGACCTCGGCGGCGTTGTGCAGCGTGGCCAGCCCCACCGTCGACCCGGCCACCTTGACCGGTGTCATGAACGCGAACGGCGTCACCCGCCCGGTGCGGCCGACGTTGACGCGGATGTCCAGGAGCTTGGTCTGCACCTCCTGCGGCGGGTACTTGTAGGCGATCGCCCAGCGCGGCGCCCGGGAGGTCGACCCCAGCCGGCGCTGCAGCCCGACATCGTCGACTTTGACCACCACGCCGTCGATTTCGTGATCCACGTCGTGGCGATGCTCGCCCCAATACGTGATGCGCTCGAGCGCGCCGGCCACGTCGTCCACCCGGGTGGTGTGCTCGGAGACGGGCAGGCCCCACGCGCCCAGCGCCAGGTAGGCGTCGTGCAGGGTGGCCGGCCGGAAGCCCTCGGTGTGCCCCACCCCGTGGCAGATCATGCGCAGCTTGCGGCGGGCGGTGACCGCGGGGTCCTTCTGCCGCAGCGATCCCGCCGCGCTGTTGCGGGGGTTGGCGAAGGGTGTCTTGCCGTCCTCGACCAGGGCGGCGTTGAGCGCCTCGAAGTCGGCGAGCCGGAAGAACACCTCACCTCGCACCTCGAGGACGTCCGGGATGGGGTGGTCGCCGCCGGCCGTGAGCCGCTCGGGCACGTTGTCGATGGTGCGGGCGTTGAGCGTGACGTCCTCGCCGGTGCGCCCGTCGCCGCGGGTCGCGGCCCGCACCAGCCGCCCGCCGCGATACACCAGCGACAGCGCGACGCCGTCGATCTTGAGCTCACACAGGTACGGCACCTGGTCACCGACCTCGGCGCGCACGCGCGCGGCCCACAGCTCGAATTCCTCGGCGCTGAACACGTTGTCGAGCGACAGCATCCGCTCCAGGTGCTCGGCTTCGGCGAAATCGGTGGCGAAGCCGGCCCCGCCGACGAGTTGGGTGGGCGAATCGGGCGTGCGCAGCTCGGGATGCTGCTCCTCGAGCGCTTCGAGCCGCCGCAGCAGCTGGTCGAACTCGGCGTCGGAGATGATCGGCGCGTCGCGCACGTAGTAGCGGAACTGGTGTTCGCGGACCTCGTCGGCCAGTTCCCGCCATTGCCGCCGGACCTCGGGCGCGACGGGGTCGGCGTCTGGTGAACTCACCTCCGCAGGCTATCGAAGGCCGCCGACGGGCCCGATCGCGACGCGGCGGCCACACCGGGGACGTCCCGAGACTGCAGCCACGCACACCCGGCCCGGCGTGTCGCGTGCGTAGGTTTACGTGTCGGGGTGACGCTCAGGCGCTCACGCGCTCACGCGCTCACGCGCTCGCCCGCTCGCCCGCTCGCCCGCTCTCGCCCGCTCTCGCCCGCTCGCCCGCTCGCCCGCTCACCCCCAGTTGTCGCTGTGAGGCGGGCAAAAGACCACATGCTCCCCGAGCCGGGGCTGGTGTGGCGCATGTGGCGCCGCCGATCACCGCCTAGATGGCGTCCGGATCCTCCGCGAACGCCTCGGCGGCCTTGCGGGCCAGCCCGATCGCGGCGCGGGCCCACTCGGGCGTCGCCGACGCCAGCCCGCACCGCGGGGTGACCCCGATGCGCTCGCGCAGCGCCGCGCGCCCGAAGCCGAGCCGGTCGGTCACGGCGACCACCGCCGCGGCCACCTCTTCGACCGAAGGCCGCCGCGCCGGACCGTCCACGCCGACCACGCCGAGCATGACCGTGCGACCCGATTCCACGAACGCCGCGATGCCATCCAGGTCCGACGCCCGCAGCGCGGCAGCGTCCACCGAGACGGCACGAAACCCACTGCGCTGCAGCAAATCCCACGGAATCTGCGGTGCGCAGCAGTGCAGCAGCGCGTCGGCGCCCACGGCCTCGGTGCACATCTCGAACAACGAAGTGGCGACCGCCGCGTCGAGCGCGGCGACCGGGGTCAGCGCCGTCACCCCGGTCAGCCCCCCGCCCAGCGCCGCCGGCAGCGTCGGCTCGTCGAACTGCACGACGACCGGGGTATCGAGGCGGCGGGACAGCGCCGCCCGGTGCGCGGCGACGCCCTCGGCCAGCGACGCGGCCAGGTCGCGCACGGCGCCCGCGTCGGTGATGGCCCGGTGGCCGCCGCCCAGTTCGAGCCCGGCGGCCAGCGTGATCGGGCCCGGGGCCTGCACCTTGACCACGCGCCCGCCGCCGCGCAGCCCCGCGGTCTCCCAGGCCTCCTCCAGCGCGTCCAGGTCCTCGTCGAGGAGGCTGGCGGCCCGACGTGTCACCGCGCCGGGCCGCGCGGCGATGCGGTAGCCGCGCGGAACCGTGTCGATCGCCACGTCGACCAGCAGTGCGCCGGCCCGCCCGAGCAGGTCGGCGCCCACCCCCCGGGCCGGCAGCTCGACGAGGTGGGCCAGCGCGCCCCCCAATTCGCCGACGACGACCTCGGCGGCTTCCCGGGGCGCCGCGCCCGGCCACGAGCCGACGCCGCTCGCCGTCGCGAAGGGATGCGCGAAAACACTCACCCGGCAACCGTATTCGACGTCGCCTCGCCCGCCGGTCGCCAGGGGTGTGTGATGCGAGTAGGTTCAACCGGGAAGGGTGCAAGACGGTGGGGCACATGGCGCGACGGACGGGGCAGCCGCTGCTGTTGTGCGCGTGCGGTGCGGTGCTGCTGACGGCCGCGTGCACGCGGGTGGTGGGCGGCGAGGCCGTCGCGGCGTTCGGGCCCGCCGCCAGGGGCATCCAGGGCGTGAACGTCGACGCGATCCTGCTGGACCAGCCGCGGATGCGCGCGATCACCGGCGCCGGCGAGCACCTGACGATCATCCCGTCGATGGACGGCAGCCGCCCGGTGGACATCGACGCCCTCGCCGACACCACGCCGGCCGACTGCCGGTTCCTCTACGCCGAGACGGCGACGTTCGGGCCCGACGTCGAGGAGTTCCGCAAGACCACCTTCCAGGACCCGCCCGACGGCGCGCTGATCTCCGAGGGCGCCGCGGCCTACCGCGACGCCGACACCGCGCGGCGCGCCTTCGGCGCCCTGGTGAACGCCGTCGGCACCTGCGCGGGCGGCTCCGAGGGCCAGCTGCTGGTCGGCGACTGGGACGCCAGGCCCGACTCGCTGCACCTGGGCCCCGGCGGGTGCGGGCGCGACTACCGGGTGCTGTCGGTGGCCCTGCTGGAGGTCACGTTCTGCGGCTTCCCGCAGTCGGTGTCGGACATCGTGATGACCAACATCGTGGCCAACTTCCCGCGCTAGGGGACTCACCAGTGCGCCGTGGTCAGCAGCTCGAAGTTGGGTCGGCCACAGCGGATCCACATCGCGACGTGCAGGGCCGTGACGGCCACCGAGACCGCCAGGGCGGCGATCGCCAGGCCGAAGCCCTGCTGCCCGCGCCGGGCGGCCTGGCGCCACCCGACGAGGGCGAGGACGGCGCTGAGCACCGGGCTGCCGTACATGCCCATCAGGCTCAGCACGAACGCCGCGATGATCAGGGCGTTGGTCTGGGCGGGCGGCACCGCCCGCGCGACGGGGTGGTTGCTACTCATGGCCCAAAGCTTCGGCGGACGCCCTTGGCGGATCCTCAACGAATTCTTGAAATCCTTGGTGCGCCGGTGCCGATCAGCGCGACGTGCCGGCGATGGTGGCGCTGCCCAGCACCTCGTCGCCGTCGGGGTCGGGGCGGTACAGCACCAGCGTCTGGCCGCGCGCGACGCCGCGCAGCGAGGCCCGCAGCCGCACCACAACCTCGTCGCCGACCAATTCGGCCACCGCGCCGACCGTTTCACCGTGGGCCCGCACCTGAACCGCACACTCGACGGGCCCCGCCGGCGCCGTCCCCGCGGTGAACACCGGCGACCGCCCGACCAGCCGGCGCACCTCCAGGTCGGCCGCCTCGCCCACCCGGACCGTGCCCGTGGCGGCGTCGATGGACGTCACGTACCGCGGGCGGCCGTCGGGTCCCGGCCCGGCGATGCCCAGCCCCTTGCGCTGCCCGACGGTGAAGCCGTGCACCCCGTCGTGGGTGGCCAGCACGGCGCCGTCGGCGGTGACGACGTTGCCGCGGCGCACCCCGATCCGCTCGCCCAAAAACGCGCGGGTGTTCCCGGACGGGATGAAGCATATGTCGTGGCTGTCCGGCTTGTCGGCGACGGCCAGGCCGCGGCGGGCCGCCTCGGCACGGATCGCCGGCTTGGGGGTGTCGCCGATCGGGAATTCCGCGTGCCGCAGCTGCTCGGCGGTCAACACGGCCAGCACGTAGGACTGATCCTTGTCCAAGTCGACGGCCCGGCGCAGCCGCCCGCCGGACAGCCGCGCATAGTGGCCGGTGGCCACCGTGTCGAACCCCAGCGCGAGGGCCTTGGCGGCCAGTGCCGAGAACTTGATCCGCTGATTGCAGCGCACGCAGGGGTTCGGCGTCTCCCCGCGGGCATACGAATCGACGAAGTCGTCGATCACGTCGGCTTCGAATCTCTCCGCGAAATCCCAGACGTAGAACGGGATGCCGAGCACATCGGCGACCCGGCGGGCGTCCGAGGCGTCCTCCTTGGAGCAGCAGCCGCGCGAGCCGGTACGCAAAGTGCCCGGCGCCGTCGACAGCGCCAGGTGCACCCCGACCACGTCGTGCCCGGCGTCGACCATGCGGGCGGCGGCGACCGACGAGTCGACGCCGCCACTCATCGCGGCGAGGACCTTCACTTACGGCGCCCCCGCGGCGGCCAGGGCGGCGCGCCGGGCCCGGTCCACGGCTCCGGGCAGCACCCGCAACACCGCGTCGACGTCGGCGTCGACGCTGGTGTGCCCCAACGAGAGTCGCAGCGAGCCGCGGGCGCTGGCGGCGTCGACGCCCATCGCGGTCAGCACGTGCGACGGTTGGGCGACACCGGCGGTGCAGGCCGATCCCGTCGAGCACTCGATTCCGTTGGCGTCCAACAGCATCAGCAGCGCGTCGCCTTCGCAGCCGCGAAACGTGAAGTGCGCGTTGCCGGGCAGCCGCAGCGGGTCGCGGGCGCCGTTGAGGCTGACGTCGTCGATGCCGGCCAGCACGCCCTCGACCAGGCGATCGCGCAGCGCCCGCAGCCGCGCGGCGTGGGGCTCGAGCCCGTCGACGGCGATGCGCACCGCCGCGGCCATCCCGACGGCGCCGGCGACATCCGGTGTGCCCGAACGGATGTCGCGCTCCTGACCGCCGCCGTGCGACAGCGGCACGCAGGCGACGTCGCGGCGCAACAGCAGCGCCCCCACCGCGGGCGGACCGCCGAACTTGTGCGCGGCGACGCTCATCGCCGACAGGCCGCTGGCAGCGAAATCCACCGGCAGCTGACCCACCGCCTGGACGGCGTCGCTGTGCATCGGAACGCCGAATTCGGCTGCGACCGCGGCCAGTTCGGCGACCGGAAGCACCGTGCCGACCTCGTTGTTGGCCCACATCACCGAGACCAGCGCGACGTCGTCGTGGCGTGTGAGCGCCTCGCGCAGCGCGGCCGCCGACACCGAGCCGTCGGCGGCGGTGGGCAGCCAGGTGACCTGGGCGCCTTCGTGTTCGACGAGCCAGTTCACCGAGTCCAGCACCGCGTGGTGTTCGACCGCACTGGTGATGATGCGCTTCTGCCGCGGCTCGGCGTCGTGGCGGGCCCAGTAGATCCCCTTGACGGCCAGGTTGTCGCTCTCGGTGCCGCCGGCGGTGAAGATCACCTCCGACGGGCGCGCGCCGAGCTTGTCGGCGATCAGCTCGCGGGATTCCTCGACCCGCCGCCGCGCCGCCCGGCCACTGGTGTGCAGCGACGACGCGTTGCCGACCGTGCCGAGCGCGGCCGTCATCGCCTCGATGGCGGCGGGGTGCATCGGCGTGGTGGCGGCGTGATCGAGGTAGACCATGACCCGCCCCACGATACCTGCAGGTCCGCAACGGCCCGAAGCCCCGCGCGCCCCACCGCATGCCGCGGATCAGCGCGCGCCGCACCGAAGTTGTCGCACGTCCTCGCCCGCCGTGGCTCCTGTGACGCAGAAAGCCCCCCGGCCGAATGGCCGAGGGGCTTCCCGTGGGCGCCTGGCGAAAGCTAACCCTTGCGGGCCTTGATCGCGTCGGTCAGCTGCGGGGCGACCTTGAACAGGTCGCCCACCACCCCGTAGTCGGCGATCTCGAAGATCGGCGCCTCTTCGTCCTTGTTGACCGCGACGATGGTCTTCGAGGTCTGCATGCCCGCGCGGTGCTGGATCGCCCCGGAGATGCCCAGCGCGATGTACAGCTGCGGCGAGACGGTCTTGCCCGTCTGGCCGACCTGGAACTGCCCGGGATAGTAGCCCGAGTCGACCGCCGCGCGCGACGCCCCGACGGCCGCGCCCAGCGAGTCGGCCAGCGCCTCGACCACGGAGAAGTTCTCGGCGCTGCCGACGCCGCGACCACCGGAGACCACGATGCTGGCCTCGGTCAGCTCCGGGCGGTCACCGGCCACCGCGGGCTCGCGGGCGGTGATCTTGGTGGCGTTCTCGGCGGGGGCGGGCACCTCGACGGTGACCTGCTCGCCGGCGCCGGCCTGCGGCTCCGCGTCGACGGCTCCTGCCCGCACGGTGATCACCGGGGTGTCGCCGTTGGCCTGCGCCTCGACGGTGAACGCGCCACCGAAGATGGAGTGCACGCCCTTGTTGCCCTCCTTGACCTCGACCACATCGACCAGCAGCCCGGAGCCGATCCGGGCGGCGAGCCGGCCCGCGATCTCCTTGCCGTCGGCGCTGGCGGCCAGCAGCACGGCCGCGGGCGAGTTCGACTCGGCCAGCGACGCCAGGACGTCGACCACCGGTGTGATCAGGTACTTCTCGGCGTCGTCGGACTCGGCGACGTAGATCTTGGCGGCGCCGGCCTCCTTCAGCCCGTCGACCAGCGGCGCGGCGGTGCCCGGCGCGCCGACCACGACGGCGGACGGCTCGCCCAGGGCGCGGGCGGCGGTGATCAGTTCGGCGGTGACCTTCTTCAACGCGCCTTCGGCGTGCTCGACGAGCACCAAAACTTCAGCCATGGGTTATTTCGCTCTTCTCGTGTCCGGGTTTTCTCGTCAGATGATCTTCTGGGCGACCAGGTACTGGGCGACCTGGTTGCCGCCCTCGCCTTCGTCGGTGACCTTCTCACCCGCGGTCTTGGGCGGCTTGGGCGTCGACGACAGCACGGACGACCCCGCGTTGGCCAGCCCCACCTCGTCGGCCTCGACCCCGATCTCGGCCAGGCTCAGCACCGTGACCTCTTTCTTCTTGGCGGCCATGATGCCCTTGAACGACGGGAAGCGCGGCTCGTTGATCTTCTCGGTCACGCTCACCACCGCGGGCAGGCTGGCCTCGAGCGTGAACACCCCCTCGTCGGTCTCGCGCTCGCCGGTGACCTTGCCGCCCTCGACCGACAGCTTGCGCAGGTGGGTGAGCTGCGGCAGGCCCAGGTACTCGGCGATGACGGCCGGCACCGCGCCGCCGACGCCGTCGGTGGCCTCGTTGCCGGCGATGACCAGCTCGGTGCCCTCGATGGTGCCCAGCGCGCGCGCCAGCGCCCACCCGGTCTGGATCACGTCCGACCCGTGCATGCCGTCATCCTTGAGGTGGACGGCCTTGTCGGCGCCCATGGACAGCGCCTTGCGGATCGCCTCGGTGGCCCGCTCGGGGCCGGCGGTCAGGACCGTCACCGACCCCTCGACGCCGTCGGCGGCTTCCTTCTCCCTGATCTGCAGCGCCTCTTCCACGGCGCGCTCGTTGATCTCGTCCAGCACCGCGTCGGCGGCCTCGCGGTCCAGCGTGTAATCGCCGTCGGTGAGCTTGCGCTCCGACCAGGTGTCTGGGACCTGCTTGATCAGGACCACGATGTTCGTCATGAGTCTGGTTCGTCCTCCTCGAAGGGGCCCCGCAGCGGTCGACCGCGGGACCTCGGTCACGCACTTCTTAACAGCACAGCGTGTTACTGGCGGGTAACTTTGTGCGGTCTGCTCTCACACCATAGCGGGTCACGCAGGCACAACCGCCCGCCTCCTCCCCCGCCCGCAATCGCGGACGGCGTGTCGCCGGGCGGCACGTTCTTTCGTTCCGCCCGGCTCTCCCGACAGGGGTGCCCACTTCCCGGTTCGCGAATCGGACACTTCGCGTTAGCCTGCCTATGCCATGAGCGCACACGTGCCCGACGTCCCCCCGCGCGCCCCCGGCGGCACCCCGCCGGCGGCCTCCCCAGCGGATTCAGCGGTGCTGATGCTGACCGGCGAGCGCACCATCCCGGACCTGGACATCGAGAACTACTGGTTTCGCCGGCATCAGGTCGTCTACGAGCTCCTCGCGCCGCGCTGCGCGGGCCGCGACGTGCTCGAGGCCGGCTGCGGCGAGGGCTATGGCGCCGACCTGATCTCCGGCGTCGCGCGCCGGGTCGTCGCGGTGGACTACGACGCGGCCGCGGTCGCCCACGTCCGCGCGCGCTACCCCGGGGTCGAGGTCATGCAGGCCAACCTCGCCGAGCTGCCGCTGCCCGACGCGTCGGTGGACGTTGTGGTGAACTTCCAAGTCATCGAGCACCTGTGGGATCAGCCACAATTCGTCGCCGAGTGCGCTCGGGTGCTGCGCCCGTCGGGGTTGCTGATGGTGTCCACCCCGAATCGAATCACCTTCTCCCCGGGCCGCGACACCCCTATCAACCCGTTCCACACCCGCGAGCTCAACGCCGACGAGCTGGCCGATCTGCTCGTCGACGCGGGTTTCGGCGACGTGTCGATCCGCGGGCTGTTCCACGGCTCGCGCCTGCGCGAGATGGACGCCCGCCACGGCGGGTCCATCATCGACGCGCAGATCGCCCACGCCCTGGCCGACACGCCGTGGCCCCCCGAGCTGGTGGCCGACGTCGCCGCCATCACCTGCGACGACTTCGACCTACGCGACACCGACATCGACCAGAGCCTGGACCTCGTGGCAATCGCGGTGCGCCCGTGAGCCCGTCGTTGCGGGGATCCCCCGCCCAGGTGCCCGGGCTGTTCACCCTGGTGCTGCACACCCATCTGCCGTGGCTGGCCCATCACGGCCGCTGGCCGGTCGGCGAGGAATGGCTGTACCAGTCGTGGGCGGCGGCCTACCTGCCGCTGCTGCGGGTGCTGCGCACGCTGGCCGGCGAGGACCGCCGCCACCTGCTCACCCTCGGCGTCACCCCGGTGGTCAACGCCCAGCTCGACGACCCGTACTGCCTCGACGGCATGCATCACTGGCTGGCCAACTGGCGGCTGCGCGCCGCCGAGGCCGCCGCGGCGGCCGGCGCGCGCCCGAAGTCCAAGTCGGCCCACTACCAGTCGTGCACACCGGAAGCGTTGCGGGCCTTGGGGATTCGCGAGGAGGCGGACGCGCAGGCCGCCCTTGAGGACTTCGCCACGCTGTGGCGGCACGGCGGCAGCCCGCTGCTGCGCGCCCTGGTCGACGCCGGCACGGTGGAGCTGCTGGGCGGCCCGCTGGCCCACCCGTTCCAGCCGCTGCTGAACCCGCGGCTGCGGGAGTTCGCCCTGCGTGAGGGCCTCGCCGACGCGCACCACCGGTTGGCACACCGGCCGACCGGGATCTGGGCGCCGGAGTGCGCCTACGCGCCCGGCCTGGAATCCGACTACGCCGCCGCGGGCGTCACGCACTTCATGGTCGACGGCCCGTCGCTGCACGGCGACACGGCCCTGGGCCGGCCGGTCGGCGACAGCGACGTGGTCGCGTTCGGGCGCGACCTGCAGGTCAGCTACCGGGTGTGGTCGCCGAAATCGGGCTACCCCGGCCACGCCGCCTACCGCGACTTCCACACCTACGACCACCTCACCGGCCTCAAGCCGGCCCGCGTCACCGGCCGCCACGTGCCCTCGGAAGCCAAGGCGCCCTACGACCCCGGTCGCGCCGACCGCGCGGTCGACGCCCATGTCGCCGACTTCGTCGACGTCGTCCGCGACCGGCTGACCAGCGAGTCCGAGCGCATCGGGCGGCCCGCGCACGTCGTCGCCGCCTTCGACACCGAACTGTTCGGCCACTGGTGGTACGAGGGCCCGACGTGGCTGGCGCGCGTGCTGCGCGCCCTGCCCGCCGCCGGGGTGCGGGTGGGCACGCTGAGCGACGCGATCGACGGCGGGTTCGTCGGCGACCCGGTCGCGCTGCCGCCCAGCTCGTGGGGGTCGGGCAAGGACTGGCAGGTGTGGGCCGGCGAGCAGGTGGCCGATCTGGTCCAGCTCAACACCGAGGTGGTCGACACGGCGCTGAGCACGGTCGACAAGGCGCTGTCGCAGATGGCGTCGCTGGACGGGCCGCTGCCCCGCGATCACGTCGCCGACCAGATCCTGCGCGAGACGCTGCTCACCGTCTCCAGCGACTGGCCGTTCATGGTGAGCAAGGACTCCGCCGCCGACTACGCCCGCTACCGGGCCCATCTGCACGCGCACGCCACCCGCGAGATCGCCGGGGCGCTGGCCTCGGGCCGGCGCGACGCCGCGCAGCGCCTGGCCGACGGGTGGAACCGGGCCGACGGCCTGTTCGGCGCCCTGGATGCGCGTAGGCTGCCCCGGTGACTTCCGCCGTTCCCCGCCAGCGCGAGTGTCTGCATTGTGACACGCCGGCGCGGCTGGCATTTTGGGGACGGTGGCCGGGCACGGCCGGGCGAACACCGCCGGGGGTACGCGGGTGAAAGTCCTTATGGTGTCGTGGGAGTACCCGCCGGTGGTCATCGGCGGGCTGGGCCGGCACGTGCATCACCTGTCGACCGCGTTGGCCGCCGCCGGCCACGAGGTCGTCGTCCTGTCGCGCCGCCCGTCGGGCACCGACCCCAGCACGCACCCGTCGTCGGACGAGTTCAGCGAGGGCGTGCGGGTGGTCGCGGCCGCACAGGATCCGCACGAATTCACCTTCAGCAACGACATGATGGCCTGGACCCTGGCGATGGGCCACGCGATGATCCGCGCCGGGCTGGCGCTGGATTTCACCCCCGACGTGGTGCACGCCCACGACTGGCTGGTGGCCCACCCGGCCATCGCCCTCGCCCAGTTCTATGACGTGCCAATGGTTTCCACGATCCACGCGACCGAGGCCGGCCGGCATTCCGGCTGGGTCAGCGGGGCGGTCAGCCGTCAGGTGCACGCCGTCGAGTCGTGGCTGGTGCGCGAATCCGACTCGCTGATCACCTGTTCGGCGTCGATGGCCGACGAGATCACCGAGCTGTTCGGCCCCGGCCTGGCCGAAACCACCGTGATCCGCAACGGCATCGACGCCGCCCGCTGGCCGTTCGCGGCCCGCCGGCCACGCACCGGTCCCGCCGAGCTGCTCTACCTCGGGCGCCTCGAGTACGAGAAGGGTGTGCACGACGTCATCGCGGCGCTGCCGCGCATCCGGCGCACCCACCCGGGCACCACCCTGACCATCGCCGGGGAGGGCACCCAGCTCGACTGGCTAGTCCAGCAGGCCCGTAAACACCGGGTGCTCAAGGCGATTCGGTTCGCCGGGCATCTCGACCACACCCAGCTGCTCGTGGTGCTGCACCGCGCCGACGCCGCGGTGCTGCCCAGCCACTACGAGCCGTTCGGGCTCGCCGCTCTGGAGGCCGCCGCGGCCGGCACTCCGCTGGTGACCTCCAACATCGGCGGGCTGGGCGAGGCGGTCATCGACGGGCACACCGGCGTCTCGTGCCCGCCCCGCGACGTGGCGGGGCTCGCCAAAGCGGTGCGCAGCGTGCTCGACGATCCGGACGCCGCGCAACGGCGCGCCCGCGCCGCCCGCGAACGGCTCACCTCCGACTTCGACTGGCACACCGTGGCCGCCGAGACCGCGCAGGTCTACCTGGCGGCCAAGCGCGGCGAGCGCCAGCCGCGGCCCCGGCTACCCATCGTCGAGCACGCGCTGCCGGACCGCTGACCGGGCGCACACGATCACTCCGCGCCACGGCCGTCGCGGCTGCGCCGGTAGGCGCGGCCCCGCAGCTCGGCGAGCCACTGCGGCGAAAGGCTGACCCCCGGCGCGATGTTGGCGACCGGGTCGAACGACACGTCCGGGTCGGGATCGAGCACGCCGGTCAGCCTCACCCGGGCCAGCGGCGTGAAATCCGACCTGCCCCGGGCCTGGTCGATCGCGAACTCCATGCCGCCGCCGTCGATCGCGTGGCGGACGGTGTCCAGTGACAGGCCGAAGCCGTCGACGTTCGCGGCGCTGCGGGCCCGCAGCCACCAGACGCCACCGTGGTAGCGGAAGGGCATGAGGCTGGTCAGCGTCTGCCCGTTCCACGAGGTGGTCGGTCGCAGCGCGGCGGCTCGGGCCAGCACCCCCGAGCCCGCCGAGACGAGCAGGATGTCCCACGGTGTCGCCGCCGGCGGCCGCGGTGGGACGCGGATCGCCAGTCCGACGAAGTCGGGCAGCGCCCCCGGCGTCCCCACGGCCTTGGAGACCCGGGCGACGACGTCCGACGACGGGAGGGGCAGCCCGTCGTCCGGCGGGGCGACGCGTTCGACAAAGCCCTGCGCCAGCACGCCGACCGGATGGAAAAAACGGCGCCCCCGCAGCGCAGCCCCCCACTGGAAGGGCTTGGCCGCAACGTCGAAAAGTCCGGAAACATTCACCGGCGCAGGGTTCCCCTTCCGCCGCCGGGGAAACCCGAGCGCGAAACGGATTGCGTCGCCGACGGTTACCGGCGCCTGACCATGCCGGCCATGCGCACCTCCGAAGGCGGTTGCGGCCCGTCGCGCGCGCGGCTGTCGAGGTAGAGCTGCCGCATGACCGACTGCCATGACTCCAGCGACGGCGCCGATCCCCACATGCCCTCGAACAAACCCACCATCGCGGCGTCGTCGTCGGTCAGGACGTACACGGGACCGCCGAAGTCGCGGTTGTCGACGGTCATGTCCGCGATGGCGAACCGCGCATTGCTGACGGGCCCCGCCTTGCCGCACCGTTGGCCGGCCGACACGCGCAGTTGGCACACCGGAAGGCCCTGTCGCACACGCAAAGCCGGCGCCTCGTGCAGATGGCGCCCGGTGGGCAACAGGTCCGTGGCGGCGACACCGGGCGCGAGGGCGATGACCTCGTACTCGACCGGCAGAATGGCGACATCCACCGCATCGTCCGCCGTCTGACGCCGGACGAGCACCACCGCACCCACCGGATGACTGTCCCCGTCGGTCACCAGCGAACCGCCGTCGCACTGGCCCGTCGTGAGCGCGACCCGCAACCGGGTTTCGACGAACCCCACCATGCAGTCGGTGTCGCCCTGACGAATCCGCATGCCGGGGAAGACGGTCGGTCCGCTGTCGGCATCGGCCGGGATACAGGCTCCCAACCAGACCACCGCGAGCGCGGCGGCGGTCGCCGCACGGCAGCCGCGGCCACCGATCGTTTCCATTGGGCCACACCGCCCACCGAAATCGACAAGGGTAAGAGCGGCGGTCGCGTACCCGCTGCCGACGGCCTCAAACGTCGGCACGAAAAGCGAACCGCCGGCGCCGGTCGCGGGGCCAGATAACGAAGACTTCGCGCCCGCGTCGCTTCGGGGCGGCGCCACCAAAGGGCTTCGGGGCTAGGCTCGTATGAGGTTGAGCTCACAGCTGCAGTCTCGGAGCGCGATGCGCGGTGCACCCCCCGCTCCCCTCACCAGATCGATCGGCGCACGACATGACAGCTCACCACTTTTTGGCTCCCCCGGGTCAATCCCAATCCGCCCGCTGCCGCTACATGGCCGACTGCAACGGCGCGCGGCTCTACGTTTTTGCCCCCACCCTGGGCACGGTCCTGCGTGTCGAGGGCGAAATCGACGCGTCGAACGCCAACCGCCTCGCCCAGGCGATCCGCCGTTTTGCCCGCCTGAGAACCCCGTTGATCCTCGACCTGAGTCACCTGGACTTCTTGAGCATCGACGGATTCCGGGCGCTGCTCGTCCTCAACCGCGAGCACCACCACGCACGGGTGCATTGCAGCGTGGTCGCCGGCCCCGCGGTTCGCCCGTTGCTGCGCATCGTCAAAGATCACGGCTTGCCGGTGGTCGGGTCGGTGGCCGAAGCCCTGCAGCTCATCGAGGACGCTTTGCGCGCGCGTCGCGGGGTGTTCTCCGAAGCGGTGCGGCGGCGACAGGACGGACGCGAGGCCATTCCTTCGTAGGGTCCTAACACCGTGGGCGACCGGCCTTTTCGGCACCCACCGCGGCCCGGGCCCCGTCGCCGTGCCAAACCCCACTGGCGATTCCACCATTCATTCAGTATATTAATATTTCAGTTATTGAACTGAACTCACATCTACCGCGGGGCCCGTGCGGGCACGTCCGCCGTGCGGGGTGTTTGTCTTCTCGCGGAGGGGGTACAAGGCGTGAGCCTGAGCCATTCGGGCCGGCGCCATTCGGGCCGGCGACAGACCGACCACGCGAGGGAGGCTTCGGTGGGAGCCGTGCGCGCGTTTCCCGGGGTGCGCCCCGCCCAGGCCGCGCCCGCCGGTCCGCCCCCGGACCCGGACCACCTGGAGGGCTGGCGCACGTCGCTGCGACGCGCGGTGCTGGCCAAGGTCGCCGAGTTCGTCGCCGCCCGGTGCGCCGGCGAGCTGGGCGCCTGCGGCGTCGACGTCGCGGGCGACGTCCTGATGGGTTTCGTCGGCGGCGGCAAGTGCCTGCGGTCCACCTTCATGTACCTCGGTTGGCTGTGCGGGGCACCGCCCAGTGATGCCGCCGTGTCGGCGACCGCCAGCCTCGAGCTGCTGCACGCGTTCGCGCTGCTGCAGGACGACGTGATGGACGAGTCGGCGGCCAGGCGAGGCCGGCCCGCGGCGCACGTCCAGTTGGCGGCCTGGCATCGGCGGCGCGGGCTGTCGGGATCGTCGCGGCGGTTCGGCGAATCGGCCGCCATCCTGCTGGGCGACCTGTGCCTGGTCTGGGCCGAGCAGATGCTGCGCGACAGCGGGCTGCGGCGCCTCCAGCTCGCCAGGGGCTGGCCGCGCTACGACGCCATGCGCACCGAGCTCGCGGTGGGCCAATTCGCCGACATCGCAACCGACGTGCGCGACTTCCCCACACTGGAGGCGGTGCTCGAGGTGGCCCGGTTGAAGTCGGGAAACTATACGGTGCGCCGGCCCCTGGAGATCGGGGCCGCGATGGCCGGCTGCGACGAGCGGGTGCTGTCGGCGCTCGGCACCTACGGGTCCGCGGTCGGCGAGGCGTTCCAGCTTCGCGACGACATCCTCGGCATCTTCGGATCGCCCGACGCGACCGGCAAGCCCGCCAATGACCTGAGCGAACGGAAGGCCACCAGCGTCGTGGTGGCGGCCCACGAACTGGCCGACGCCTCGACCCGTCGGCAATTCCACGAACTGATCACCGCCGACCGGCTCGACGATTCCGCGCTGGACCACTGGCGCAACCTTATCCTCGCCACCGGCGCCTTGCGACGGATCGAGGAGCTGATCGCCGATCGGGTCGAGACGGCGCGAAAGGCCTTGGACTGCAGCGCCCTTGACGATCGGCTGACGACCGCGCTGATGGACATGGCCGGCCTGTGTGCGCGGCGCGCGGCATGACCGCACGCGCCGTGCCCGGCAGCACCGACCACGTCGTGGTGGTCGGTGCTGGATTCGCCGGGCTGGCCGCCGCGCTGCACCTGGCCGGCCGCGGCCGGGAGGTGACGGTGGTGGAGCGGCAGCCGTGGCCGGGCGGGCGCGCGGGCCGGCTCGACGTCGACGGGTTCCGCGTCGACACCGGCCCGACGGTGCTCACGATGCCGGACATCATCGACGAGGCCTTCGCCGCCGTCGGCGAAACCTCGTCGCACCGCCTCGAATTGCGGCCCGTGGACCCGGCGTATCGCGCGATGTTCGCCGACGGCAGCGCCATCGACGTGCACAGCGACGCCGAACGAATGGTCGCCGCGGTGCGCGACTTCGCCGGCCCGCGCCAGGCCGACGGCTACCTGCGGTTGCGCCGGTGGCTCACCCGCCTCTACCGCACCGAGTTCGACGGGTTCATCGCCGCCAACTTCGACTCCCCGCTGTCGCTGCTCAACGCCCGGCTGGCCCGGCTGGCGGCAATCGGCGGATTCCGGCGCTGGGACACGATGGTCAAGCGATACCTCAGCGACCCACGGCTGCGCCGTGTCTTCACCTTCCAGTCGCTCTACGCCGGCGTCGCGCCGCAACACGCCCTGGCCGTCTACGCGGTGATCGCCTACATGGACACGGTCGCCGGCGTGTTCTTTCCGAGCGGCGGCGTGCGGGCGCTGCCCGACGCGCTGGCCGCCGCCGCCGACGACGCCGGGGTGCAGTTCCGCTACGGCTCCACGGTCACCGCGCTGGAGCGCAGCGGCTCACGGATCACCGCGGTGCACACCGACGACGAGCGCCGCATCGCGTGCGACGCGGTGGTGTTGACGACGGAGCTGCCGCAGACCTACCGGCTGCTGGGCCGGCGGCCGCGCCGGGCCCTTCCGCTGCGCGCGGCGCCCTCGGCGGTGGTCCTGCACGTGGGGTGCCGGGCCGCACCGTCCCAAACCGCCCACCACACAATCCTTTTCGGCGCGGCGTGGGAGCAGACGTTCACCGACATCGTCGAACGCGGCCGCCTCATGGCCGATCCCTCGGTGCTGGTCACCAGGCCGACCGCGGGCGACCCGGCCCTGGCGCCCGCCGGGCGCGACCTGCTCTACGTCCTGGCTCCCGCGCCCAACCTCGCTAGCGGCGACATCGACTGGTCCCGAATCGGCGACGCGTACGCGGCCGGCCTGCTCGACGTCGTGCAGGACAGGCTGTTGCCCGGGCTGCGCGACGACGCCCGGCTGCTGCACGTCGACACCCCCGCCGACTGGGCCCGCCAGGGCATGGTGGCCGGCACGCCGTTCGCGCTGGCCCACACGTTCGCCCAGACCGGCCCGTTCCGGCCGGCCAACACCGTGCGCGGCCTCGACAACGCGGTGCTGGCCGGGTCGTCGACCCTGCCCGGGGTGGGCGTGCCGACCACGCTGATCTCCGGGCGATTGGCCGCCGACCGCGTCACCGGGACGGCCGACCGGCGCGCGGCAACCCTCGACCTGAAGGCCGGCTCGCGATGATCCGCACCGAGCTGGACGCCGCCGGGATCCGCGATCCGCGCCTGCGCGAGGCGTATCAGCGCTGCCGGCGCATCGCCGCCGCGCATGGCCGCACGTATTTCCTGGCCACCCGGCTGCTCGCCCCGGACCAGCGCCCGGCCGTGCACGCGCTGTACGGCTTCGCCCGCCACGCCGACGACATCCTCGACGAGCCGAATCCGCAACTGGACGTCGGCGCGCGGGCCGAGGCGCTGCAGCGGCTGTCGGACCGGTTCTTTTCCGGCGGCGGGCACCCCGACGAGCCGGTCCTGGCCGCGGTCGATCACACGGTGCGCCACTACGGGATCGCGGCGGAGCTCTTCGAGGACTTTCTCGCCTCCATGCGCATGGATCTCACCGTCACCGACTATCCGGACCGCCCGGCCCTCAACCGCTATATGCGCGGTTCCGCGGAAGTCATTGGGCTGCAAATGCTTCCGGTACTGGGCACGGTGGGTGACGCCGACGAGGCCGCGCCGTACGCGGCCGCGCTGGGCCGCGCTTTCCAGCTCACGAATTTCCTGCGTGACGTCGACGAGGACCTGGCCCGCAACCGGATCTACCTGCCCGCCGACGAGCTCGCCGCCTTCGGCGTGGACCGCGAGCTGATGATGTGGTGTCACGCCCACCGGCGCACCGACGCCCGGGTGCGGGCCGCGCTGGCGGCTCAGCACCAGATCACGCGCGAGATCTACCGCTTCGCCGCAGAGGGCATCGCGCTGCTGGCGCCGCGCTCGCGACCGTGCGTGGCCACCGCGCTGACCCTGTACTCGGAGATCCTGGATCGCATTGAGGCCGAAGGCTTCTCGGTGTTCACCCGCCGCGCCACGGTCGGCACGTCGCGGCGGCTTCGGGTCGCCGGCGGCGCGCTGCTCCGGGCGTGGGGGGCCCGCATCGCCCACCCCGGGCCGCGAAGGTCCGGTGCGGCGTGACCGATCGCTGGCAATACCTGATCGTGCTGGGCCTGTGCCTGGCGATCACCGCGCCGCTGGAGCTGTTCGGCGCCGGCGTCTACCGCCGACCGCGTCGGCTCGCGCTCTCCGTGTTGCCCGTCGCGGCGCTGTTCCTCGCCTGGGACGCGGTGGCGATCGCCGCGGGCGTGTGGGGGTACGACGACGCGTATATCACCGGAATTCGCGCCCCGTTCGGCGTGCCCATCGAGGAAGTGTTGTTCTTCGTGGTGATTCCGGTGTGCGCCCTGCTGACCTACAACGCGGTGACGACCATCCTCGGCCGGGGCGGGCGCCGATGACCGGCCTGGGTTACACCGTGCCGGCCATCGCGTCGGTCCTGGCGGTGTGCGCGCTGGAGTTCGGGCTGTTGCGCACCGGGCTGTTCCGGCGGGCCGCGTACTGGCTGTCGATGGTGATCGTGCTCGGGTTCCAGGTGCCGGTCGATGGCTGGCTGACCAAAAGCGGCGCCCCGATCGTGCTCTACGACGAGCGGCAGACCAGCGGCGTCCGGTTCCCGTTCGACATCCCCATCGAGGACTTCTTGTTCGGCTTCGCACTGGTCACGGCCGTGCTGTTGGTGTGGGAGCGGCAACGTGCGCGTGGGTAGGTCGGGCCTGCCCCGCGCCGACGTGCCCGGCGCGTTCGACGACGGCGCGGCGGCGTACGACCGGCTCGTCGGCGCCAACCCGTCCTACCACGCCAACCTGGGCCTGTCGGCGCGCCGCATGGGGCTGCCCGGACGCGGCCGCGGCCTGCGCCTGCTCGACGCGGGGTGCGGCACCGGCGCGTCGACGGCCGCGCTGCTGGCGGTGGCCCCCGACGCGGAGATCGTCGCCGTCGACGCCGCGCGCGGAATGCTCGACGCGGCAACGGCAAAGGCGTGGCCGCCGTCGGTCCGGTTCGTGCACGCCCGCATCGAAGAACTGGACGGGCGCGGCGTCAACGGGCCCTTCGACGGCATCCTGGCCGCCTATTTGCTGCGCAACCTTGCCGACCCGGACCGCCAGCTCCGGGCGTTTCGGGCCCTGCTGCGGCCCGGCGGCGTCCTTGCGGTGCACGAGTATTCGGTGCGCGACTCCCGCGCCGCGACGCTGGCCTGGCACGCGGTGTGCTGGGGCATCATCATCCCGTCCGGGTGGTGGCACACCCGGGACACGACGCTGTACCGCCACCTGTGGCGGAGCGTGCTGGCGTTCGACGGGGCGGCGCGGTTCGGCCGGCGGCTGCGCGACGCCGGATTCGCCGGGGTGCGCCGCCACACCGTGCCGGGCTGGGAACACAACATCGTGCACACCTTCATCGGGGAGGCGCCGCGATGACCGACCGCCGCCGCCGCGTCCACCCGGCACCGCCGGGAGCACCCGACGCGGGCGCGCTGTCCCCGCGGCCCCGCGCGGTCGTCGTCGGCGTCGGGATCGCCGGCCTGGCGGCCGCCACCGGGCTCGCCGAGCGCGGGGTCGCCGTCGAGGTCGTGGAACGCGAAGGCTACCTCGGCGGCCGGGTCGGCGGGTGGACCGAACACACCGACGGTGCCGAGCTGGCCATGAACCGCGGGTTCCACGCGTTCTTCCGCCAGTACTACAACCTGCGGGCCCTGCTGCGGCGGGTCGATCCCGAACTGCGGATGCTCGCCCCCGTCGGCGACTACCCCCTCATCGACGGGGCCGGCCGACGTGACAGTTTCCGCGGCCTGCCCCGCACCCCACCGTGGAACGCGCTGGCGTTTGCGTTGCGCAGCCCCACGTTCCGGCTGCCCGACCTGGCCCGCATCAACGCCCGCGCCGCCGCGCCGCTCGCGGCGGTGTCGGTCCCCGACATCTACCGGCGGCTCGACCACATCGACGCCGAAACCTTCCTGAAGGCCATCAATTTCCCCGAGTCCGCCCGCCACCTCGCGTTCGAGGTGTTCTCCCGCAGCTTCTTCGCCGAACCGGCGCACCTGTCCGCCGCCGAGCTGGCGACCATGTTTCACATCTATTTCCTGGGCTCCAGCGAGGGCCTGATCTTCGACGTCGCCACCGCGAACTTCAACGTGAGCCTGTGGGATCCGCTGCGGGACTACCTCGGCGCCCGGGGTGTTCGGGTCCACCTCGGCGCGAGGGTGTCCCGCGTCGAGCCCGGCGCCGCGAAAACCCTTTGCGTTCACACCGATTCGGGCGAACGGCTGGACGCCGACGCCGTCGTGCTGGCGCTCGACGTGGGCGGCCTGCAAGGGGTGGTCGCCGCGTCGCCGCGGCTCGGCGACGATCCCTGGCGCGACCGGATACGCCGGCTGCGCACCGCACCGCCGTTCGTGGTGCACCGGCTGTGGCTCGGGCGGCCCGTCGACGCGAACCGGCCCGCTTTCCTGGGCACCGCGGGGCATCGGCCCGTCGACAACATCAGCGTGCTCGAGCGCTACGAACACGAGGGCGCCGCCTGGGCGCGCCGGCACCGCGGATCCGTCGTCGAATTGCATTCGTACGCGGCCGGTTCCGATTTGCCGCCCGCGGCGGCGGCCGCGCAGCTGCACCGGCTGTACCCCGAGACGGCCACCGCGCGCGTCGCCCACGAGCGCGTGCTGCGCCACGCCGACTGCCCGCTGTTCGCGCCCGGGACGTACCCGCACCGGCCGGGCGTGGCCACCCCGCACCCCGGGCTGGTCCTGGCCGGCGACGGGATCCGCATCGACCTGCCGGTGGCGCTGATGGAACGCGCCGCCACCACGGGCTGGTCGGCCGCCAACCGCCTGCTGGCGTCGTGGGGGCTGGCCGGCCACGAGCTGTGCACGGTGCCCACCCGCGGGCGGTCGGCGCTGCTGCGATCGCTGGCGGACCGGCCGAGGCGGCGGCCGTGAAACCCGTCCGGCTCGGCGGGCTCCCGCAGCTGCGGTGGCCCAAGGACTGGCCCGTCGGCGTGATCCCGCGCGCCCCGTGGGCGCGGCAGCGCCCGACCTACCGCGACGCACAACCGGGCATCATCGCCGCCGCGTTGGACCGGGCCGAACGCCGGCCGACGGGGAACTGGTACGCGTTCGCCGCCAGCCGCGACATCCGCGCCGCCCGCCCGTCGGGCGCGCGCGTCGCCGGCGTCGAGCTGGTCGCCTGGCGCGACGCGCACGGTCGCCTGCGCGTCGGTCCCGCGGCCTGCCCCCACCTGGGTGCCGACCTCGCCACCGGGGTGGTGCGCTCGGGCGTCCTGTTCTGCCGCTGGCACGGGCTCGCATTGTCCGGTGACGGCTGCGAATTCGGCTGGCGGCCGTTGCCCAGCCACGACGACGGCGTGCTGGCCTGGGTCCGCCTCGACTCCGCCGGCGAGGAGGGGCCGCTGGACGCGCCGGTGCTCGGTCCCCGGCCCCCCGGTGACGCCCTGACGGCGGTCACCCGTGTCACCGGTCGCTGCGAACCGTCCGACGTCGTCGCCAACCGGCTCGACCCGTGGCACGGCGCGTGGTTGCACCCGTACTCGTTCACCCGGCTCGACGTGCTCACCACCCCGACCGAGGAGGACGACCGCTTCCTGGTGTCGGTCACCTTCCGGATGGGGCACCTCGGCGTGCCCGTGATCGCCGAATTCACCACCCCCGACGCCCGCACCGTCCTGATGCGCATCGTCGAGGGCGAAGGGACCGGCAGCGTCGTCGAAACCCACGCCACCCCAATCGGTCCCGGTCCGGACGGGCGGCCCCGCGTCGCCGTGATCGAGGCGGTCATCGCGGTGTCGCAGCGCCCGGGCTTCGCGACCGCGCGCCGCGCGGGCGTGTTGATCACACCGCTGATGCGCTACGCGGCAACCCGGTTGTGGCGCGACGACCTGGCCTACGCGGAACGCCGTTATCGGGTCCGCACCGGTGGATAGCATGGTGGTACCGCGGCACCGGCCGGCGGGAGAAGGCCGAAACGGCGATGAAAACAGCGCACCGAGCCATCGTGACGTTCACCGTGGGCGCGCACTTGGCGTACCTCGCCTACGTGCCCAGCGGCGGGTTCCTGGCGCTGCGGTGGCCGCGCACGATCTGGCTGCACGTGGCATGCGTGTGCTGGGGCGTCGCGGTCGTGGGGCTTCCGTTGCCGTGCCCGCTGACGTCGCTCGAGGATTGGGCAAGGGCCCGGGCCGGGATGCGGCCGCTGCCCGCAACGGGTTTCATCGACCGCTACCTCGCCGGCGCCTGCTATCCGTCCGGCCGCACCCGCACCGCACAGGCGCTGGCCTTTCTGGCGGCCGCCGTGTCGTGGATCGCCCTGGCCGGAAAGCATCGCGGCGCGCGCGTCGGGCCCGCCGCACGCAGGTATCCGAACCGGCATGACCGGCAAGCGGTTCCGCGGGGGTGCGCGATCCCACCCGTACGCGACGGCAGGTCGTGCTAGGCCCCAAGTGACCGCGCGGATACGCTGATGTGTCTGATGAAGGGTCCGGGCAGGTGAGCAGGAGCCGCTCACACGAACCGCCGCCCAGCCGCGATGAGCTGGAGCGGCGGCTTTCGGCCGACATGCGGGCGATCACCGCGCAATCCGACCGCATCGGCCGCCACTTCGCCCGGGCCAACGCCGTGGGCAGCAGCGACTTCCATGCGCTGCTGCACATCATGGTCAGCGAAACGGCGGGAAAACCGTTGACGCTGGCGCAGCTGAGGCAGCGCATGGATGTGTCGCCCGCGGCGATCACCTACCTGGTCGACCGGATGATCGAGGCGGGCCACATCCGCCGCGAACCCGACCCCGAAGACCGGCGAAAGTGGCAGCTGCGCTACGAGGAAAGCGGTATGTCGTTGGCGCACGCCTTCTTTCGGCCGCTGCGCGCTCATCTCAGCAAGGCCGTGGCCGACCTGAGCGACAAGGACCTCGACGCCGCCCATCGGGTCTTCAGCGCGATGGTCGCCGCGATGTCATCCTTCGAGGAAGAGCTCGAACCCCCGCGTTAGCCCACCGAGGGTGCGCCGCTCGATCAGGTCCGCACCGCGCGCCACGCCGCCGGTGGCCGCGAATCCCGCCGCCACCCGCCGCGCACCCTCGCCCATCGTCGCCGCCTCGCGCACCGCGGCGCGCAGCCTCTCGACCGTCAGCCTCGCCGCGGGCAACCGGGTGCCGCAACCGGCCACCTGCACGCGGCGCGCGACCTCGGCCTGGTCGCGGGCGAAGGGCACCGCGCAGACGGGGACCCCCCGGTCCAGCGCCTTGACCGTGACGCCCATCCCCCCATGGGTGACGGCGCAGACCGCGCGGCCCAGGACCGCGCCGTGGGGCACGAAGCGCCGCACGGTCGCGTTGGGTGTGCGCGGCAGGTCCGCGGGCACGCCGGCCGGAAACGTCGCCACGACGTGGACCGGCTCGTCGGCCAGCGCCCGCAGGGCGACGCGGCCCAGCCTCGCGTCCGCCTGCGCGATCGAGGAAGTGGCGACCAACACGATGGGCCGGTCGATCGCCGCCAGCCAGCCGGGGAGCTCGGCGGCGTGCGGCTCGAACACGCACGCACCGATGAATTGCGTGTTGCGCCAATCGGGATGGGGGTACTCGAACGGTTCCCCGCCGACCGCCAACAGCAGCGGGGCGCGCCGCATGAGCCCATCGACCGAGCGCACCGCAGGCACACCGAGTTCCCGCCGGACGGCGTTGACGCGCGGCACGATCCGGCGGTCGAACAGGGCGCTCACGAACGGGCGCACCGACGCGTCGCGGACCCTGCCGACCGGCCCGGGAAGCGGGCGCAGGCCCGGCCCGAAGGGGGGCACGCCACGCGACCGCAGGTACGGCGTGAAGGGCGAAAACACCAGCCACGGCGCGCCGCCGGCTTCGGCCATCGCCATGGCGCCCCAGCAATTGGCGTCGACGACGACCGCGTCGGGCCGCACCCGGCTCAGCGCGCGCCGCATGTCGTCGACCTCGACCACCGCGCGGCGACACAGCACGTCGAGCGTCGTCTTCAGGACCGCTAAGGCGTTGGGCGCCAGCCAATCCCGGCCGGAGATGGACTCGATCCGGCCGTCGACGGCCTCGGCGTGCATGCCGATATCACGCATGGCGGGAACCTCGGCGGCCAGCGTGCGCAGGTGGATCTCGTGGCCGCGTTCGCGCAACTCGCGCAGGAGCGCGGCCATCGGATACAGGTGGCCCAGCGCGGGCGACCCGTACGCCAGGATGACGGCCATGCGCTTTCGCCCCTCACGAAACGGGCGTCGCGCCAACGCGGCGCAGCGCCCGCAGGTCGCCCGCCCCGCAGCCGTGCAGGCAGATGCGCAGCTCGTCGGCGAACCGCCGCAGCCAGGCCGTCGCCGCTTCGGCGGACTCGATCGCCGCGCGCAACAGCGGGCGGGCCACGGCAACCACGTCGGCGCCCAGGGCAAGCGCCTTGGCCGCGTCCATGCCGGTCCGGATTCCGCCGGAGGCGACCAGCGGGACGTCGGGCAGCGCGGCGCGCACCTCCCCGATCGCCTGCGCGGTCGGTATGCCCCATTCGGCCAGGTCGGGGTGGCGCACTTCGCCGTAGCGGACCAGCTGCTCGACACGCGACCACGACGTGCCGCCGGCGCCCGCCACGTCGATGGCGGCCACCGGCAGCGCACCGGACGACCGCAGCAGCGCGGCAACAGCCGCCGCGCCGATCCCGTGGCCGACCTCCTTCAGCAGCACCGGGTAGCCCACCAGCTCGGCCACGTCGTGCAGCCGGTCCAGCGACCCGGCGAAGTCGGTGTCACCGTCGCGCTGGACCGCCTCCTGCAGCGGATTGGTGTGCACCGCAAGCGCGTCCGCGCCCACCCGGTCCAGCGCGCGCACGATGTCGGGCACCGCGTCCTTGGTCAGCTGCGCCAGCCCGATGTTGCCGAACAGCAGCACGTCGGGGGCGACGTCGCGCACGGCGAAGCTCGGCGCGGCCCGTTCCCCCAGCGCGCTGTCCAGCATCACGCGCTGCGAGCCCAGCATCATTCCGATACCCAGCCGTTGCGCGGCGGCGGCCAGATTCCGGTTGATGACGCCCGACAGTTCCGCCCCACCGGTCATGGCTCCCACCAGGATCGGCGCGCGCAGCCGTGCGCCGAGGAATTCGGTGGACAGGTCGATGTCGTTCAGGCTGGTCTGCGTCAGGGCGTTGTACGGGAGGCGGTAGCGCTCCAGGCCGGTGGTGACGCGGCGGTATCCGACATCGCCGTCGAGGCAGACGTCGATGTGGCGGCGTTTGCGGGCGGTCATCTCGCCGCGGTCACCGGTCATCGCAGGTCGCTCCCTCCGAGCATGGCACCCCGTTCCTCGATGACTCGTCAGGTGATACCCCGATCGGGGCCGGCCAATCCCCTTGCCGGTCCGGGGTCCCCGCGAGCAAGCCGGGAGATCCGCGAGCTGATGATTAATTTGCTTAAAGGTTAAGCCACTGAAATGCTTGGCACCATGGGGTGGGACACTCTGGCCAAAGCCGTGACGGGCCGACGGTGTTGGCTGCCCGGGTTGGCTGCCGTCCTGGTGGGTATTGCCCTGATCGTGCTCATCGGCGGCAACAGCGCGGCGGGTCAGGCACCGCAGTCGGTGCCGCCGACGTCCGACTCCGCGAAGGTCGACGCCCTGGGGCGCGGGTTTCCCGGCGGTGACCGGGCTCCGCTGATCGTCGTGGTCAACCGCGCCGACGGCGCCGCGCTCGACGCCGCCGACGTGGGCGCCGCGCGGGCGGCACTCGACCGCACGGTGGCGCAGTCCCGTCAGCCCGCCGCGGCGCCCGTTCGGGTCTCCGCCGACGGCAAGGCGGCCATCGGCGTGGTTTCCGTGGACGCCGGCCTGTCCGGCCTGGCCCTCGACGACGCGGTCGCGGCCCTGCGCGGCGCCGCCCACGCCGGCCTGCCCACGAACCTGCGGGCCCACGTCACCGGCGGACCGGCCTTCGGGGCCGACATCGCCAACGCGTTCACCAACGCCAACGTGACCCTGCTGGCCGTGACGGCGTCGGTGGTGGCGCTGCTGCTGATCGCGACCTACCGCTCGCCGGTGTTGTGGCTGGCGCCGCTACTGGTGATCGGGTTCGCCGACCGGGTCGCGACGGCGGTGGGCACCGCGGTGGCGGGGGCGACCGGGCTGAGCTTCGACGGCTCCACCGCGGGGATCACCAGCGTGCTGGTGTTCGGGGCGGGCACCAACTACGCGCTGCTGCTGATTTCCCGCTACCGGCAAGAACTTTCGCGCTGCGACGAGCCCGGTCCCGGACACCGCGCAGCGTTGCGCCGCGCGGTGCGCATGGCCGCGCCGGCCATCGTCGCCAGCAACGCCACCGTGGTCCTGGCGCTGCTGACGCTGCTGTTCGCGTCGACCCCGAGCACCCGCAGCCTGGGCGCCCTGGCGGCGTGCGGGTTGGCGGTCGCCGCGGCGTCGGTCCTGGTGGTGCTGCCGCCGGTGCTCGCGCTGTGCGGTCGCCGCGTGTTCTGGCCGTTCGTCCCCCGCGCCGGCAACGGCGCCGGACTGGAGTCCGGGCCGTGGTACCGCATCGCCGAGCGGGTGAACCGCCGGCCCGCCGTGGTCGCGGTGGTGGCGATCGCGGCGCTGGGCGCCCTGGCCACCGGGTTGCTGGGAACCCGGATCGGCTTGTCGCAGACCGAACAGTTCCGCGTCCGCGCGGATTCGGTGTCCGGCTACGAGGTGCTGGCCGCCCATTTCCCGGGCGGCATCGCCAGCCCGACGCTCGTCGTCGCCCCCACCGGCCACGCCGCGCAGGTGCAGCACGCCATCGAATCCACCCCGGGGGTCGTCTCGGCATCCGAGGCGGGCCGCTCGGCGGCCGGCTTGACGAAGTGGTCCGTCGTCGTCGACGCGCCGCCGTCGTCCGGGCGGGCCTTCACAACGATTGCCGCGCTGCGGGATTCGACCCGCGCCGTCACCCCGGACGCGCTGGTGGGCGGCGCCGATGCGCAAGCGCTGGACGTGCGTGACGCCGCCACTCACGACCGGCACGTGCTGATCCCGGCGATCCTGGCGGTGATCCTCGCGGTGTTGTACGTGCTGCTGCGATCGGCGCTCGCGCCGCCGACCCTGCTCGCCGCGACGATCCTCGGCGCGCTGGCCGCGCTGGGCCTCGGCGGCTGGACCAGCATCCACGCCTTCGGATTTCCCGCGCTGGACAACACCACCCCGCTGTTCGCCTTCCTGTTTCTGGCCGCCCTCGGCGTCGACTACACCATCTTCCTGGTCACCCGGGCCCGCGAGGAGGCCGCGCACGGCGCGTCCCGGGGCATGGTCCGCGCCGTGTCGGCCACCGGCGGCGTCATCACCAGCGCGGGAATCGTCTTGGCGGCCGTCTTCTGCGTGCTCGGGGTGCTGCCCCTGATCGTGCTGACGCAGCTGGGCATCATCGTCGGCCTCGGGATCCTGCTCGACACCTTCGTCGTGCGCACCCTGGTCATCCCGGCGCTGTTCGCCCTCATCGGCGACCGCATCTGGTGGCCCGCCAATACACGCCGCCAAACCCCAAGGGAGGCAACATGAACAAGCGCACACTGGCCGGCACCGCGTTGGCCGTCGCGGCGGCCGCGGGCGTCGGGAGCGTCGCCAGCCCGGCGCGCACCCCGGTGTGGTTCGCACGCATCCGCAAGCCGCGCTACCAGCCGCCCGGCGCGGTGTTCCCGGTCGTGTGGACCACGCTGTACACCGACATCGCGGCCACCTCCGCGATCACCATCGACCGCTTCCGCGCGGCCGGGCGCGACGACAAGGCGCGCGGCTACATCGCCGCCCTCGGCGCCAATCTCGTCCTCAACGCCGGATGGAGCTGGCTGTTCTTCCGCTACCACAAACTGGGCGCCTCGGCGCTCGGGGCCGCGGTCCTCGCCGCCAGCAGCGCCGACCTGGTCCGGCGGGCGGCCGAAGCCGACCCGCGGGCCGCGGCGGCGCTGGCGCCGTACCCGGCGTGGTGCGGCTTCGCCACGGTGCTGTCCGCCGACATCTGGCGCCTCAACCGCTGAGGCAGGTGGTCGCGTCGTTTCTGGTCAAGGACCTTCACCTGCGGTGGCAGCGGGGTATCCGGCGCCGAGCGCGCCGAGGCGCTGCACCGGTATCAGGCCGTTAGCCCGAGTTCCTGATCGATCTGCGCCCAGTACTGGGGGCCGTCCGGCGTCAGGATGACCCAGTCGTGGATCTCGCCGTTGCCCAGCACGAAGTTGAACGGGGCGCCGGCCGTGGCGGCCCACTGCTGGAGGACGAGCGCGTCGGGCGAGAGGATGTCGAGGTTGCCCGAGTACACATACGTCTTCGTCTGCAGCGCGCCGAGGTTTCCATACAGCGGGCTCACCATCGGGTTGGTCACCGACAGGCCGCCCGCCCACAGCTTGCCGATGGCTTGCGCGGGCCCAACGGGCAGCAAAGGATCCTGAACCAGACCGATGTTCGGGTTGGTCATCGTGAGGTCCAGCCAGGGCGACAGCAGCACCATCGACCCGGGTTGGCTTCCGGCGGGCAACATTTCGACGGCCGCCAGCGCGAGGTTCCCACCCGCGGAGTCGCCGATCACGCTGACGTTCGAGGCGCCGAATGTGGCGACTTCCGAGGAGATGAGGCCGGACATCAGGGGCACGACCGTGCCCGCCGTGCCGCCCTGCTGCAGCAGCGGATAGATCGGCACCTCGATGGTCGCGCCGGTCTGGTAGGCCATCACCGTGTAGTTGAGCCAGTGGAAGATCGACGGCGGGAAGATAAACGCGCCACCGTGGATGGCGACCACGACGTCGCCCGACGGATGGGCAGGGGTGATCTGCACGACCTGCATCCCGTTGTAGGTGTTTGTCTGCACCGTTTCTCCCAACAGCAGCGTCAGCAACTGCGGCGGGTGGTTACCGATGAAGAAATCCAAGCCCGGGATGTTGCCGGTAAACAGCTGCAGCAGTGGGGAGTTCGGCGACGAGATCATGGTGTCGAGCCCGGAGAAGGCCAGGAAGGGTTTCACCGGATACAGCGCGGCCTCTTCGAATCGCGTGAACAGCGACGGCGTGCCGGTGTAGGTGCCCGTCTGCGTCGCGGCGAACGGCGGGGCGGCCCGCAACCCGAAGATCCCGTTGAGGATGGTGTCTTCCAGCCGGGTGAAGCCCGAGACCACCGTCGTGGGGGCCTGCTGGATCTCCTGCTCGACGAGGGCGAATCCGTTCCCGAAGGCCTGGGCGAATTCGGCGGGCAGGTTTTGCAGCGCCTGTTCCCACGACCCCAGCTGCGCGACCGTCGCCGACGCGCTGGCGTGGTATCCGCCCATCGCGGCGGCGTCCTGGGCCCACATCTGCTCGTAGGTGGCCTCGGCGGCCGCGATCGCCGGGGCATTCTGGCCGAAGAGGTTCGAGGTGACCAGCGACACGAACTGGTTGCGGTTGGCCGCGATCAGCCCGGGGTCCACGATCGCCGCCAGCGCGGACTCGTAGGCGGTGACCGCCGCCCGGGCCTGGGCGGCCGACTGCTCGGCCTGCGCCGCGGCCCCGCCCAGCCAGTCGACGTAGCGGGCGGCCGCGGTCGTCATCGACGCCGACGACGGGCCCCGCCAGGCCTGGCCGGCCAGGTCGGAAGTCACCGAGCTGAACGCGTTCGCCGCCGAATTCAGCTCACTGCCGACCCCCTCCCAGGCCGCCGCCGCCTCGAGCATCGGCCCCGGACCCGGTCCGTCGAGCAGTAGCAGCGAATTGACCTCTGGCGGCCACAACGAAAAGCTCATTCCCGCTCCCCTCGATCAGCCCGTCAACGCCCCTTATAAGAAACCCCATAGAAACGTACATCCTCGAATCCACCCGCGACCAGAAGTTGGCGGCCGGCTTTCCCGCCTTGACGCGCCGGTAGGGCGGTGGGACAACTGGCGGTGTGGCCCGCGACGACGCGCTCACACTGGTCGACGACGTCCTCGGCTACACCTGGCTCAGCTGGCGCGGCACCGCGACCGCGCACCAGCGGTTCCATGCCGCCATGTTGGCGGTCAGTGCCGGAAGCGACGGCGACAGGCGACGCCCCCAGCGCAGGCTACTCACGTGACCACGTAGTCCAGCGGCTTTCCCAGCGCGATAGCGCGGGTGATATCGCACTGGTGACCGCAGCATGCCGCCTGTCGTGGTACCCAAGTGGCCGGTGTGACGCGATCGCGACGCCCGGCTACCGCGCGGCCTTTTTGCGTTCGATGTCGGCCAGCGCGGCGGCCAGTTCGGCGCGCTGCGCGGCCGAACTCTCCCAGGACAGCTGGCGGTTCTTGACCACCTTGGCCGGGGCGCCGACGGCGATCGAGTAGTCGGGGACGACGCCGCGGACCACGGCGTGCGAGCCCAGCACGCAGCCGCGCCCGATGGACGTGCCGCGCAGCACCGTCACCTTGACCCCGACCCAGGTGTCGGGCCCGATCCGGACCGGGGACTTGACGATGCCCTGGTCCTTGATCGGAATGTTGATGTCGTCCATGCGATGGTCGAAATCGCAGACGTAGCACCAGTCGGCCATCAACACCGAGTCGCCGAGCTCGATGTCGAGATAGGTGTTGATGACGTTGTCGCGGCCCAGCACCACTTTGTCGCCGAACCGCAGCGAGCCCTCGTGCGCGCGGATCGTGTTCTTGTCCCCGATGTGCACCCAGCGGCCGATCTCGAGCTCCGCCAGTTCGGGTGTCGCGTGGATCTCCACGCCCTTGCCGAGGAACACCATGCCGCGGGTGATGATGTGCGGGTTGGCCAGCTTGAACTTCAGCAGTCGCCAGTAGCGCACCAGATACCACGGGGTGTAGGCGCGATTGGCCAGCACCCATCGCAGCGAGGCCAGCGTGAGGAACCGCGCCTGGCGCGGGTCGCGCAGCATCGATCCCCGCCAGCGGCGGTGGAGCGGAGCATTCCACATGCTCGTCATGGCCGGAAAGCCTATCGAAGCCGCCGCGCGTTACCCTCACCTGTACTCGATCGCCGCCCACCCCGCGCAGCAGGCTCGCGCAGAAGGATGGAAACCCGAGGTGCTTGCCCGACATCTCCCGCGTCGGCTTCGGCGCGGGTCGTGCGCGGCGCTGGCGGCCGCGCTCGCGGTCGGGCTCGGGGGCTGCGGCGACACCGATTCGTGGGTCGAGGCCTCGGCCGCGCAGGGTTGGGCCGCGCAATACGGCGACGCCGCCAACAGCAGCTACACCGCGACAAGCGGCGCGACCAAGCTGTCGCTGCGATGGACGCGGTCGGTCAAGGGCAGCCTGGCGGCCGGCGCCGCGCTGGGCGCGCGCGGCTACCTCGCCCTCAACGGGCAGACCGCCGGCGGGTGTTCGCTGATGGAGTGGGAGAACGACAACAACGGCCGCCAGCGCTGGTGCGTGCGGCTGGTCCAGGGCGGCGGCTTCGCCGGCCCGCTGTTCGACGGCTTCGACAACCTCTACGTCGGCCAGCCGGGGACGTTCCTGTCCTTTCCGGTGACCCAGTGGACGCGGTGGCGAAAGCCCGTGATCGGAATGCCCACCACCCCACGGTTTCTCGGCCACGGCCAGCTGCTCGTCGCCACCCACCTCGGACAGGTGCTGGTCTTCGACTCCCACCGCGGCGTGGTGGCCGGCAGCCCGCTCGACCTGGTCGACGGTGTCGACCCGGCCGACGCGACGCGCGGGCTGGCCGATTGCGCCCCCGCGCGGCGGGGCTGCCCGGTCGCGGCCGCGCCGGCGTTCTCGGCGCTCAGCGGGACCGTGGTGATCGGCGTCTGGCAACCCGGCGCGCCGGCGACCGGGCTCGTCGGGCTGAAATACCACGCGGGCCAGTCCCCGCTGCTGGCCAAGGAGTGGACCAGCGACGCGGTAAGCGCCGGCGTGATCGCCAGCCCGGTGTTGTCCGCCGACGGGTCGACCGTCTACGTCAACGGCCGCGACCAGCGGCTGTGGGCGCTGCGCGCCGCCGACGGGAAGGCGAAATGGTCTGCGCCGCTGGGCTTTTTGGCGCAGACGCCGCCCGCGGTCACCCCCCAGGGGCTGATCGTGTCCGGCGGCGGCCCCGACACCCGCCTGGCGGCGTTCAAGGACGCCGGCGACCATGCCGACCCCGCCTGGCGCCGCGACGACGTCACGCCGCTGTCGTCGTCGAGCCTGGCCGGCGGCGTCGGCTACACCGTGGTCGGCGGCCCGCCCGCCGACGGGTCGCCGGGCATGTCGGTCCTGGTCTTCGACCCCGCCAACGGTCACACGCTGGGCAGCTACCCGCTGCCGGCGGCCACCGGATATCCCGTCGGGGTGTCGGTCGGCAACGATCGGCGGGTGGTGGCCGCCACCAGCGACGGCCAGGTCTACAGCTTCGCCCCCGAAGGCTGAGTCCTAGATCGCCAGCGGCGGGATGGCGTCGCGCGGCACCCGCGCCTGGACCGGGCCGGCGAACGCCGGCAGCATCTCGCCGGGGGCGAAGTAGAAGATCAACTGGTCGTCGGTGATCGCGAAGTTCTGGTAGTGCGACGGGTCGAGCCCGGTGGAGGGCAAAATCGTCACCCCCAGGGGGCTTTGGCGGTTCAGGTCGCGCTGGACGATCGGGTAGATGGCGTCCAGTGGAGTGGTGTTGGGTGCGAAAAGGTTGTCGAACGTGATGGGCTGCTTGGCGCCGAGGTTGTAGTTGAACGCCTTGTACCAGGTCGACGTGCGCGATCCGCCGACGTCCTGGAAGAACTTGAGCACCACGCTGCGCGTGTTGTGCGGCGGCTGACCGGCGGTGTGCTGCTCGGTGGTGGCCTCCATCTGGTACGGGTGGTCGCGCGCCCCGGATCCCTGGGCGACGTTGACGAAACCGTCGCGGTTCTGCGCGATGTAGTCGGCCAGCGCCTGTTCGTCGGGGTAATCGGCGGGGAACGTCATGTCGAGCATGTAGGTGGGGCCGGTGGCGTGCACGTGACACATCTGCCCGGCCTCGATGGTGCCGCCAAGCCCGGCGCACGACGGCTCGGCGACCGCACGGGGGGCCGCCAACCAGCCCGGCATGGCCGCGGCGGCCAGCACCGCGGTCGCTAACAGGTAACGCATCGTCGAATTGTCCTCGCAGATCAAACGGGGCTGAACGCCTACAGGGCGACGCCGCCAGCCTACCTGGGGGCTAGCGGGAGGGGCGGCAGACGAAGGCCGCCGCATGAGCGGCGGACCCCGAGCCGATGCGGGCGATGACCACCGACAGCGGCCGGCCGCCGCGCGGCCGCAGCCGTCGCCGCAGCGCGTCGGGGTCGACGCGCACGCCGCGAACCAGGATCTCCAGCGCCCCGCAGTCCAGCGCCGCCAGCGCGTGGCGCAGCCGGCGCTCGTCGAACGCCAGCTGCTCGAGCACCTCGAAGCCGCGGACCCCCGGCGGCAGCCGATCCCCGGACAGGTAGGCGATGTCGGGGTCGAGCTGCCACAGCCCGTGGCGGGCGCCGTAGTGGCGCACCAGGCCGGCCCGGACCACCGCGCCGTCGGGGTCGACGATCCATCGCCCCGCCGGCCGCACTCCGCACTCGTCCGGCTCGGCGTCGGTGATTTCTTCGCCGAGGTCGAGGACGCTCGCCCGCCGGCGGACCCCCGGCGACGCCAGCCCGACCGACCACAAACACGCCTCCCGCACCGACCCCCGATGGGACGTGACCTCGATTTCGCCGTCGAAGCCCAGGCGTCGCAGCTGCCCGAAATCGATTCCGGGGGAACACTTTACGACAAGATCGCGGCCGCGATGGGCGTCGAACAACGCGCGCAGCCCGGGCCGGTAGTCGTCGATGCCGAAGCGCCGCCGCCCCCCGCCGCGGCGGGCGGGGTCGGCGAGGATCACCGCCCCGCGGGTCACCGGGCGCAGCGCGTCGGCGCGGCACAGGCCCGCGGCGAATCCATCGGTCCCCAGGTTGTGGCGCGCCATCGCCAGCCGCACCGCGTCGATGTCGCTGCCCACCGCGCGCACCCCGCGGCGGCGCAGCGCGGCCAGCTCGGTGCCGATCGAGCAGGTCACGTCGTGCACCAGGTGGCCCCGAAGCCGCCCGGCCCGGTGCAGGGCCACCGGCGCCGCGGTGGCCTGCTGCAGCGCCTCCTCGGTGAACAGCCAGCCGGAGACTCCCAGCTCGCCCAGCCTTTCGGCGGCGCGGCGGCGCAGCAGCGTCGTCTCGACCAGCACCGGCGCCCGGTCGCCGAACCGGGCGCGGGTCGCGGCGATGTCGGCGAGCCGGGTGTCGTCGGTCAGCTCGAGTCGGCCAACGGCGTCCAGCGCCGCGACGCCCGGCCCCGACCGCAGGTAGTCGACGTCGTCGGCGGTGAAGCGCAGCCCGCTGTAAGCGCTGCTCAGGAGGGTTTGACCCCGGTGACCATCACGTTGTAGAACCAGCCCTTGGGCACCAGGTGCCGCCACACGTTGGCGTCCACCCAGCTCAGGGTCTTCCAGCCGTTGAAGGCGAACTTGGCCCAGCCCCAGCCCAGCCGCCCGGGCGGCACCGCGCATTCGAACGTGCGCAGCGGCCAGCCCAGCATCGCGGCGGTGAATTCCACGGTGGCCGTGCGCGCCGCGACCGCGCCGGCGCCGGTGGCCATCCGCGCCAGCTCCTCCGGGCCGAACGTGTGCAGGTCGACGAGGGCCTCCAGCGCCGCGGCGCGCGAGGATTCGTCGAGTTCGGCCTGCGGTCGCCGCCAGCCGCCCAGGCCGGGCAGCTTGGTGGCGTTGGTGACGATGCGCCAGGTCAGTGTGGACAACGTGCGCGCGTAGGTGTCCCCGACGCTGGTCGGTTCGCCGGCGAACACGAACCGGCCGCCGGGACGCAGCACCCGGATCACCTCGCGCAGCGCGAGCTCGACGTCGGGAATGTGGTGCAACACGGCGTGCCCGACGACCAGGTCGAACGTGTCGTCGTCGTACGGGATGCGCTCGGCGTCGGCCACCCGGCCGTCGACGTCCAGGCCCAGCGACTGCCCGTTGCGGGTGGCGACCTTGACCATCCCGGGCGACAGGTCGGTGACAGATCCGCGCCGGGCGACCCCGGACTGGATCAGGTTGAGCAGGAAAAACCCCGTCCCGCAACCCAATTCGAGGGCACGGTCGTAGGGCAGGTCGCGGATGACGTCGTCGGGCACGGCCGCGTCGAAGCAGTCCCTGGCGTAGTCGACGCAGCGCTGGTCGTACGAGATCGACCACTTCTCGTCGTAGGTCTCGGCCTCCCAGTCGTGGTAGAGCACCTGCGCGAGCTTGCTGTCGTGCCGCGCCGCTTCCACCTGTTCGGCGGTGGCGTGCGGGTTGGGAACGGCGTCGCCAGGAATCCCGGTACTCGTCGTCATGCAGGGCAGCCTAATCGTCGCCCGGTTCGGGGTCGAAAACGGCGTCGAACACGGAATCGATGCCGGCCTTGGCGGCGGCCAGCGCGTGCGCCGGCCCGTCGAGGAAGCGGCGCGCCCACGCCGCGGCGGCGTCGTAGACGTCGTCGGGGGCCACCATCTCGTCGACCAGGCCGAGCGCCAGGGCCTCCTCGGCGTCGAAGAACCGGCCGCTGAACACCAGTTCCTTGGCCTTGCTCGCCCCCGCCGCCCGCGCCAGGCGGGCCATTCCCCCGCCGCCGGGGACCAGCCCGGCCAGGATCTCGGTGGCGCCGAACTTCACGTTGTCGCCGGCCACGCGCCAGTCGGCGGCCAGGGCCAGCGTGAGGCCGGCGCCCAGCGCGTACCCGGTGATCGCGGCCACGGTCGGCTTCGGGATCGCGGCGACGGCGTCGACGGCCGCGCGGCGCACCCGGTCGGCGGCCTCGGCCTCCTGCGGCGTCAGCGTGCCCAGCTCGCCCGGGTCGTCGCCGGCGGAGAAGATTTCGTGGCCGCCGAAGACGATCACGGCGGCGACGTCGTCGCGGCGCCCCAGCTCGTCGGCCGCGGCCACGATCTCGCGGTAGACCTGCCGGGTCATCGCGTTGGTCGGTGGCCGCGACAGCAGCAGCATGGCCAGGCCGGCGTCCCGCGAGCCGTCGCTGACCACGACGGACACGAACTCGCTCAAAACGCCCACCCCATCCCGCCGGCTTCGCGCGCCTGGTGGTAGCGGTCGGAGTCGAAGAACTCGAAAATCCAGTTGTCGCCCTGGATTTCGAGGTGTGGCTGCACCGCGACGATCTGGCGTTCGACGGCCAGCACCTCGGCGACGCTGCGACCGGCCAGCGAGTCCAGCTGCGTCCAGGTCGGCGGCAGCAGGAAGCTGCGGCCGGCGGCGAAGTCGTCGATGGCGGCCTGCGGCGTCGTCCAGCCGACGCGGTCGGATTCGGTGTTCTCCCCGTCGGCCCGCTGCCCGGCCGGCAGGGCACCCACGAAGAAATAGGTGTCGTAGCGGCGGGTGCGTTCGGCCTCCGGGGTGACCCAGTTGGCCCAGGGCCGCAGCAGGTCCGAGCGCAACACCAGGTTCTCGCGGCGCAGGAAGTCCCCGAACGACAGCGCGCCGCTGGCCAGCTCGTGGCGCGAGTCGCGGTACACCGACGCGTCGCCGACGATGCTGTCCGGGCCCGAGCCCGCCTGGTCGGCGGGGCCCGCGAACAGCACCCCCGATTCCTCGAACGTCTCCCGGGCGGCGGCGCAGACCAGGGCCTCGGCCAGGTCCGGTTCGATGCCGAACCGCTGCGCCCACCACTGCGGCGGCGGCCCGGCCCACGCGATGTCGGCGTTGCGGTCGCGGTCGTCGACGCCGCCGCCGGGAAACACCATCACGCCGGCGGCGAATTCCATCTGCGAGTGCCGGCGCATCAGGAAGACGGCCAGGTCGCGCGCCGAGGTTTCGCGGACCAGCATCACGGTCGCGGCCGGCCTCGGCACCAGGGGTGGCTCGTCGGGCGGTGCGGTCATAGCTGCCTCCGGTGTGCTGCGCGGGTGCGGATGCGGCGGGCGAAATACCGCCCGTCGGCGACGTCCAGGGCGATCGACTGGCCGAACGCCGCGGACAGGTTCTCGGCGGTCAGCACGTCGGGCAGCAGGCCCGCGGCGACCACCCGCCCCTCCGACAGCAGCATGCAGTGGGAAAAGCCGGGCGGGACCTCCTCGACGTGGTGGGTCACCAGCACCAGGGCGGGCGCGTCCGGGTCGGCCGCCAGATCGGCCAGCCGGGCCACCAGCTCCTCGCGGCCGCCCAGGTCCAGGCCGGCGGCGGGCTCGTCGAGCAGCAACAGCTCGGGGTCGGTCATCAACGCGCGGGCGATCAGCACCCGCTTGCGCTCCCCCTCCGACAGCGTCCCGTAGGTGCGCTCCGCAAGATGTTCGGCGCCAAGGCTTTCCAGCATGTCGGCGGCCCGTCCGTAGTCGACGTCCTCGTAGCGCTCGCGCCACCGGCCCAGCACCGCGTAGCCGGCCGACACGACGAGGTCGCGCACCAGCTCGTCGCCGGGCACGCGCTGCGCCAGGGCCGACGAGCTCAGCCCGATCCGCGACCGTAGCTCCGAGACGTCGACGCGGCCCAGCCGCTCGCCGAGCACGAACGCCACGCCCGACGACGGGTGCTCGGCCGCGGCGGCGATGCGCAGCAGCGACGTCTTGCCGGCACCGTTGGGCCCGATGATCACCCAGCGTTCGTCGAGTTCCACCGCCCAGTCCAGCGGTCCGACCAGCACGCGTCCGCCGCGGCGCAGCGCCACGTTTCGGAAGTCGATCAGCAGGTCGGGGTCGGCTGCCTCAGGCACCCGACCATCGTGCCGTACCGAATGCGGCACTAGTCCGGCGGGATCTCCACCCGGCGCACCTGCCCGTCGACCGCATCGGCGGCCTCGATCTCCCCGCGCGTCACGCCCAGCAGGAAAAGCACCGTGTCCAGGTAGGGGTGGCTCAACGACGCGTCGGCGACCTCGCGCAGCGCGGGCTTGGCGTTGAACGCGATCCCCAGCCCGGCCGCGGCAAGCATGTCGATGTCGTTGGCGCCGTCGCCGACGGCGACGGTCTGGGCCATCGGCACGCCGGCCCGCTCCGCGAACTCCCGCAGGGCCTGGGCCTTGCCGGCCCGGTCGATGATCGGGCCGACGACCCGGCCCGTGAGCGTCCCGTCGACGATCTCGAGATCGTTGGCCGCCACGTAGTCGAGCGCCAGCTCGCTGGCCAACGGCTCGATGATCCGCCGGAACCCCCCGGAGACCACGCCGCAGCGTAAACCCAAGCGCCGCAACGTTCGTAGCGTGGTCCGCGCGCCGGGCATCAGTTCCAGCTGCTCGGCGACCTCGTCGATCACCGTGGCCGGCAGGCCGGCCAGCGTCGCCACCCGCTGCTCGAGCGACTGCGCGAAATCCAGCTCGCCGCGCATCGCGGCCTCGGTGATCGCGGCGACGGCGCCCTGGGCGCCCGCGCGCGCCGCCAGCATTTCGATGACCTCGCCCTGCACCAGCGTCGAGTCGACGTCGAACACCACCAGCCGCTTGGAGCGCCGTTCCAGGCTGTAGTCCTCGACCGCGACGTCGACGCCCTCCTCGCCGGCCACCCGCGTCAGCACGTTGCGCAGCGCGCCGCCGGCGCCCGGCGGCACCGAGACCCGCAACTCCAGGCCGGTCACCGGGTAGTCGGACACGCCGTGGATGAGGTCGATGTTGACGCCCTGCGCCGCCACCTCCCGGGCGACCGCACCGAACGCGTGGGCCGTGATCGGCCGGCCGAGCACGAAGATGGTGTGCGTCGATGGTTCCCGGATGATCGGCCCGTTGTCGCTGCGTTCGATGGTGACGTCCAAACCCATTGCGCGGATGGCGGATTCGACGTCGTGGCGCAGCGCCTCACCGTCGGCGACGTCGGGCGGGCAGGACAGCAGGACCCCGAGCGTCAGGCGGCCCCGGATTACCACCTGTTCGACGTTGAGCAGCTCGACCCCGTGCCGCGACAGCACTTCGAACAGCGCCGACGTCACGCCGGGCTGGTCCACGCCGGTGACGGTGATCAGCACCGACACCTTGAGTGGGAAGTTCACTCCGACTCAGAGCCTTTCGGCGCCGCTACTGCTGAGCGGTCGAGCGGTCCGGTTCGGTCCGTGGGCCGAACCCCTTCGGGGATTCCAGGGCCGTGGCGTGCCGCCCCACGTGCGCCTCGGCACGCAGCCGCTCCACCATGTGCGGGTAATGCAGCTCGAAAGCCGGGCGCTCCGAACGGATCCGGGGCAGCTCGGTGAAGTTGTGCCGCGGCGGCGGGCAGCTGGTGGCCCACTCCAGCGAGTTGCCGTAGCCCCAGGGGTCGTCGACGGTGACGACCTCGCCGTAGCGCCAGCTCTTGAACACGTTCCACACGAACGGGAACATCGACGCGCCGAGGATGAAGGCGCCGATGGTGGAGACGATGTTGAGCGGCTGGAAGCCGTCGGTGGGCAGGTAGTCGGCATAACGCCGCGGCATGCCCTGGTCACCCAGCCAGTGCTGCACCAGGAACGTCGTGTGAAAGCCGATGAACGTCAGCCAGAAGTGCAGCTTGCCCAGCCGCTCGTCGAGCAGCCGGCCCGTCATCTTGGGGAACCAGAAGTAGATCCCGGCGAACGTGGAGAACACGATCGTGCCGAACAGCACGTAGTGGAAATGCGCCACCACGAAATAGGTGTCGGTCACGTGGAAGTCCAGCGGCGGGCTGGCCAGGATGACCCCGGTGAGACCACCCAGCAGGAAGGTCACCGCGAAGCCGACCGAGAACAGCATCGGCGTCTCGAACGTCAACTGGCCCTTCCACATCGTGCCGATCCAGTTGAAGAACTTGATCCCGGTCGGCACCGCGATCAGGTAGGTCATGAACGAGAAGAACGGCAGCAGAACCGCTCCGGTGGCGAACATGTGGTGCGCCCACACCGCCACCGACAGCGCCGCGATCGACAGCGTCGCGTACACCAGCGTGGTGTAACCGAAGACCGGCTTGCGGGAGAACACCGGGAAGACCTCGGTGACGATCCCGAAGAACGGCAGCGCGATGATGTACACCTCGGGGTGGCCGAAGAACCAGAACAGGTGCTGCCACAACAGGACTCCGCCGTTGGCCGGGTCGTAGACGTGGGCGCCCAGGTGCCGGTCGGCGGCCAGCCCGAACAGGGCAGCGGTCAGCAACGGGAACGCGATCAGCACCAGGATGGACGTCACCAGGATGTTCCAGGTGAAGATCGGCATCCGGAACATCGTCATGCCGGGCGCGCGCATGCACACCACGGTGGTGATCATGTTGACCGCGCCCAGGATGGTGCCCAGACCGGCGACGGCCAGGCCCATGATCCACAGGTCGCCCCCGGCGCCAGGTGAGTGGATGGCGTCGGACAGCGGCGTGTAGGCGGTCCAGCCGAAGTCCGCGGCGCCGCCGGGCGTGATGAAGCCGGCCATGGCCAGCGTGGCGCCGAACAGGAACAACCAGAACGAAAACGCGTTCAGCCGCGGGAATGCCACGTCGGGCGCGCCGATCTGCAGCGGCAGCACCAGGTTGGCGAACCCGAACACGATCGGGGTCGCATAGAACAG
>NZ_MVHD01000043.1 GCF_002086635.1 Mycobacterium alsense | reverse complement strand
GGGGGCTCCGGTGGGTTCCAGCTGCCCACGCCCGCCGAAATCTGGGCGATGATCTTCGGCCCCGACGGCGAGCGTTTTCCCGGCCAGGGCCAACCGAATTGGAGCCCCGCGGAATACCTGCAGAACCTGCCCAATTTCATCAGCGGCAACGAGCAGGCCCTCGGCTACCTGCAAACGAACCTCCCCCAGGTCCTGACCAACCCCGCGCAGCTTCCCGCCCTGCTCTCGTATTTCGTTGCCTGGCAGACCTTTCGCGCCGTCAACTGGACGCTGCGCACACTGCGTTTCATCGTCCAGACCGCCCCGCTGCTGCTGCCGGCCGTGCTCAACCTTGCCGCCACCAACCTGGGCGGGCTGGCCGGCCTCTCGGGCCTGGCCGCGCTGGGCCAACCGGTCGCGCCCGTCCCCGTCGCGGCCGCCCCCGCGGTCTCGCCGCAGCTGCCGCCGGTGGCGTTCATGGCCGCGCCCGCCCTGGCGCCCGGCCCCGCGCCGATCCCGGCGGCCACGCCCGCACCCGCCGGCCCGGCTACCGTCCCGGCCGCCGCACCCGCGGCGCAGGTGGCGGGTGTCGAGGGCTTCGGGTACCTGGTGGGCGGCCCCGGGCCCGGCTTCGGGCCGACGCTGGGCGCCCGCATCCGCGCCGGGGAACCCGCCCCGGATTCCGCCGCTGCGGCGGCCGCCGCGGCTTCGGCGGCGCGCCGCGATCAGGCACGGGCCGCCCGACGCCTGGAGACGGTCATCGACCGCGGGTACCGCTACGAGTACCTCGAGGCCGACGATGAAACGGTGATCGCCGGCGGGACAGCCGGTTTGGAGCGCCGTGCGCAGTCCGGACACGGTGCGGGGGCGATGGGGTTCGCCGGAACCCTGCTGAGAACGGGCGCGGAGCCGGCGGGTCTGACCACGATGGCCGGTGACGCGTTCGGCGGGGGGCCCGAGCTGCCGATGGTGCCGGGCACCTGGACAGACGAGCAGTGATCCCCCAGGCGGCCGTGGTGGCCGCCTTCGGATGCATGCGGGCGCGGGCCCCGGGCCGATGGCTGCCGCGGCGGTGGCCTGGGACGGGCTTGCCGGTGAATCGGGGCGCTCCGACCCATGCACCTAGGCCCCGGGCTGTTGTCGTAGGCGTGTGGCATACTCGAACGTATGTTCGATCCGATGAATCGGGCGGAGGTGATCGCCCACTTCGATGAGGAGTTCGAGCGGTGTTATCCGTCGGCGACGGCGGCCTCGGCGGCGCTGCTGGAGCGCATCGCCGCGGCGGCGCGCGCGGAGAACCGGGCGGCCGCGGCGCAGTTGGCGTTGATCGGGGAGTTGTTCGCCTATCGGCTCTCGCGCTGCTCGGAGACCGAGGGCTGGGCGATCGACACGATGGAGGCGGTGGCCGCCGAGGTGGGTGCGGCGTTGCGGATCAGCCAGGGTTTGGCGGCCAGCCGGTTGCGGTATGCGCGGGCGATGCGCGAGCGCCTGCCGAAGGTCGGTGAGGTGTTTGCCGCCGGCGATATCGATTTTCGGGTGTTTCAGCTGGTGGTGTATCGCACCGATTTGATCGAGGATCCCGACGTGCTGGCCGCGGTGGATGCCACACTGGCCGCCCATGTGGGGCGCTGGCCGTCGCTGACGCGGGCCCGGCTGGCCGCCCAGGTGGACAGGGTCGTGGCCAGGGTGGATCGTGATGGGCTGCGCCGCCGCCACGCGCGCCAGCAGGATCGCCAGGTGTGGATCGGTGATGTCGGGGAGGGCATGGCCGCGGTGGAGGCCAGCCTGTTTGGTGTCGACGCGCGCGCGCTCGATCAGCGGTTGAGCGCGCTGGCGGCCACGGTGTGTGCCCACGATCCGCGCACGGTTGCCCAGCGGCGCGCCGATGCGTTGGGGGCGCTGGCCGGTGGGGCGGATCGGCTGGGCTGTCGCTGCGCGCGGTCGGAGTGTCCCGCGGGGGGCCGGGCGGGCGCGTCGGCGGTGGTGGTGCATGTGATCGCCGAGCAGGCCAGCCTCGACGGGCGCGGCGGCGCCGGGGGCTCGCTGTGGGGCGCCGATGGGTTGATCCCGCCGGAGCTGATCGCCGAGCTTTCCACCACCGCCAAACGGGTGGCGTTGGTGCATCCCGCCGACGCGGCCCCCGAGCCGGGTTATGTGCCCTCGAAAGCGCTGGCCGATTTTGTGCGCTGCCGGGATTTGACCTGCCGCTGGCCCGGCTGTGATCAGCCCGCCGCCCGCTGCGAAATCGACCACACCATCCCCCACGCCGCTGGCGGGCCCACCCACGCGGGCAACCTCAAATGTTTGTGCACCACCCATCATTTGGTGAAAACGTTTTGGGGCTGGACCGAAAAGCAGCTGCCCGACGGCACGCTGATCTTCACCTCCCCGTCCGGGCAGACCTACGTCACCACCCCCGCCAGCGCGCTGCTGTTTCCCAGCCTGTGCCACGCGGTGGGCGGCATGGGCTGCGTGGAAGCCGACCCGGCCCCACCGCCGCCCAGCGCCGAGCGCACCGCCATGATGCCGCGCCGCCGGCGCACCCGCGCCCAAGAGCGCGCCTACCGGGTGGCCACCGAACGCCACCACAACCGCGCCGCCCGCCAAGCCCACCCGACCCGACAACCGCACACCGGCGACTACTTCGCCCTACCCCCACCCACCGACGACGAAGATCCACCCCCATTCTGATTGCCGGGCAATCGATTTAAGCCGGGGCGGCCACGAACAGGCGGCACTCGCCCGGAACAGCGCGCCCTTTTCGGCAACTCAGCAAAAACATCGGTGACGCGATTGTTCTCACCGGCCGGACCGTTGACGCACTGGCTTCGCGACCGGCGGCGCTCACCGACCGGGGGTTTCATGCGCTGAAGGGAAAATCAGCGGCGGTGCGGGTCTTCGGCCTCGACCCACGGGACGAAGCCATCTCGGGCCGACCCCTCGCACAGCCCCGGTAGCGGACGTCGACACTGCCCTCACTCAGGCGGCACCCGGCGACGACACCTTGCCCAGCGTCATGGGAAACACGTACCCGCCGATCAGCGTGCGATGCCACCACGCGCGGTCGCGCCGCAGCTCCGCGGCGGTGGTGAACCGGTACTGGTAGAGCTGTGCGCGCACGTACCGCGGCGGCGAATCCGGGAAGGGGTTGTGCCGCAACAGGCGCAGGGTCGCCCGATCGTTGCGCAGCAGCCGCTGCATGAACGGCCTCAACCACGGCTGCGCGTAGCCGGGCGAGATGGCCGCGAACCACATCAGCCAGTCCAGCCGCAGATGATAAGGCGCCCACTGCCGGGGCAGGCGACGCACACCACCGGGCTTGCCCTTGAACTCGTATTCCTTCCAGACGGTTTCGCGGGTGATGTGCGGTTCGTCGGTGCCCTCGATCACCACCTCCCGGCGCACCCGGCCGATGCTGCCGAACGCGCCGTAGGTGTTCACCAGATGAAATGGGTTGAACGACATGTTCATTCGCTGCCGCGGCGACAGCATGTTGCGCACCGGCCAGTACGTCAGGACCAGCACCGCGGCGGCGAACGAAATCACCAGACCGGCGAACCACGTCGGCGGCGGCGCCCAAGCCGGATGCGCGGGTACGGCGAAAAGCGTTGCCAGCGCGGAATCATCGATGGCGCTGAAAGCCAACACGATCGTCACCCAGTTGAGCCAGGCGAAATTGCCCGAGGCCACCAGCCACAGCTGGGTGATCACCACGATTCCCGCCGCCGCGCTGGCCACCGGCTGCGGCGCGAACAACCCGAACGGCACGATCAGCTGGGCGAAGTGGTTGCCCGCCACCTCGATGCGGTGCAGCGGCTTGGGCAGGTGGTGGAAGAACCAGCTCAACGGCCCCGGCATGGGCTGTGTCTCGTGGTGGTAGTACAGGCACGTCAGGTCGCGCCAGCACGGGTCGCCGCGCATCTTGATCAGCCCGGCACCGAATTCGACCCGGAACAGCAGCAGCCGCGCCATCCACAGCGTCAGCACCGGCGGCGCCACGTCGTCGTTGCCGAGAAAGACCATCAGGAAGCCCGCCTCCAGGAGCAGCGACTCCCAGCCGAACCCGTACCAGGTCTGCCCGACGTTGACGATCGACAGGTAGAGCACCCACAGCGCCAGCCACATCAGCATCGCCGCCCACAGCGGAACCGCGTCGGCCGCCCCGGCCACGATGGCGGCCGACAGCGCCGCGCCCAGCCACGACAGGCCCGCGAACAGCCGATCCGAATAGCGCAGGTGAAAAAGGCTGGGCGCCCGCCAGAACGACTGCCTGGCCAGGTAGCGCGGTATCGGCAGGATCCCGCGTTCGCCGATGAGGGCCCGGAACTGCAGCGCGGCCGCGACGAACGCAAACACATAGATGCCCGCGACGCCGCGCTCCAGGACCAGCCGGCCCAGCCAGTATTCGGGTGCCGAAAACCATCCCATGGCCGCAACTCCTCGGACGTGTGGCGATCACACCGAGCCGTGTAACCAGTCAACCAGCAGTAAAACCGCTCGCCAACACCCCGGCCGTCATTCGTCGCGCGGGTGCGCCACCGCCACGACCGAAGAGGCAAGCACCGCAAGCGAAATCAGCGCCAGCAGCTGCACGGTCGCCGAATGCCCGGCGTAGCCGTCGACCGACCGCCAGGGATGCCGGGACAGCACGGCCCCGGCGAGGATCAGCCCGCCCGCGCCGAGCGCGACGGTCGCGCCGTCGCGCCACCCCCGGTCGCGCAGCGCGTACCGCAGGCCCAGGGCGGCGCCGACGACGACGGCGCCGACCGCGCCCGCGACGACCGCCCCGGCGGCCAGCACGGCAACCGCCGCCCAGCGTCCCGACGGCCACGGTCGCGCGGGTGCGTCGTCGCCGCCCCCGCGCCGCGTGCGCCAGAAGGCGAGCAGGACCAACAGGGGCAGCAACGCCAGCCCGACCGCCAGGCCCGCGCGGTACAGCGAATTGTCGGCGAAGGTCAGCGTGATGGTCCCGGGGTCCCCCGGCGGCACGACCCAGCCCTGTTGCCAGCCGTTGACCGCAACGGGCGTCAACCGGGCCCCGCTGCCCGTGCGCGCGACCCAGCCTGGGCTGATGCTCTCCGGGATGACCAGCAGCCGGGGGCCCGGGGACGCGGGGGCCCGCACCTCGCGGCGGCTCGGACCCCACGTACCGGTATGGGCGACAACGGGAATGGCCTCGGGGATCCGGGCGGCGGCCGGCGTCGACAGCCGGGCCCCGTCCACGATGAACTGCGCCCCCGGGCTGATCAAGAGCTCCTGCCGGCCCGCCGGCAGCATGATCGGCTCGGCTTCGCACGGCACCGCGGCCACGGGCCCGCCGTCCAGCAGCGCCCCCACGGTGGTGTGGATGGAGGTGCGCACGAAGCGGCCCGCGACCGCGATGACCGGCCCGCGCACGTCGCCGTCGCAGCCGACGACGACCTCGCGCGACCGGTCGCGGTCGGCGTCGGCCTGCGCGATCGGCCCGCCGTCGGCGCCGAGCGCCGCGACCTCGGCCAGCCCCGGCGGCTTGAGCTGATCGAAACCCAGGGCGTTGCGGTCGATGATGTCTTCCCAGTCGAGCAGGCTGATGCTGACGGTGTCGGTCACCCGCGGCCGCAGCGCCAGCGTGGTAGCCGCGTCACCCTTCTTCAATTCCCGGACCTGCGGGCCGTCGCCCAGGTTGACGGCCACCACCGTCGGGTGCGCGGGCAACGCCGACCGGCTGGGCGCCAGGCGCACGCCCGCGACCTCGGTGGCCCGCGGCAGCCTGAGCGTCAGCGTCGGCGGCGACTTGTGTTGCACGACGCGCTGCGGCGCCGTCCACGCGGTGGCCGGGTCGCCGTCGGTGGCCGCGTACGCCGAGCCCAGGATGTCCACCACGTCGGAAGCCCCTTGGGCCCGAGCGGTATTCGGCTCCGCAACCAGATCGGCCAGCTTGGGTCCCTGGCGGGGCCGCACCCACACCGTCGGCGTCACCGGCACCGGGGTCGGCACGGTCAGGGTGCGGCTGAAGTTGACCGGTTCCTCCGGCGCCAGCGCCATCGACGCCGCGCAGCGCACGCCGTCGGGCCCCTGGGCGCAGCCCGGCCTGCCGAGCAGTTCCGACCCCAGGTCCCAGGCCGCCACCGTCGCGCCGGGCGGCGGCCCGGGTACCTGCACGGTGTGCCGCAGGGTGACGGGATGGGCGAACCCGGAGGCGTCGTACTGGGTGATCGACAGGTCGGTGATGCCGAACTGCACGCCGGGCGACCCGTCGTCGGTGCCGGCGGCGGTGACGCGCACCCACGGGGTTTCGCCATAGGGCAGCGCCACCGCGAGCGGCTTGCCGGGCTCGTCGAACCGCAGGGTGGTGCTGCCCGTGGCGGTCTCGATCAGGATGCGGCGCACCTGGGCGCCGACGGCGGTCGCGCTGGGCGTGATCGTGATGGCGCCGTTGCTCACCGGGTGGTCGAAATCGACCCGCAGCCACTGCCCGACGGCGGACTGCAGCGCGTTGGACACCCACGCGGTGCCCGAGTCGCCGTCGATCGCGGCGGCGGGCGAGGTCGCGGGTGCGACGTCGGGCATCGCGGTGGAGTCCGACGAGGAGCTCGACACCGTGATCCGGCCGCCGCTCCAGGCGCCGAACACCGGGTCGGCGCCCGGGACCGGATAGTCGGGCACCCGGTTGAAGGTGTGCCGCGCGTCGCCGGCGGCGCGGATCGCCGACGAATGCTGGTCGACGCGGCCGTAGTCGGTCTCGCGGGCCACCGGGGTGTCGGTGAGCGTGACGAGCGGGACCGGCAGCCCGGCGCCGCGGGCGTCCGCCAGATCCGAGGTCATCAGCACCGGGCCGAGCGGCGGCTGACCCAGAAGCCGCCGGCGCTCGTCGAGCCGCAGCAGCGCCTCGGGACCGCCCGCGACGCGCGCCAGCCGGTCGGCGTCGACGAAATACGGCGCGCCGGCGTCGCCGGCGGCGGTCACGCGGTAGATCTCAACCGCGGGATACCGCGGCCGCAGCCCGCCGTCGGCGACGAAACCCGCCAGCGTGCCGGGCCCCACCGGCGCGCCGAACTGCGCCACCTTCTGCAGGCGGGGCGACCCCTCGATCGCTCGGTGCACCAGGATCGGGCGCGCCGAGCGCGACGTCTCCGGGTCCAGGTCGTTGCGCAACACGAGATACGAGATGCCTTGGCGGGCAAGGGTATCGGCCAGGCCCACCGACGGCTGGCCGGCGGCGAAAAGGCGTTGCACCGAATCGAGCGCCCGGATGGTCTGCGGCGGCGTCAACGGGATGGAGTCGCGCACCCCCCACGGGCTGGCGCCCAGCACCTGCAGCGGCTCGTCGTGGCTGGTGCCCCACACCTGGGTGGCGAACGGCGCCCCGGGGACCACCAGCACCCGCCCCGGGTGACCTCCGCCGGCCGCGGCGACGTTGTGTTCGGTGAGCCAGTCGGCGGTGTCGTGCCAGTACTTGGGGATCGCGCTAAATGCGCCCGGCGGGGCGAGCCGACCGGTCCACGCCAACGACGTGCTGACCGCCAGCGCCGCCAGGATCACGACCGTCACCGCGACCCGACGGTCCCGCTCGGGGTGGGCGAACGCGCGCAGCCACGCGGTCACCGGCGCGCTGCCGGGAAGGGGCACCCGGCCCAGCAGCTGCGCGATGCCCAGCGCCAGCGGGATCCGGACCACCGAGGCCAGCTTGTGCACGTTGCGCAGCGGCGCGCCGGCGGCGTCCAGGAACGTCTGGACCTGGTGCGCCAGCGGCGAGCCCAGGCCGCCGCCGTAGCCCACGGCCATCAGCACCACGCCGACCAGCAGCATCGCCACCAGCCGTCCGCGCGCCGGCGCCCCCCGAGAACCCGAGCCGGCCAGCCCGGCCAGCCCGGCCGCCGCGACCAGGCAGGTGCCCAGGACGGCGGCCGACCCGGTCACCAGCGGCGCGCCGGCGGTCGCGGTCGGCGCCACGTACGGGGTCCAGGCGTCGGTGCCGCGCAGGATCTCGGTCAGCGACGACCACTGCGTCGTCACGCCGGAGGATTCGATGAAGTCCAAAAACGGCGGGCTGACGTGGCGCAGGCAGACCAGCGCCACTACCCACCACAGCGTGGCCAGCACCAGGGCCGCCAGCCACCACGCGGTGTAGCGCCACCACCGGCGATTCGGCCGGTGGCACGCCCACCAGATCACCGCGGGCAGGCAGCCGGCCAGCGTCGCGATCGCGTTGACGGCGCCCATCAGGGCCACCGCCAGCCCGGCCCGCGCGGCCAGCGCTCGCGTTGTCGTGCCCGCCGCGCCCGTCGAAGCGCGCAGCGCCAGGATCGTCGGTAGCAACACCCACGGCGCCAGCATCATCGGCAACGTCTCCGACGAGATCGATCCGAGGGTGGTCAGCACCGGCGGCGACGGCGCGAACGCCGCCGCGCCGATCACCCGGGACGCCGGGCTGCCGATCCCCAGCGCCTCGGCGACCCGCAGCAGCCCCCAGAACCCGACGGTGAGCAGCAGCGCCCACCACAGCCGCTGGGTGATCCAGCCCGGCACCCCCAGCGCGTGGCCGGCCAGGAAGAAGGTGCCGTGCGGGAACAGGTAGCCGTAGGCCTGATTCTGCGTCTGCCCGAACGGCAGCTCGCTGTTCCACAGGTTCGTCGCGCGGGCCAGGAAGCGCAGCGGGTTGGCGGTGAGGTCGAGCTTGGTGTCCGGGGAGACCTGGCCGGGGGACTGGGCGAACGTCAGCGCCAGCGCGACGGCGCCGACCAACAGCAACCACCGCCGTGACAGCGCGGCGACCGGCGAGCAGGCCGACGCACCGGAACCCGATGGCGGCGACCCGTCCCCCGCAAGCGGGCGGTGCCCCCAGCGCCCGGCGCCGCGCTTGCGATCGCCGCCCGAACCCGATGGCGGCGACCCGTCGCGCCCGGCTTCGCCGCGCTTGCGGTCGCCGCTAGCTACGGTTGCCGTACTCGACCCGGTTGAGCACTGACGACTGCGGATCGCCCCCGGGGAGTGGCGGCTTCGTGTCCTGCTGCACCATCAAGGTGACTCCGAAGATCGCGGCCGCGCCCAGCAGCAGACCGACCACCACGCTCGCGGCGGCGGGCGCAATGATCCGGTTCATAAGCGCCAACCTAGCAGAAGGGCGGGTCGACCCCCGGACGGCGAGTCGTCCCCACCGTGCGTCACCAATGCAGGCAGTGCCCGTGAAAACACCGGTCGCCGTAGTTGACCAGGTACGGCGCCGGCAGGTTGCGCGGGGCCGGCGGGCTCTGCGCCGGCCCCGCGCGCTGGCCCTCCACCGCCAGCGTCGCGCCGACGGTCGCGGCGGCGCCGATCGACAATCCCACCGCGATGCCGGCCGCAGCGGCCAACGAGATCCCGGCCATCGCCGGCTCCTCCCTGCCAGGCAAATGGGCTTGCTGGGCAACCTACCGCTGATGCCCCCTGGGGCCGGGGACGAAACGCCCGCCGTGACAACATGTCCCGATGGCTTTCCCACGCACCCTGGCCGTGCTCGCCGCCGTATCGGCGCTCGTCGCCGGCTGCGGCCACCACGCCCGCCCCGGCGCCTCACCGGCCCCGGCCGGCAGGCCGGCGGCCGCGCCACCGGTGTGCGCCGACCCGGCAAGCGTCCCGGCCAAGCTGTCCGTCCGCGACAAGCTGGCCCAGCTGCTGATGGTCGGGGTGAAGGACGCCGACGACGCCCGCGCCGTGGTCAGCAACCAGCACGTCGGCGGCATCTTCATCGGTGGCTGGACGGACCTGTCGATCTTCAAGGGCGCGCTGGGCGACCTCGAGCGCACGGCGGGCCCGCTGCCGCTCGCGGTCAGCGTCGACGAGGAGGGCGGCCGGGTATCGCGGTTGAAGTCGCTGATCAGGACGGCCCCGTCGGCTCGGGAGCTGGCGCAGACGCAAACACCCCAGCAGGTCCACGACCTCGCCGCCGACCGCGCCAAGAAGATGCGCGACCTCGGCATCACCATCGACTTCGCCCCGGTCGTGGACGTCACCGACGCCCCCGACGACGACGTGATCGGGGACCGGTCGTTCGGCGCGGACCCGCAGGCCGTCACCACCTACGCCGGGGCGTACGCGCAGGGCCTGCGCGCCGGGGGCCTGCTGCCGGTGCTCAAGCACTTCCCCGGCCACGGGCACGGCTCCGGCGACTCGCACACCGGCGGCGTGGTCACCCCGCCGCTCGCCGACCTGCAGGCCGTCGACCTGGTGCCCTACCGGACGCTGGTGACCGCGGCGCCGGTCGCCGTGATGGTCGGCCACCTGCAGGTCCCCGGCCTGACCGGCGACCAGCCGGCCAGCCTCAGCCGCGCCGCGGTCCAGCTGCTGCGCACCGGGACCGGCTACCACGCCCCGCCGTTCGACGGCCCGGTGTTCAGCGACGACGTGTCCAGCATGGCGGCGATCTCCGACCGCTACGGCGTGCCGGAGGCGGTGCTGCGCACCCTGCAGGCCGGCACGGACGTCGCGCTGTGGGTGACCACCGACGAGGTGCCCGCCGTCCTGGACCGCCTGGAGAAGGCGGTCGGCGGCGGGGAACTGGCGATGGCGGCCGTCGACGCGTCGGTGGTGCGGGTGGCGACGATGAAGGGCCGCAATCGCGCCTGTGGCCACTAAGGGGCCGCATCGTCGTTACCCTGTAGTCAGATAGACGGGCTAGAAAGGCGAAGCGATGGCGGGTGGTACCAAGCGGCTGCCGCGTGCTGTGCGCGAACAGCAGATGCTGGATGCCGCCGTGCAGATGTTCTCGGTCAACGGCTACCACGAGACCTCGATGGACGCCATCGCCGCCGAGGCGCAGATCTCCAAGCCGATGCTGTATCTGTACTACGGCTCCAAGGAGGACCTGTTCGGCGCCTGCCTGAACCGCGAGATGACCCGGTTCATCGACGTGGTGCGCGCCGACATCGACTTCGATCAGGGCGCCAAAGACCTGCTGCGCAACGCCATCGGGTCGTTCATGCGCTACATCGACGCCAACCGCGCCTCGTGGATCGTGATGTACACCCAGGCCACCAGCTCGCAGACGTTCGCGCACACGGTGCGCGAGGGGCGCGAGCAGATCATCGATCTGGTCGCGGGGCTGATGCGGACCGGCAGCCGCACCCCGCGGAGCGACGCCGAGTACGAGATGATGGCCGTCGCGCTGGTGGGCGCGGGCGAGGCGATGGCCACCCGGCTCACCAGCGGCGACATCGACGTCGACGAGGCCGCCGGGCTGATGATCGACCTGTTCTGGCACGGCCTCAAGGGCACGCCGGAGGAGCGGGAGGCCGCCGCGTCGCTGCCCGATGCCGGTGGACCCAGCGCGGTCGCCGGCTAGCCCCGGCCGGCCGCCCCGCCGCGACGTCGAGTTCTTCTGTGCCGTAGTCATTGTCGGGTTGCTGGCCGGGTTCGCCGGGTTGGCGACGACGGCGGTCCTGCGCTTCGTCGAACACGCCACGTACCGCTACGATTTCGGCACGCTGCTGGCCGGGATCACCGACGCCGGCCCGGTCCGCCGCGTCGTGGGGCCGGTGGTCGGCGGGGCGCTGGCGGGGCTGGGTTGGTGGATCCTGCGGCGCCGGGCCGACGTGCCGCCGCTCGCGGGGACCATCGACCGTCGCGATCGCATTCCGCGACTTGCCTGGAGCGTCGACGCCGTGTTGCAGGTGCTGCTGGTCGGCTCGGGGGCCTCCCTGGGCCGGGAGGGCGCGCCACGCCAATTCGCCGCGGCCCTAGGCGATTTCGCCACCGTGTGGTTGACACGGCTGTCCGGCTCCGACCGCCGGATCCTGCTGGCGTGCGCGGCGGGCGCCGGGCTCGGTGCGGTCTATGCCGTCCCGCTGGCCGGCGCGCTGTTCGCGGCGCGGATCCTGCTGAACACGTGGCAGCCGCGGGCGGTGGGCGCGGCGCTGCTCACCTCGAGCCTGGCCGTCGCGGTCGGCTCGACGGTGACCCACGATCAGCCCAACCTGCCTTGGCCCAGCGCCGAGTCGACGTACCTGCTGACCGCGCACGGGTTGATGCTGGCGCCGGTGGCCGTCGCGGTCGGATTGGCGTTCAACCGGCTCATGGCGGCCGCGCGCCCGGCCCGCACCATGCGGACCTGGGTGCTGGTCCCGGCCCTGGCCGCCGCGGGTGTGGTGATGGGCGTCTGCTCGCACTGGTGGCCGGAGCTGCCCGGCAATGGGCGCAGCATCCTGACCGTCAGCCTGGCCAGCGGCATGACGCTGACCGCGGCCGCGGCGATCCTGGTGCTCAAGCCGCTGTTGACGGCGCTGTTCCTGCGTGCGGGCGGGGCGGGCGGGATGCTCACCCCGTCGCTGGCCACCGGCGCGGCGGCGGGTTCGGTGCTGGTGCTGGCGATCAACTGGGCGGCCGGCACGCACCTGCACCCCCCCGCGGTGTCGCTGGCCGGGGCGGCCGGGGTCCTCGCGGTCACCCAGGGCTCACCGGTCTGGGCCGCGATCTTCGTCTGGGAGCTCGCCCACCCGCCGCCCTGGCTGTTCGTTTTCTTCCTGCTAACCGCCTGCGGCGCATACGGATTGAAGGTGCTGGCGCTGGGCCGGCGACCACCCGGCCCCACCCATGAGGGCTAGAGCGCGCGCACGCTGCCGGTCAGGTGCGGGTAACCCTTCGTGATGTGGCGCAGCGAGAGGTCCCAGCCCCCGTCGGAACCATCGTGGCCGTCGTCGATGTAGAGCCCGGCGGTGGCGGGCAGCACGAGCGGCTTGCCGAACCGCACCGAGTACTGCACCTGGTCGGGCAGCCGGGCCTCGATGTTGGCCAAAACCGCGGCCGCGCTGAACATCCCGTGCGCGATGACCGTCGGGAAGCCGAACAGCTTGGCCGCGATCGGGTTGGTGTGGATCGGGTTGTGATCGCCGCCGACGACGGCGTAGCGGCGGATCTGCCCGGGGCTGATCCGCAGCACGGTGCTGGGCGGCGGCAGCTTCGGCTGCTTCTGCGGCGGCGGCTTGGGCTCGTCGGACAGGCTGGTGCGCTGCTGGTGCAGGAAGGTGGTCACCTGGTGCCAGGACGGGTCCTCGGCATCACCGCCGACACTGATGTCCGTCACGAGATCCACCAGCAGCCCCTTGCGGTGTTCGCGAAGGTTCTCGGCGTGCACGCGGACCCCGACGGTGTCGGTCACCGCGATCGGGCGGTACTGGGTGATGCGGTTCTCGGTGTGCACCGATCCCATTGCGGCGAAAGGAAAGTCGAAGCCGGTCGCCAGGGACATCACCGCCGGAAAGCTCAACGTGAACGGATACGTCAGCGGCACATGGTTGTCGTAGCGCAGGCCGGTGACCCTCGCGTACTCGGCTACGTTCGTTTGGTCGATGGGCAGTTCCTCGACGGTCACGGTGCGGCTGGGCAGCCGGTCCGGGCGGGGCACGAGCGGCAGCGCCCCGGCCGCCGCGCGCAGCATGTTCTTCAGGCCGCTTGGCTGGTTCATGACGGTCAGGCTCCCAGCATCGCCTGGCCGCAGACGCGAATGACGTTGCCGGTCACCGCGTTCGACGCCGGGCTGGCGAAGTAGGCGATGGTCTCGGCGACGTCGACCGGCTGCCCGCCCTGCAGCAGCGAGTTCATCCGGCGGCCGACCTCGCGGGTGGCCAGCGGGATGGCGGCGGTCATCTGGGTTTCGATGAACCCCGGCGCGACGGCGTTGATCGTGATGCCCTTCCCGTAGAGCTTCGGCGCCAGGGCCTGGGTGAGGCCGATCATCCCGGCCTTGGTGGTGGCGTAGTTGGTCTGCCCGCGGTTGCCCGCGATGCCGGCCATCGACGACAGGCCGATCACCCGGCCCCCTTCGCCGATGCTGCCGTTGCCGATCAGTCCCTCGGTAAGCCGTTGTGGGGCAAGCAAATTGACCGCCAGCACGGCGTCCCAGCGGTCGTCGTCCATGTTGGCCAGCAGCTTGTCGCGGGTGATGCCGGCGTTGTTGACCAGTATGTCGGCGTGCCCGGCGTAGTGGTCGCCGAGGTGCTCGGTGATCTTGTCGATGGCGTCGTCGGCGGTGACGTCCAGCCACAACGCGGTCCCCCCGACCCGGCTGGCGGTTTCGGCGAGCGCCTCGGCGGCGGACTCCACGTCGATCGCGACGACGCGGGCGCCGTCGCGGGCGAACACCTCGGCGATCGTCGCGCCGATGCCGCGCGCGGCGCCGGTCACGATGGCCACCTTGCCGTCCAGCGGCCGGTCCCAGTCGGCCGGCGGCGTGGAGTCGGCCTCCCCGACGTAGAACACCTGGCCGTCGACGTACGCCGACTTCGCCGACAGGATGAACCGCAGGGTGGATTCCAGGCCGGTCGCGGCGGGTTTGGCGTCCGGCGAGAGGTACACCAGCTGCACCGTCGACCCGTTGCGCAGCTCCTTGCCCAGCGAGCGGGTGAAGCCCTCCAGGGCACGCTGCGCGATGCGCTCGTCGCTGTCGGCCGCGGCGTCGGGGGTGGTGCCGACGACCACGACGCGCGCGTTGTGGGCCAGGTTCCGCAGCACGGGCGTGAAGAACTCGTGTAGGGCCTTGAGCCGGGCCGGCGTGGTGATGCCGGTGGCGTCGAAGACCAGGCCGCCGAACCGGTCGGCCCACCGACCGCCGAGGTTGGCGCCCACCACTTCGTAGTCCGTGTCCAGCGCCGCGCGCAGCGGTTCGGCGACCCGGCCCTCACCCCCGATCAACAGCGAACCGGTCAGCGGGGGATCGCCGGGCCGGTAGCGGCGCAGCGGCTCGGGTTGCGGGATGCCGAGCTGCTTCGCCAAAAACGAGCCGGGGCCGGAGTTGACGACCTGTGAGAACAGGTCGGACGAGCGCTTGGGGGCCACTGAGCTGCCTTCCATGTCGTTCTAGGTTTGAGACGTGCCGTACAGGGCAACCGTATCGGGCACAAACTTACTTCGGAGTAAGAACAGTGAGTAGTATGGCCTTCAACGGCCGGTTCCAAACTGATGTAGCGGAGAAAAACAGTGGCCCCTGCAAGTTCACAGACCCGGCGGCGAGTCGCCGTGCTGGGTGGCAATCGCATCCCGTTCGCGAGGTCCGACGGCGCCTACGCCGACGCGTCCAACCAGGACATGCTCACCGCGGCCCTCGACGGGTTGGTGGACAGGTTCGGGCTGACCGGCGAGCGCCTGGGCGTGGTCGTCGGCGGCGCCGTGCTCAAGCACAGCCGCGACTTCAACCTGACGCGCGAGTGCGTGCTGGGTTCGGCGCTGTCGTCGTACACGCCGGCTTTCGACATCCAGCAGGCCTGCGGCACCGGGCTGCAGGCGGCGATCGCCGCGGCCGACGGTGTGGCCTCCGGCCGCTACGAGGTCGCCGCCGCCGGCGGGGTGGACACCACCTCGGACCCGCCGATCGGACTGGGCGACAACCTGCGCCGCCAGCTGCTGAAGCTGCGCCGGTCCAAGTCCACCCTGCAGCGACTCAAGCTGGTGGGCACGCTGCCCGCCACGCTCGGGATCGAGATCCCGGCCAACAGCGAGCCGCGCACCGGGTTGTCCATGGGTGAGCACGCCGCCATCACCACCAAGCAGATGGGGATCAAGCGTGTCGACCAGGACGAGCTGGCCGTGGCCAGCCACCGCAACATGGTCGCGGCCTACGACCGCGGCTTCTTCGACGACCTCGTCACGCCGTTTCTGGGGCTCTACCGCGACGACAACCTGCGGCCCAACGCCAGCACCGAGAAGCTGGCGACGCTGCGCCCGGTGTTCGGCGTCAAGGCCGGCGACGCGACGATGACGGCCGGTAACTCCACCCCGCTGACCGACGGCGCCTCGGTCGCGCTGCTGGCCAGCGAGGAGTGGGCGGCAGCGCACTCGTTGCCCCCGCTGGCCTTCCTGGTGGACGCCGAGACCGCCGCGGTCGACTACGTCAACGGGCGCGACGGCCTGCTGATGGCGCCCACCTACGCGGTGCCGCGGCTGCTGGCCCGAAACGGGCTGAGCCTGCAAGATTTCGACTTCTACGAGATCCACGAGGCGTTCGCGTCGGTGGTGCTGTGCCACCTGCAGGCGTGGGAGTCCGAGGAGTACTGCAAGGAGCGGCTCGGCCTCGACGCGGCGCTGGGGTCCATCGACCGGTCCAAGCTCAACGTCAACGGTTCGTCGCTCGCGGCCGGTCACCCCTTCGCCGCCACCGGCGGGCGGATCCTCGCCCAGGCGGCCAAGCAGCTTTTCGAAAAGAAGCAGGAAAACAAGGACGGCACCGTGCGGGCGCTGATCTCGATCTGCGCCGCCGGCGGGCAGGGCGTCGCGGCGATCCTGGAGGCCTGACCGCAAAGCGTGCCCGGGGACGCAGATGAATTCCGTCACACGCGGTTACGACCGCGACCCACGGGGTATTCGAGCGTGCGGATGGCCCCGTGTTGTGGTCTGACCCCCCGACCCCGACTCAATACGGGGCATCCCTGAAGTTGACCGCCCGTCGGCGGCCACGAAGCGCCGGGCGTACGAAAAGGGCCGCCGCTGGAGTGAGGGGATCCAGCGGCGGTCTTTTTGGGACGCCCGACGCAGACAAAAACCCCGCTTCCTGCCGGAAGCGGGGTTTTTGCTCAATCCCGTAGCGGGCGCGTCAGAAAGCGGCCTCGTCGAGCTCCATGATGTCGTTGTCCAGGGTCTCGACGATCTCGCGGGTTGCGGTCAGCAGCGGCAGGAAGTTCTTCGCGAAGAACGATGCCACCGCGATCTTGCCCTCGTAAAAGGACCGCTCGGCGCCGCTGGCGCCGTCGTCGAGCGCCTGCATGGCCACCGCGGCCTGACGCTGCAGCAGCCAGCCGATGACCAGGTCGCCGACGCTCATCAGGAACCGCACCGAGCCCAGGCCCACCTTGTAGAGGCTGGTGACGTCCTCCTGGGCGGCCATCAGGTAGCCGGTCAGGGTGGCCGCCATCGCCTGGACGTCGGCCAGCGCCTTGCCCAGCAGCTCACGCTCGGTCTTCAGCCGGCCGTTGCCGGACTCGCTGTCGACGAACTGCTGGATCTCGCCGGACACGTGGGCCAGCGCCACACCCTTGTCGCGGACGATCTTGCGGAAGAAGAAGTCCTGCGCCTGGATGGCCGTGGTGCCCTCGTAGAGCGAGTCGATCTTCGAGTCTCGGATGTACTGCTCGATCGGGTAGTCCTGCAGGAAGCCGGACCCACCGAGCGTCTGGAGGCTCTCGGTCAGCTTGGCGTAGGCCTGCTCGGAACCCACCCCCTTGACCACCGGCAGCATCAGGTCGTTGACCTTGACCGCCAGGTCGGCGTCCACCCCGTGCAGGGCCTCGGCCACGGCCGCGTCCTGATAGGTCGCGGTGTAGAGGTACAGCGCGCGCAGGCCCTCGGCGTAGGCCTTCTGCGTCATCAGCGACCGGCGGACGTCGGGGTGGTGCGTGATCGTCACCCGCGGCGCGGTCTTGTCGGTCATCTGCGTCATGTCGGCGCCCTGCACCCGCTCCTTGGCGTATTCCAGCGCGTTGAGGTAGCCCGTCGACAGCGTGGCGATCGCCTTGGTGCCGACCATCATGCGGGCCATCTCGATGACCTCGAACATCTGCGCGATGCCGTTGTGCACCTCGCCGACCAGCCAACCCTTGGCGGGCACGCCGTGCTGGCCGAAGGACAGCTCACAGGTGGCCGAGACCTTCAGGCCCATCTTGTGCTCGACGTTGGTGACGAAGACGCCGTTGCGCTCGCCGGGCTCGCCGGTCTCGGGGTCGAACAAGAACTTGGGCACGATGAACAGCGAAAGACCCTTGGTGCCGGGGCCCGCGCCCTCGGGGCGGGCCAACACCAGGTGGACGATGTTCTCGAACAGGTCGCCGGAGTCGGCGGAGGTGATGAACCGCTTGACCCCGTCGATGTGCCAGGAGCCGTCCTCCTGCTGGACGGCCTTGGTGCGGCCGGCGCCCACGTCCGAACCGGCGTCCGGTTCGGTGAGCACCATGGTGGCGCCCCAGCCGCGCTCGGCGCACAGCATCGCCCACTTCTTCTGCTCCTCGGTGCCGAGGTGGTAGATGATGTTGGCGAATCCGGCGCCGCCGGCGTACATCCAGACCGCGGGGTTGGCGCCGAGGATGTGCTCGTGCAGCGCCCATACCAGCGGCTTGGGCATCGGCATGCCGCCCAGCGCCTCGTCGATGCCGGCCCGGTCCCAGCCGGCCTCCTGCACCGCGCGCACCGAGTCCTTGAACGCCTCGGGAAGCGTGACCGAGTGGGTCTCCGGGTCGAAAACCGGCGGGTTGCGGTCACCCTCGACAAACGACTCCGCGACCGGCCCCTCGGCCAGCCGGCTGATCTCGGTGAGCATTTCCTGGGCGGTGTCGACATCCAGGTCGGCGTAGTCGCCTTGACCTAAAGCCTTGTCAACGCCGAAGACCTCGAACAGGTTGAATACCTGGTCTCGGACGTTGCTTTTATAGTGGCTCACTACGTTCCTCCTCGTTGAGAGTGCCACTCGTGGTTGGGTACTAGGGCTAAGTTACCCACCAGTAACCCGTCTAAAATATAACGGTTGTCGAGACCTAGGCAAGCGAGTGTGAGCTAGATTTCATCGTCTAATTAACCAACCGGTTGGGAAGTCGCGGCTCGGCGCGCCAAAACCTCGTTCACCTGTGAAGATGATGGACCTATGACGGGCGTGGGCAGCGTCACAGCATTGCCGGTGGTGGACCTGCGGGCCGCGACCGGGCCGCTGCGCGAGGGCCTGCGCGAGGCCGCGCACGGGGTCGGGTTCTGCTATCTCGTAGGCCACGGGGTGGCCGACGAGCTCGCCGGCCGGGTGCTCGCCGCGGCGCGCCGGCTGTTCGCGCTGCCCGACGCCGACAAGGACGCCGTCGCGATGGTGCGCAGCCCGCACTTTCGCGGCTACACCAGGCTGGGCGGCGAGCTGACCCGCGGCCGGGTGGACTGGCGCGAGCAGATCGACATCGGGCCCGAACGCCCGCCCATCGGCGGGCCCGGCCGGCCCGACTACCTGTGGCTGCAGGGTCCCAATCAGTGGCCGGCGGCCCTGCCCGAGCTGCCCGGGATCGTCGCCGAGTGGGACGCGGCGCTGTCGGCGGTGGCGCGCACGCTGCTGGGGCACTGGGCGGCCTCCCTGGGCAGCCCGCCCGACGTGTTCGACGCCGCCTTCGCCGACGCGCCGGCCACGCTGATCAAGATCATCCGGTATCCCGCCCGCGCGGCGGGCGCGCAGGGCGTGGGTGCGCATCGCGACGCCGGGGTGCTCACCCTGTTGTTGGCCGAACCGGGCAGCGGCGGCCTGCAGGTGCGGGGCGGCAAACACTTTGATGGCGGCTGGATCGACGTGCCGCCGCTGCCGGGGGCGTTCGTCGTCAACATCGGCGAGCTGCTCGAGGTGGCGACCGGCGGCTACCTGAGGGCCACCGAGCACCGGGTGAACCTCAACGGCGCCGAGCGGATCTCGGTGCCGTACTTCTTCAACCCGCGCCTGGACGCGCGGATCCCGGTGCTGTCGCTGCCCGCCGCGCTGCGCGGGCGCGCCCCGCGGGTGGATGACCCGTCGGACCCGATCTTCTCGGTGTACGGCCGCAACGCCTGGAAGAGCCGGTTGCGGGCGCATCCGGATGTGGCCGCCGCGCATGGCTACTCGGTGGGTTGTGGCGACGGCTCGGCACCCGTTGGGTAGGGTCGCTGCAGGAGAAAACCGTCTCGACGTCGAGGGGCGAATCAGGTCCGGTGAACTCATCGAACAAACTGACACCGTCGTCCCTGCGCGACGCGTTCGGGCACTTTCCGTCCGGGGTCGTGGCGATCGCCGCCGAGGTCGAAGGGGTGCGAGAAGGCTTGGCGGCCAGCACCTTCGTACCGGTTTCGCTCGAACCGCCGCTGGTGTCGTTCTGTGTGCAGAACACCTCGACGACGTGGCCCAAGCTCAAGGGCGCCCCCATGCTGGGCATCAGCGTGCTCGGCGAGGTCCACGACGAGGCGGCGCGCGCGCTGGCCGCCAAGACGGGCGACCGGTTCGCGGGCCTGGAGACGGTGTCGCGCGGCAGCGGGGCGGTCTTCATCAAGGGGACCGGCCTGTGGCTGGAGAGCGCGATCGAGCAACTGATCCCGGCCGGTGACCACACGATCGTGGTGTTGCGGGTGAGCGAAGTGACGGTGGACGCCGAGGTGGCGCCCATCGTGTTTCACCGCAGCACTTTCCGCCGACTCGGCGTCTGAGCGGCTAGGCGCGGTGGCCCAGCTCCTCCCGGTAGCCGTCGACGCGCCGCTCGATCTCGGCGGCGTCCTCGTGCCGGCCCTCCTTGTGCGCGAGCTCGGCACGCACCGACAGCTCGTGGATCGCGGTGCGGATCTCGTTGATGCTGGTGGTTCCTCGCATGGGTCTCGGGTACCCGGTGCGGTCCGGCGTTAACGGCGGAACAGCTTGTTGCCCAGCCACACCACGGGGTCGTATTTGCGGTCCGCGACGCGCTCTTTCATCGGGATCAGCGCGTTGTCGGTGATCTTGATGTTCTCCGGGCAGACCTCGGTGCAGCACTTGGTGATGTTGCAGTAGCCCAGTCCGTGCTCGTCCTGGGCGTCGTTGCGGCGGTCGCGGGTGTCCAGCGGGTGCATTTCCAGCTCGGCGATGCGCATCAAAAAGCGCGGACCGGCGAACGCCTTCTTGTTCTCCTCGTGGTCGCGGATCACGTGGCAGACGTTCTGGCACAGGAAGCACTCGATGCACTTGCGGAATTCCTGGGAGCGCTGGACGTCTTCCTGCGCCATCCGGTACTCCCCGGGCTGCAGGTCCTTGGGCGGCGCGAAAGACGGGATCTCGCGGGCCTTTTCGTAGTTGTAGGAGACGTCGGTGACCAGGTCGCGGATCACCGGGAACGTCCGCAGCGGCGTGACGGTGACGACCTCGTCCTCGGCGAACGTCGACATCCGGGTCATGCAGAGCAGCCGGGGGTAGCCGTTGATCTCCGCCGAACACGAGCCGCACTTGCCCGCCTTGCAGTTCCATCGCACCGCCAGGTCGGGGGTCTGGGTCTGCTGCAGGCGATGGATGATGTCGAGGACGACCTCACCCTCGTTGACCTCGACGGTGAAGTCCTGCAACGCGCCGTCGGCGTCGTCGCCGCGCCACACCCGCATCTTCGCGTTGTAGGTCATTTACTTCTCCGTCCTGGTGGCCCGACCCGGGTGTCCGCCGAGCTCTTCGTCGGTGTAGTACTTCTCCAGCTCGGAGATCTCGAACAGTTCCAGCAGGTCGGGCCGCATCGGCGTCTGATCCTTCTTGGTGATGGCGATGTCGGGGACCACCTCGTCGCCGCCGGCCGCCTCGCACACCAGCAACACCTTCCGCCACGACGCGTCCATCGACGGATGGTCGTCGCGGGTGTGCCCGCCGCGGCTCTCGGTGCGCTCCAGCGCGGCCTTGGCGACGCACTCGCTGACCAAAAGCATGTTGCGCAGGTCGATGGCGAGGTTCCACGCCGGGTTGTACCGGCGATGCCCCTCGACGTGGAGGTTCTTGAACCGCTCACGCAGCTTGCCCAGGCGCGCCAGCGCCTCGCCGATCTCGTCGGCGTTGCGGATGATGCCGACGAGGTCGTTCATCGACTGCTGCAGTTCCAGCTGCAGGGTGTAGGGGTTCTCCCCGGGGCCGCCGTTCGCCGGCGGGTCGAAGGGGGCCAGCGCCCGCTTCGCCGCCGCGTCGACGGCGCCCTCGCTGATCGCCGGGCGGCTGCCCAGCGCGCGCACGTAGTCGGAGGCGCCCAGCCCGGCGCGCCGGCCGAACACCAGCAGGTCCGACAGCGAGTTGCCGCCCAGCCGGTTGGAGCCGTGCATGCCGCCCGAGCACTCCCCGGCGGCGAAGAGCCCGGGCACCGTGGCCGCGCCCGTGTCGGCGTCGACCTCGACGCCGCCCATCACGTAGTGGCAGGTGGGCCCGACCTCCATCGGCTCCTTGGTGATGTCGACCCCCGCCAGCTCCTTGAACTGGTGATACATCGACGGCAGGCGCCGATTGATCTCCGCCGGCGTCAGCCGCGAGGCGATGTCGAGGAAGACGCCGCCGTGCGGGCTGCCCCGCCCGGCCTTGACCTCCGAGTTGATCGCGCGCGCCACCTCGTCGCGCGGCAGCAGGTCGGGCGTGCGGCGGGCCGAGTCGTTGTCCTTGAGCCACTGGTCGGCCTCTTGTTCGGTCTCCGCGTACTGGCCCTTGAACACCGACGGGATGTAGTCGAACATGAACCGCTTGCCGTCGGAGTTCTTCAGCACCCCGCCGTCGCCGCGCACGCCCTCGGTGACCAGGATCCCCTTGACGCTCGGCGGCCACACCATGCCGGTCGGGTGGAACTGGACGAACTCCATGTTGATCAGCGACGCGCCCGCGCGCAGCGCCAGCGCGTGGCCGTCGCCGGTGTACTCCCAGGAGTTGGAGGTCACCTTGAACGACTTGCCGATGCCGCCGGTGGCCAGCACCACCGCGGGCGCCTCGAACAGCACGAACTGGCCGCTCTCGCGCCAGTAGCCGAACGCCCCGGCGATTCGCCCACCGTGTTCGGGGCCGTCCTTGAGCAGCTCGGTGATCGTGCACTCGGCGAACACCCGGATCCGCGCCTCGTAGTCGCCGAGCTCGGCGTAGTCCTCCTGCTGCAGCGACACGATCTTCTGCTGCATGGTGCGGATCAGCTCGAGGCCGGTGCGGTCGCCGACGTGCGCCAGCCTCGGGTAGGTGTGCCCGCCGAAGTTGCGCTGGCTGATCTTGCCGTCCTTGAGGCGATCGAACAGCGCGCCATAGGTTTCCAGCTCCCAGACGCGGTCCGGCGCCTCCTTGGCGTGCAGTTCGGCCATGCGCCAGTTGTTGAGGAACTTCCCGCCCCGCATCGTGTCGCCGAAGTGGGTCTTCCAGTTGTCCTTCGGGTTGGTGTTGCCCATGGACGCCGCGCATCCGCCCTCGGCCATCACCGTGTGGGCCTTGCCGAACAGGGATTTGCACACCACCGCGACCTTGAGGCCGCGCTCGCGCGCCTCGATCACCGCGCGCAGCCCCGCGCCGCCGGCACCGATCACGACCACGTCGTAGGAGTGCCGTTCGACCTCAACCATGAAATCCTCGCTAAGCTTATCCGGGATATTCTCGAAATGGCTTGTCAGCCGACGAATCTCAAGTCTGGAATGGTCCCGCTGGCCACCAGTGCGACGTAGAAATCGGTCACCATCAGGGTGCCCAGCGTGATCCAGGCGTACTGCTTGTGCCGGGTGTTGATCTTGCTGACCTGGCTCCAGATCCAGTACCGCACGGGGTGTTTGGAGAAGTGCTTGAGCCGCCCGCCGGTCACGTGTCGGCACGAGTGGCAGGACAGCGTGTAGGTCCACAGCATGACGACGTTGCCGACCAGGATCAGGTTGCCCAGGCCGAAGCCGAATCCGCCCGGTCCGCTGTCGGAGTGGAACGCGACGATCGCGTCGTAGCTGTTGATCACCGAGATGATGCACGCGATGTAGAAGAAGTACCGGTGCGAGTTCTGGATGATGAGCGGCAACCGCGTTTCGCCGGTGTAGTGGACGCGGGGCTCGGCCACCGCGCAGGCGGTGGGCGACTGCCACACGGTGCGGTAGTAGGCGCCGCGGTAGTAGTAGCAGGTCAACCGGAACAGCAGCAGGAACGGCAGCGACAGCGCCGCGTACGGCAGCCACCACACGTCGGGCAGGAACTGCGGCCAGATATCGCCGGCCTCACCGCATGCCTTGCTCATGCACGGCGAGTAGAACGGCGTCAGGTAGTGGTACTTGCCGACGAAGAAGTAATCCTGCTGCAGCGCCCGGGCGAACCCGTAGACAAGGAACGCGGCGAAGCCGAGGTCGATCCGCAGCGGCGACATCCACCACCGGTCGGTGCGCAGGGTTCGCTGCGGGATGCGGGCCCGGGTGGGTGAAAAGACGCCGGACGCAGGACGGTTCGCCGTGGGTGCGCTCATCTATGTGTGTTCCTCTTCGAACGGGCTGTAGGTCGAAGGGTACACAGACAAAGCACCCCCTCTTTTGGGGGGCTTGTGTTGTCAGGCGGTCGTCAGCAGCGGTTGTGACCCCCGACACCCTCGTCGTCGACATCGCGCCAGAAATCGCTGTCGTATTCGGTGTCGGGGATGACGATCTTCTCGCCGGACTGCTGCACGGTGGCGCGCGCCAGATCCAGTTCGGAGACATCGGTATCCAGCAATTCGACGTCGGACAGGATGCGGTTGGCGTCGATGACGATGCGGCGCATCGCCGGGCTGTCCCCGTAGCGCGCCTTCAGCGAGCTCACGCACCGCCGCAGGCCGCCGATGAGGTCGTGCAGTTCGGAGAGTTCGGCGGTGCTGGCGGGGCTCGACATGGATTCCTCGGATCTCCTCGATCGCTCGGCGCGCTGGACGGTGTTACGGATCACAGTACGCCCCCGATAGTATCCACGGCCCGGCCTAATGTCAGACAGGCCACTTCGGGCGACCCAGGGAGCAAACACGCCATGACGAGTCAAAACACGGCCCAGCGTGCCGACGCGCTGCTCGGGCTGCACCAGCCGGGCAACCCGGTCGTCCTGCCCACCGTGTGGGACGCGTGGTCGGCCCGGCTCGCGGTCGAGGCCGGGTTCGCGGCGTTGACCGTGGGCAGCCATCCGATGGCCGACTCGGTGGGCAAACCGGACGGCGAGGGCATGTCGTTCGACGACGCGCTGGCCCGCGTCGCCCAGATCACCGCCGCCGTCGACGTCCCGGTGTCGGTGGACATCGAGTCCGGGTACGGACAACCGGCCGCGCGGCTGATCGAAGGCCTGCTGGGCGCCGGCGCCGTCGGGCTCAACATCGAGGACACCGTGCACTCGGAGGGCAAGCGGCTGCGGTCCTCCGGCGAGCACGCCGAACTGGTCGGCGCGCTGCGCTCGGCCGCCGACGCCGCCGGGGTGCACGTCGTGATCAACGCCCGCACCGATGTGTTCCTGCGCAACGACGCCGCGGACGAAGCAGGGGGCGCGGATCCCGTCGAACGGGCCGTCGCGCGGCTGACCGAGGCCGCCGCCGCGGGCGCCGACGTGCTGTACCCGGTGGGTCGCCACGACCCGGAAACGTTGCGGCGCTTGACCGCCGAGCTGCCGCTGCCGGTCAACGCGATCGCACTGCCCGACCAGGACGACCCGGCGTCGTTCGGCCCGCTGGGGGTCGCGCGCATCAGCTTCGGGCCCTTCCTGCAGGCCGCGCTGGCGGGCCGGGCGAGGGAGCTGCTGGCCCGCTGGAGTTAGGGCCAGGGCGCCGAGTGTGACGCCGGGGTTCACACGCAAATCCGGCGGGGCCGTCCGGAGTCGACGGCCCCGCCGGTTTGATCGCGGAGTTACTTGGTGATCTCGATGCGCCGCGCCTTGGACCCGGCGTAGGCGCCGGTGACCCGGACCGTCAGCACGCCGGCGTCATACGACGCCGAGATCGCCTCGCCGGTGACGTGCGCGGGCAGCTGGAACGTCCGCCGGAACGACCCGTAGCGGATCTCGCGCAGGGTCCGGCCGTCCTCCTCCTCCGAGTGCTCGTCGCGGTGCTCGCCGTGGATGACCAGGCGGCCGTCCTCGACCTCGACGTTGACGTCCTTCTCCACGTCAACGCCCGGCAGCTCTACGCGGACCACCGCGTCGTCGCCGTCCTTGACGATCTCCGCAGCCGGCCGAAAACCGCTCGGCAGCGGCTTGAACCAGTCCGCCGTCGCGGCGGGACCGAAAAAGTCGCGCACCCACCGCTCGGTGTCCCAAGCCGGTCGTGACCACAATGCGAGGTTGCTCATGGGTCCTTTCCTCCTGCTTCCGTGTTGCTTCGTTGTGAGTTAGCTGTGACCGGCGGCTTACCGGTTCGCTACTCCTACAAACATGAGTCGACCCCACTAAAGTTCCACCTGGCTGTTCGCCCACAGCGAACGGCCTCGCCACAGCTTCACACGGTCGGGTGTGAGGTGTGAGGGTGCCGTCATGCGGACGTCACATGGCGCGATTTCCCCTTAATTTGGCGCCCCTACCCTCGTGGCATGCCCCCGCCCGAAACCCGCCGCGCCGACTGTGCCGCGCGTCACGTCGTCGTGGTCGGGCACGGCATGGTGGGCCACCGCCTGGTCGAGGCGCTGCGCGCCCGCGACACCGAAGGGCTATGGCGCGTCACGGTTTTGGGGGAGGAGGCCGACGCGGCCTACGACCGCGTGGGGCTGACCTCCTACACCGAAGGCTGGGAGCGCCGACGGCTCGCGCTGCCCGGCAACGACTACGCCGGCGACGAGCGGGTCCGGCTGCTGCTCGACACCCGCGCCACCGAAATCGACCGGGCCGCAAAGGCGGTGGTCACCGCGGACGGCCGGCGGCACGGCTACGACGCGCTGGTGCTGGCCACCGGGTCCTACCCGTTCGTGCCGCCGGTGCCCGGCCACGACCTGCCCCAGTGCCACGTCTACCGCACGCTCGACGACCTCGACGCCATCCGGGCCGACGCCGAGAGCGCCCGTGACGGCGGACACGCCGCGGCCGGGGTGGTCATCGGCGGCGGCCTGCTGGGGCTCGAAGCCGCTAATGCGCTGCGGCAGTTCGGTTTGCAAACGCACGTCGTCGAGATGATGCCGCGGTTGATGGCCCAGCAGATCGACGAGGCCGGGGGCGGCATGCTGGCCCGGATGATCACCGACCTCGGCATCACGGTGCACGTCGGCACGGGCACCGAATCGATCGAATCCGTTGCGCTGCCCGACGGCCTGGCTGGGGTGCGGGTGCTGCTCGGCGACGGCGAGCTCATCGACGCCGGCGTGGTAATCTTCGCGGCCGGCATCCGGCCGCGCGACGAGCTCGCCGGGGCCGCCGGACTCGAGCTCGCCCCGCGGGGTGGCGTGCTCACCGACCTGTCCTGCCGCACAAGCGATCCCGACATCTACGCGATCGGCGAGGTCGCGGCGATCGACGGCCGGTGCTACGGGCTGGTCGCGCCCGGCTACACCTCGGCCGAGGTGGTCGTCGACCGGCTGCTGGGCGGCCGCGCCGAGTTCCCCGAGGCGGACCTGTCCACGAAGCTGAAATTGCTGGGGGTCGACGTGGCCAGCTTCGGCGACGCGATGGGCGCGACCGAGAACTGTCTCGAGATCGCCGTCAACGACGCGGTGAACCGGACCTACGCCAAGCTGGTGCTGTCGGACGACGCCAAGACCCTGCTCGGCGGGGTGCTGGTGGGCGACGCGTCGGCGTACGGGGTGCTGCGGCCCATGGTCGGCAGCCAACTGCCGGGCGACCCGCTCGCCCTGATCGCCCCCGCCCGGGGCGACGGCGCGCCGGCCCTGGGCATCGGGGCGCTGCCGGACTCGGCGCAGGTCTGCTCGTGCAACAACGTCACCAAGGGCGACCTGAAGGACGCGATCGCCGGCGGCTGCGCCGACGTGCCCGCGCTCAAGTCGTGCACGGCGGCCGGCACCTCGTGCGGGTCGTGCGTGCCGTTGCTCAAGCAGCTGCTGGAAGCCGAGGGCGTGCAACAGTCCAAGGCGCTGTGTGAGCACTTCGCCCAGTCGCGGGCCGAGCTTTTCGAGATCATCTCCGCGACCGAGATCCGGACGTTCTCGGGCCTGCTGGAGCGCTTTGGCAACGGAAAGGGTTGCGACATCTGCAAACCCGTGGTCGCGTCGATCCTGGCGTCCACCGGCTCCGAGCACATCCTCGACGGCGAGCAGGCCTCGCTGCAGGACTCCAACGATCACTTCCTGGCCAACATCCAACGCAACGGCAGCTACTCGGTGGTCCCGCGGGTACCCGGCGGTGACATCAAGCCGGAACACCTGATCCTGATCGGCCAGATCGCCCAGGACTTCGGGCTTTACACCAAGATCACCGGCGGCCAGCGGATCGACCTGTTCGGCGCCCGGGTGGACCAGCTGCCCCGGATCTGGAAGCGGCTGGTCGACGGGGGCATGGAATCCGGCCACGCCTACGGCAAGGCGTTGCGCACCGTGAAGAGCTGCGTCGGCAGCGACTGGTGCCGTTACGGCCAGCAGGATTCGGTGCAGCTGGCCATCGACCTGGAACTGCGGTACCGCGGCCTGCGCGCCCCGCACAAGATCAAGCTCGGCGTCTCGGGCTGCGCGCGGGAGTGCGCCGAGGCGCGCAGCAAGGACGTGGGTGTCATCGCCACCGAAAAGGGCTGGAACCTCTACGTGGGCGGCAACGGCGGTATGACCCCCAAGCACGCCCAGCTGCTGGCCGGCGACCTGGACACGGCGACGCTGGTCCGCTACGTCGACCGGTTCCTGATGTACTACATCCGCACGGCCGATCGGCTGCAACGCACCGCGCCGTGGGTCGAATCGCTGGACGGCGGGCTGGATCACGTGCGTGAGGTCGTGTGCGACGACTCGCTGGGCCTGGCCGAAGAATTCGAGACCGCAATGGAGCGGCACGTGGCCAACTACAAGTGCGAGTGGAAGGGCGTGCTGGAGGATCCGGACAAGCTGTCCCGGTTCGTCTCCTTCGTCAATGCCCCGGACGCCGTCGACTCGACGGTGACCTTCACCGAGCGCGCCGGGCGCAAAGTCCCTGTGCCCATTGGCATGCCGAGATTCAGGGAGGAATCATGACACTTCTGGAAAGCGTTCAACACATTCAGGCCTGGACGACGGCGTGCGAGTACGACCGACTGATCCCGGGCCGGGGGGTCGGTGTGCTGCTCGACGACGGCAGCCAGGCGGCGCTGTTCCGCCTGGACGACGGGTCGGTGCACGCGGTCGGCAACGTCGACCCGTTCTCGGGCGCCGCGGTGCTCTCGCGGGGCATCGTCGGAGACCGCGGCGGCCGCGTCACGGTCCAATCCCCGTTGCTGAAGCAGGCTTTCGCGCTGGAGGACGGCTCCTGCCTGGACGACCCCAGGGTTTCGGTCCCGGTGTACCGGGTGCGGGTGACGCCCGAGGGCCACATCCAGGTCGGGCGGATCGCCGCCTGACCGCCCGCGGCTAGCCGCGGGTGATGTCGCCCACGAGGTAGCGCTGCATCGTCGGGCCGATCGCGTCGACGAGGGTGTCCACGGACATCGAGTGCAGCGGCTCGGACCGGACCCCGTAGCGCATGATGCCCAGGCCCACCAGCTGGGAAGCGCACAGCGAAGCGCGCACGGCCACCTTGTCGGCGCCCAGCATCTTGAGGATCGGGCCGAAAATCGGGCCGATGAACATGCTCTCGACGATCTCCGCCGTCTTGGCCATCCCGGTGGACGCGACGGCGCTGGCCGCGAAGGGCCCACCGCCGGCCGCGTCCCAGGTGGTGATCAGCAGGTGCAACGTCCGCCGGCCCACCTGGTTGACCCCCCCGGTGACGATCCGGTCGATGAACTCCGGTGTGCCGAATGGAAACCGCAGCATCTTCGCCACCGGGTCGAGCAGCCCACGCGAGGGCTCTTCGCGACGAGGCATGGAGCCAGGATCGCCGGTGGGCGAGCAAAGATCAAGCGCCGTGGGCGCCGGCGTGCCTGCGCCGGTGGGATCCGCGCGGCCGCCGCAACGCGAGTCCGGGTGCGGCCCTTTGGAATCGGTTCGCGACCAGGCGGGTCAGCCCGGGGTGGGCGCCCAGCGGCCTGCTGACGAGGTCGGCGCCGCCGGAGTGCAGCCGCTGCTGAAACAGCCCGTCGGCCAGCAGGTAGGAGGCGACCACGACGCGGCGGGCGCCGGCGCGCCGGGCCGCGGCGACCGCGTCGTCCACGGACGGCTCGCCGGTGGCGGCGTATCCGAGCCGCACCCGCGAGCCGACCAGCGCGGACACCGTCGTCGCGGCGACGTGCAGGTCCGCGCGCGCCCGGGGATCGGTGGTGCCCGCGGCCGCCAGTACCACGGAATCGGCCGGACGCCAGCCGGATTTCGCCAGCTGGTCGGCGACGATCCGCGCGATGTCCGCGCTGGGCCCGAGGGCGGGTGTGACGGTGACGTTCGGGTGCCCGCTGGCGCGGACGTGGGCGGGCAGGTCGGTGCGCACGTGATATCCGCGCGACAGGAACGCCGGCACCACGACGGCGGGGCCGCCGCTTTTCGCGGCCCGCGACAGCACCTCGCCGGGCGTGGGGCCCAACACGTCGACGAACGCGACCTGCACCCGGCGCTCGAGGAGCGCGCCCACCCGGGCCGCGAGGTCCCCGATCATCGCGACCCCGCCGGGCCTGCGGGTGCCGTGCGCGGCCAGGATCAGCTCCATGCGGCCCTCGGCCCGTCATCGATGGCCAGCCGGTAACCTCGCTTGACCACCGTCGCCACGATGTTCTTGTCGCCCAACGCCGTTCGCAGCCGCAACACGGCGGTATCGACCGCGTGCGGGTCGTTGCTGTTGCCGGGCAGCACCCGCAGCAGGTCGGTGCGCGCGACGACACCGCCGGGCCGTTGCGCCAGCGCCCGCAGCACCGACATGCCCGACGGCGACAGCGGTTTGATCGCACCGTCCACCAGCGCGCAGGTTCCCCGGATCTCGAGGACATGCCCCGCAACCTGGACGGTGGACGATCCCAGCAGCGGGAGCTCCTCGGCGATGTGCCGGGCCAAGGCCCCCAAGCGCATTCGTTCGGGCGCCGACGTCGGAACGCCCTTGCGGATCAGCGGTTTGGACGTCACCGGGCCGACGCACATCGCGTGCACGTCGGTGCGCAGCGCGGCCAGCACCTGGTCCTCGACGCTGAGCTCGCGACTGCGCTCCAGCACCGCCGCGGCCGCGGGCGCCGACGTGAACGTGATGGCGTCGAACTGGCGGCGGGCGATCCCGGTGATCAGCTGGTCGAAATCGCCCCCCGGCGGTGCCGGCTTCCACCGGTACACCCGGATGGGCACCACATGAGCGCCCGCGAAGCGTAGCCCCCCGAGGAATTCCGGGAACGGGTCCCACGCGTCGGCGGCGCCGTGCAATTGGACGGCGACGCGCTGGCCGGAGACACCCGAGTCGAGCAGGTACTCCAGCACCTCCTGTGAGGATTCGGACTCAGGAGACCACTCCTCGTGCAGCCCGGCCGCGCGCAGCGCCCCCGTGGCCTTGGGTCCGCGCGACACGATCCGCGCCGACGACAACGCCGCGACGAGCTGGTTGGCCAGCCCCCATCCCTCGGCGGCGGCCAGCCAGCCTCGCATGCCGATGCCGGTGTGCACTACCAGGATGTCGGGCGGATTGGCGATCAACGCCTCTGTGTTGCAGTGCAATTCGTCGTCATCGGGCAGCGCGATCATGTTGATCGCGGGTGCGCAGCAGACCTCGGCGCCCTGCCGGCTCAGCAGGGCGCACAATTCCTCGGCGCGCCGGGCCGATGTGACGGCGACCCGGTAGCCGGTCAGTGGCGCGGACCGCGGCTGAGCCATATGACCTGTGTATGCCTGGGACGTTTCCACTGCGTTACCGCGCAATTGCTGACGCATTGCCCCTGTTGCGACCGTCATCACACCCCGCGGGCTCGCCCCGAAAAACCGGTTCCGGCGCGCTCGCGGGCGACGCCGGCGGGCGCACGTACACCATCCAGGTCATGCCGGCCGCGACGAGGTAGCAGGCCAAAAAGCACCAATACGCCGCCGTTTCGGTGCCGCTGCTGAGGTAGGACTGGCGCAGTGCCATGTTGATTCCGACGCCGCCGAGCGCGCCGACCGCCGAGCAGATGCCGATCAATGCGCCCGATTTCGCGCGTGCCCAATTGCGGCGCTGCCCCTCCCCGAGATCCAGGCCCCGACTGCGCGCCTCGTAGACCGACGGGATCATCTTGAACACCGACCCGTTGCCCATGCCGGACAGAACGAACAAAAGCATGAAGCCGCTGACGTAGCCGGTCATGCTCACCGAATGGGCCGCGGCGCGGTGACCGTCGAGCGTGCTGACGGCGACCAGCAGCCCGGCGCCGAGGATCATGCCGGCGAGGACGCCCAGGGTGACGCGGCTGCCGCCGAACCGGTCGGCCAGCCTGCCGCCGTAAATCCGCGACAGCGATCCCAAAAGCGGTCCCAGGAAGGCGATCTGCGCGGCGTGCAGCGCCGCCTGCTTGGCGCTCTCCCCGTCTTCCAGGAAGTTGACCTGCATCACCTGGCCGAACGCGAAGGCGAAGCCGATCCAGGAGCCGAACGTGCAGATGTAGAGCAGGCAGATCACATGGGTGTCGCGCTCGAACAGGATCGAGCGCATGGTGCCCACCTCGGTGCCGTGGTGCAGGTTGTCCATGAAGAGCGCCGCCGCCACGCCGGCGACTGCCAGCAGTAGCAGGTAGACCGCGCACACCCAGTACGGCGCTTCGTGGCCCGCGGTGGCCAGCACGAGCAGCCCGGCCAGTTGGACGACCGCGACCCCGAGGTTCCCCACGCCGGCGTTGACCGCCAGTGCCATGCCCTTGAGGCGCTGCGGGTAGAAGGCATTCACGTTGGCCAGCGATGCCGCGTAGTTGCCGCCGCCCATCCCGGTCAGTGCCGCGCAAACGATGTAGGGCCACAGCGGAAGTCCCGGGTGGGCCAGCAACACCACGGTGCCGACGGTCGGGATCAGCAGCACGAAAGCCGAAAACGCCGTCCAGTTGCGGCCGCCGAACGCGGAGATTCCCAACGTGTACGGGATGCGCGCGCAGCCGCCGACCAGGGTGGCCACGGCGCCCAGCAGCAGCTTGTCGCCGGCCGAAAACCCGTAGATCGACGCCGGCATGAACAGCGCCATCACGGGCCACAGGGTCCAGATCGAAAAGGCGACGTGGTCGGCCGCTACCGTGCAGAGCAAATTGCGGCGGGCGATCTTCTTGTTACCGGCCTCCCAGGCCGCCGCGTCTTCCGGATTCCAGTCCGTGATGGCGGGGTGACGGCCCATGCGATCTGCACCTTTCTTCGACGGATTCGCCCGTTCGCGGCCGCGCACGCCGGCGAATCGCTTGAACGCGTTGGGATGCCGCAAGGCAGGGCGCATGGCGAACCCTTTCGTCAGACCGTCTGGCAAACGCACACATCACCCGGTGGCGCGCGAAGAGGGCTGCTCTGCCCTTTGACTGCGATGCTCACATTCAGAAGGGAAGTCCGTCAACTCGATTCGGTCGATATCGCCTGTAAGTTGAATTCCGGTTGTCTGGTAAATGGCTGAGGGGTAAGCCGGCGAGCTTTTATCACCGCCGGTGTCAAGTGATTTCGTGCGGCCACGAGACCCAGTGTGAGCTGGGGATACCTATGGAAAGCGAAGTTGGTTGTGATGCAACACAACCCGCTGTCCTACCAGACGTCCCCCGCCCGCCAGTCGCACGTCAGGTCCGCCGAGGGGTCCAGGGTGATCCCGACCGGGAGGACGAAGATGCTGCCGTCGTCGACGGGCGTGCGGGTCGGGCCGGTGGGGGCGAGCACGGACGTCGGGCCGCGCCAGGGCAGCCATCCGCGCGCGACGAACGCGCGGCGGGCGATGTCCGAGGACCTGACGGCACCCACCTGGTAGGCGCCGCGGATCACCTGCTCGACGCCGTCCAGCAGCGCGCGCGCCAGGCCCTGGCCGCGGAGGTCCTCGCGCACCGCGACCCCTTCGACGTAGCCGCAGCGCAGCGCGCTACCCCGGTAGAGCAATCGGCGCTGGACCACCGCGGCGTGCCCGATGAGCGCGCCGTGATCCCAGATCAGGGCGTGCATTCCCCCGAGGGTGTGCTCCCAGTCGTCGTCGTTGAAGTCCCCGGCGAACGCGGTGGTGACCATCTCGCGGACCCGCTGGCGGGCCTCGCCGTCGAGATCGGCGGTGTGGATCAGCCGGGCGGTGTGGACCTGGGCTTGCACGGGGACCGGGGTTTGCACACTCCCTGTCTACCAGCCCTGTCCAGGGCCCGAACCGGACTCGCGCTACGCGAACGGCGGGCCCACGGCGCTCGACACCGGCCGGGCGCCCGGCGCGGACCGCGGCCGTGCCCAGTGCAGCCGCACGTACTGGCCGGGGCGCACCTGGGCGATCTTGTCGACGTCCTCGTCGGTGACGACGCCGACCACCGGGTACCCGCCGGTGACCGGGTGATCGGGACCCAGGATCACCGGTAAGCCGTTGGGCGGCACCTGGATCGCGCCGCGCGCGGTTCCCTCGCTGGGTAGTTGCTGCTCCGGGAAGCGGTGCCGCAGCGGGCGGCCCTCCAGCCGCATGCCGACGCGGTCGCTGCGGTCGGAGGCCATCCAGATCGTGTGCACGAGCGCGTCGGGATCGACCAGCCAGTCGTCGCGCGGGCCCGGCACCACCTGCAGCTCCACCAGGTGCGCGGCGATCGCGGCCACCGGCGCCTGGTCGAGTTCGGGGTACGCGTCGGTGCGCTCGCCGACCGGCAGCCGGTCCCCGACCCGCAGGGGCGGCGGCCCGATCGCCGCCATCACGTCGTAGCTGCGGGAGCCCAGCACCGGCTCCACGTCGATGCCGCCCCGCACCGCCAGGTAGCTCCGCAGCCCCGCGCGCGGGGTGCCCAGGGAGATCACCTGGCCGTCACGGGCGCGGTGAATGCTGTTGGTGCCGAACGGGATTCCGTCGACGGTGGGGTCGGTGTCGGCGCCGGTCACCGCGATGTCGACGTCGCCGCCGCGGACCCGGGCGCACAACCCGCCGAACGTCACCTCGACGGTGGCGCGGTCGTCGGGGTTGGCGACGAGCCGGTTGGCCAGCTTGTGGGCGCGGCGGTCGGCGGCCCCGGAGCGGCTGACGCCCAGGTGGGCCAGACCCGGCCGGCCCAGATCCTGGACGACGGCGAACGGCCCGGTGCGCAGGACCTCCAGAGTCGTAGTCATGGCTTTCCCCCTAGCTCCTCGCGTTCAGGCGGCCCGGAACTGGACCCACATGCACCGCGTCAGCAACGCGGGGTTGGGCCGGGCGAGATCCCACAGCGCGGCGTCGGTGTGGCCGATGAGCCGCCAGCCGCCGGGCGACCGGCGCGGGTAGATCGCGCTGAATTCGTCGGCGAGTCCGACCGACCCGGTCGGCACGGCGGTGCGCGGTTCCGGGCGGCGCGGCACCCGAAGCCGCGGGTCGCCGTCGACCAGGTACGCGAAACCCGGTGCGAAACCGCTGAATCCGACCCGCCACGGCGTGGCGGTGTGGGCGTTGATCACCTGTGCGGTGCTCAGCCCGGTGAGCTCGGCGACCTCGGCGAGGTCGGGGCCGTCGTAGACGACGTCGATCACCACGTCGGCCCGCCGCCCGGCGGGCGCGGTGTCGCCGGCCCCGACCCGCATGTTGCGCAGCCGCCGGCGGATCACCCCCTGGTGGCGCGGGCCCGCGAGCTTCACCAGCACGGTGCGGGCCGCCGGGACGATGTCCACCACGCCGGGCAGCGCCGCGGCCCGCAACACGTCGGCCCACGCCAATACCTCTGCGGTGCCGCCGCATTGGAGCATCAGCGCCCGGTCGCCGTAGTCCACAACCGTATTGCCGGCCAGGTCGGCCGGCACGTCGCTGCCGAGATCAGTCACGCTCATTACTCGACGGTAACCTCGCGATAGGCGCAGGTCGAGGGGTTGTCGCGGGATTTTCGAGCACTGCCAGAACCGCCTTAGCGATTGCTCAAAACAGGCTGGGCTAGCCCAGGACCTTGCCGATCAGCGGCGGCAGCTGGTCGGCGACCACGGGGTAGCTCAGCGGCGACGCGAACGCGATCGCGCCGGCCAGGTCCTTGGTCGTGAAGACGTGGCGGTTCTGCGCGGTCGCCAGCGAACCCGCCACCTCGGGGTCGGCCAGCAGCGCCTTCTGGTCGTCGGGATTCTCGGTCGTCCAGATCACGACGTCCGCGGAATCGAGCACCGCCTTGATCTGATCGCGGGGGATGACGGCGCGATGATCGCTGCCAAAGGGTTTGATGCTGTCGGCGATGACGAGGCCCATCCGGTTGAGGAAGTCGGTCCGCCAGCCCGCCAGGGTCGCCACCACGGTTCCGCGAAACAACGTGCCCTGCATCAGCAATGCCCTCTTGGCCTGCCACTGCGGGTTCCGCTGCGCGAGGGCCGCGAATTGTTTGTCGACGCCGTCGATGAGCGAGTTCATCCGGTCGGACTGGAATACGGCCTGGCCGACGGCGGAGGCCTGGTCCTTCCACGGCTCGAAGAACGCGTCGCCGTCCGATTGCGCGACGGTCGGCGCGACGGCCGACAGCTTCTGGTAGGTGTCGGCGTCCAGGCCGGCGTTGACGGCCACGATGAGATCGGGCTTGAGCCCGGCGATCTGGTCGACCTGAATCCCGTTGTCCAGGTTCAGGACCACCGGCTGGGCCGCGCCGAGCTTGGGCTGCGCCCACGGCCACACCGCGAACGGTTGGTCACCGAACCAATTGGTCACCGCGATGGGCACCACGCCCACCGCCAGCAGGTCGTCCTGCTCGGTGTAGCCGGCGCTGACGACACGCTTGGGCGGCTCCTTGACGACCGTCTGGCCGAACAGGTGGGTGATCGTCACCGACCCCGCGGCGGCGCCGCCCGGCGCCGGTTTGCGCGACGAGCACGCCGCCGCCACCGCGGTCGCGCCTGCGAGCTGCAAGAATCCCCGGCGATTCCATCGGCTCATCGCGTGAGATTATCGCGTTCTTCGCCCCGTCCCGCCGCGCCGCGCGAAAGTTCTGACAAACGACCCGCGGCCGTTGCGATCTCGACGTAGCTCCGGCGTTACTGCGCACGCCACGACCGGTAACAGTCCGTCCCTAGCGTCGGGACCGTGACGACGACGACCCCCGCGACGACCCCCGCGACGACCCCCGCGGCGACCCCGCGGAGCACCCCCGCGCCCGCGGCGCGCGAGCGGCACCGCGGACGGCGCTGGATCGACGACTGGCGGCCCGAGGATCCGGCGTTCTGGGCGGCGCGGGGCAGGGCGATCGCCCGGCGCAACCTGATCTTCTCCGTCTTCGCCGAGCACGTCGGGTTCAGCGTGTGGATGCTGTGGAGCATCGTCGTCGTGCACATGACAGCGGGCGGCACGCCCGGGCATCCCGGCCAGCCCGCGGCGTCCGGCTGGGCGCTGACCGCCGGCCAGGCCCTGTGCCTGGTGGCCGTCCCCAGCGGCGTCGGCGCCGTCCTGCGGCTGCCGTACACGTTTGCGGTCCCGATCTTCGGCGGGCGCAACTGGACGATCGTCTCGGCGGCCCTGCTGTTGATCCCGTGCCTGCTGCTGGCCTGGGCGGTGGCGCACCCGCACATCCCGTTCGCGGCGCTGGTCGCGATCGCCGCGACCGCGGGCCTCGGCGGCGGCAACTTCGCCTCGTCGATGGCCAACATCTCGTTTTTCTACCCGGAGCGGGACAAGGGCTGGGCGCTGGGCCTCAACGCCGCGGGCGGCAACCTCGGCGTGGCCGTGGTGCAGAAGATCATCCCGCCGATCGTGATCGCCGGCGGCGGGGTGGCCCTGGCCCGTGCCGGGCTGTGCTACGTGCCGCTGGCCGTGGCGGCCGCGGTGGGCGCGCTGCTGTTCATGGACAACCTCACCGAGGCCTCCGAAAGGGGAAAGGCCGACGTGGGGCCCGTCTGGCAGTCGCTGCGGCACCGCGACACCTGGATCATGTCGTTGCTCTACGTCGGCACGTTCGGGTCGTTCATCGGCTACTCGGCGGCGTTTCCGAGTCTGCTCAAGACCGCGTTCGGGCGCGGCGACATCGCGTTGGCGTGGGCCTTTTCGGGCGCGGCGATCGGATCGGTCATCCGCCCGCTGGGCGGCAGGCTCGCCGACCGCATCGGCGGGGCCCGCATCACCGGGGCCGCGTTCGTCATGCTCGCGGCCGGCGCGGCGGCGGCGCTCTGGTCGGTCAACGCCAAGAGCCTGCCGGCGTTCTTCGCCAGCTTCATGTTCCTGTTCGTCGCCACCGGCATCGGCAACGGCTCGACGTACCGGATGATCTCGCGGATCTTCACGGTCAAGGGCGAGCTCGCCGGCGGCGACCCGGACACGATGGCGCACATGCGCCGCCAGGCCGCGGGCGCGCTGGGCGTCATCTCGTCGATAGGCGCCTTCGGGGGGTTCGTGGTGCCGCTGGCCTACGCGTGGTCGACGTCGCACTTCGGCGGCATCGAGCCCGCGCTGCGGTTCTACATCGCGTTCTTCGTCGCGCTGCTGGGCGTCACGTGGTGGTGCTACGTGCGCCGGGGAACCCGGTTGGGCGGGCTGTCCGTCTAGCGGCCCTGGCGCGTGTCCCACGGGCTGTAGTCGGCGATCAGCTCCTCCTGCCGCGGGCGCTCGGCGGCCGGCACGTGCTGCAGGTTGATCCGGATCCGGTACCAGATCGAGCTCGGCCCGCGCATCCCGTCGACGAGGACGTCGGCGGGTGCCAGCAGGGCGGCCGCGGCGGGGTGGCGCTCCCGCCAGGTGTCCAGCGCGGCCATCGCCTCGTCCTTGGTCTTGGTGCGGGCGATCTCGATGAGCGGCTTGGACGAGACCCGCCTGCCCGTCGCCGTTTTCGCGCCCCTCGTCGCGCCCTTCGGCGCGCGCTCGGGCGGCCCCATCTCCTCGGCCAGGATCAGCAACCGGTCGAGGTCGCCGACCGCGTCATCCATCGCCGCCCAGGGATCGCCCATCTCGGCCAGGCGCGCGGGCACCGTGTCGATGGTGAACGCCTCGGGTGTGCAGCCGGCGACCTCGTCCCAGTGCAGCGGCGTCGACACCCGGGCGTCCGGGGTCGCCCGCACGGAGTAGGCCGACGCGACGGTGCGGTCCTTGGCGTTCTGGTTGAAGTCGACGAACACCCCCTCGCGTTCCTCCTTCCACCAGCGGCTGGTCGCCGCGTCGGGCACCCTCCGCTCGACCTCGCGGGCGACCGTCTGGGCGGCCAGGCGCACCTGGCGGAAGCCCCAGCGGGGGGCGATGCGGGCGTAGACGTGAAACCCCCGCGACCCCGACGTCTTCGGCCACGCCACCAGGCCGTAGTCCTCCAGCACCTCGCGGGCCACCAGGGCGACGTCGACGATCCGCCGCCAGGTGACCCCGGGCATCGGATCGAGGTCGACGCGCAGTTCGTCGGGGTGGTCGAGGTCGCCGGCGAGCACCGGGTGCGGGTTGAGGTCCACGCAGCCCAGGTTGATCACCCACGCCAGCCCGGCCGCGTCGTGGATGACGGCTTCTGCGGCGGAAGTGCCCCGCGCATAGTGCAATTCGGCGATGTCGACGTAGTCGGGCCGGTTGGCGGGCGCCCGCTTCTGGAACACGGCCTCCTGGCCGATGCCCTTCACGAAGCGCTTGAGGATCATCGGCCGGCCCGCCGCGCCGCGCAGCGCCCCCTCGGCGACGGACAGGTAGTAACGGACCAGGTCGAGTTTGGTGCGCGGGCCCGCGCCGCCGTGCGCGGCGAACACGACCTTGTCGGGATGGGTGATCGTGACCTCGTGTCCGGATACTTCCAGTGACACCGGTCCGGCCATGGTATGGATGGTAATTCGGGTAAAACTTTCGGACCGCATTGCGACCTGAGTCACATAGGGTGAAGTCATGCCTAACCCAATCGACCTGCCCGGCCAGGCTATCTCCAAAGTTCAGCAGTACCTCGAACGCGGCTCGGCCGAACTGCACTATGTGCGCAAGATCTTCGAGGCGGGTGCATTCCGGATCGAGCCGCCGCAGAACTACGCCGCGATGGCCGCCGACATCTACAAGTGGGGCGAGTTCGGCATGCTGCCCTCGCTCAACGCCCGGCGCCATCCCGACCGCGCGGCGTGCATCGACGAGGACGGCGAGTTCAGCTACGCCGAGCTCGACAAGGCCGCCCATGCGGTGGCCAACGGGCTGATCGAAATGGGTGTCAAGGGCGGCGACGGCGTGGCCATCCTGGCCCGCAACCACCGCTGGTTCTTGATCGCCAACTACGGCGCCGCCCGGGTGGGCGCCCGCATCATCCTGCTCAACAGCGAGTTCTCCGGCCCGCAGGTCAAGGAGGTGTCCGAGCGCGAGGGCGCCAAGCTGATCATCTACGACGACGAGTACACCAAGGCCGTCAGCAAGGCCGAGCCGGAGCTGGGCAAGCTGCGCGCGCTGGGCACCAACCCGGACAGCGACGAGCCGTCGGGAAGCACCGACGAAACGCTGGCCGACCTGATCGAGCGCAGCGACCACAAGCCCGCCCCCAAAGCGAGCAAGCACTCGTCGATCATCATCCTGACCAGCGGCACCACCGGCACGCCCAAGGGCGCGAACCGCAGCACCCCGCCGACGCTGGCGCCGATCGGGGGCATCCTGTCGCACGTGCCGTTCAAGGCCGGCGAGGTGACCTCGCTACCCGCCCCGATGTTCCACGCGCTGGGATTCCTGCACGGCACCATCGCGATGTTCCTTGGCTCGACGCTGGTGCTGCGGCGCAAGTTCAAGCCGCCGCTGGTGCTCGAGGACATCGAAAAGTACAAGGTGACCGCGATGGTCGTCGTTCCGGTGATGCTGTCGCGCATCCTCGATGCGATCGAGAAGATGGACAAGAAGCCGGACCTGTCCTCGCTGAAGATCGTCTTCGTGTCCGGCTCGGCGCTCGGCGCCGACCTGGCCGAACGCGCGCTCAAGGACCTCGGCCCCGTGGTCTACAACATGTACGGCTCGACGGAAATCGCCTTCGCCACGATCGCCGAGCCCAAGCACCTGGAATTCAATTCCTCGACCGTCGGCCCGGTCGTCAAGGGCGTCAAGGTCAAGATCTTCGACGACAACGGCAAGGAGTTGCCGCAGGGTGAGGTCGGGCGGATCTTCGTCGGCAACGCGTTCCCGTTCGAGGGATATACCGGCGGGGGCAAGAAGCAGATCATCGACGGGATGTTGTCCTCGGGCGACGTCGGCTACTTCGACGAGAACGGCCTGCTCTACATCAGCGGGCGCGACGACGAGATGATCGTTTCCGGCGGCGAGAACGTCTTCCCGGCCGAGGTCGAGGACCTCATCAACGGCCATCCGGATGTCGTGGAGGCCACCGCCATCGGCGTCGAGGACAAGGAGTGGGGCCACCGGTTGCGCGCGTTCGTCGTCAAGAAGGACGACGCCAGCGTCGACGAGGACACCATCAAGCACTACGTGCGCGACCACCTGGCGCGCTACAAGGTGCCGCGGGAAGTGATTTTCCTCGACGAGTTGCCGCGCAACCCCACCGGCAAGGTCCTGAAGCGCGAGCTACGCGAGATGGAGATCGACTGACCTACGCCGGTCGGCGGGGTCCGGGGTCACCGGCGCGCTTGAATGGCGCGGGTGATCTGTGCGGAGAGCTTGGGATCGATCAGCAACTGATCGATGAGCGCGCTGAGAACCTCTTGCCCGGTTACCCGGGCGACGCCGATGCGGTCGGCGGCGTCGCGCTGCCAGACGTCGAGTGCGCGGTGGGTGGCCAGCGGCAGGTCGACGGTCCGGCGCGTGCGGCGATCGCGGGACGGCCGGGCGGCTGCCTCGCCAAGCGCGCTGAGGCGCTGCGTCGGCCCAGTCTGCCCGGGCAGGGGCGGCTTGGCGGTGTACCGGGCGAACCGGTTGGGGCCTGAGTTGATCGTCATCGCGCGACTTTCTCTGGGAGGGTGCACGTCAGTAGATCCGCTCTTCAGTATGCGCGTCGACGAGCGCCCGCGGCGCGCGGGCGGCCCGGCGCGGGGGGCGATGAACGGAAGCCGCGGGGCAGGGGACGCCCGGTTAAGCGCGATATCGCTATTTGCCGAACGCAATGACTGGATCAATCATTCGGAGCGGGGCGATGATTATTTGCTCCATTTCTTATTCACGGAAGTGCGTGGGTACGTATTTCAGTACAACCTATCTGAGCTGGGTATCTGCCCGGTCGGCCAACACTGAAACCAGTAGGATCGCAAGTTGACCGTCTCGCGACGCGATTCTTATATGCGAAGAGAGCGGAATATTTCGCCATTCTTAGCGCGTTGCTGAGTTGGTGTAATTTTCGGAAAAATGGGTATGGTCCCTGTGACGCACTAGCGATCGTTGGCGCTGAACCTTCCGATCCGTCGAAGGAGTCGCAAAATGTTGATCTCATTGCATTCGCTCCGCAGGGCCGCGGTCGGCGCGGCCGCGGCCGGCTTGCTGCTGGGAGCGCTGCTGTTCGCGGGCAGCCCGGCGGCGCATGCCGCTCCGCCACCGGCATCACCCGGCAACAGCTTCGACATGGCCGGCCCGCACGGGGCCCCGGGCATCCCGCTGCGGCCCGGTGGTGGTGGCGGCCACGGCGGCGGCCATGGTGGTGGCGGCCCCGGTGGTCACTGGGGCGGACCCGGCGGCGGCTGGGGCGGCCACGGCGCAGGTTGGGGCCACCGCGGCTGGGCCGGCCACCCCGGCTGGGGCCACCCCGGCTGGGGCAATGGTGGCTGGGGTCCCCCCGGACTGGGCTACCGGCCCTGGTGGAACTGGTGGTGGTGAGCTCGCGCCGCCCGCCTAGCGGCCAAAGACCGGGCCATGCCGACCTGACGGACGTGCGACGGGTCGGCATGTCCTTTTTTTGGGGCGGTTACGGGTCGCGGGGCAGGCCAAGCAGCCGTTCGGCGATGATGTTGAGCTGCACCTCCGAGGTGCCCCCGTAGATGGTGGTGGCCCGGCTGGCCAGCAGGTACTCGCCCCACTTGCCGGGCAGCTCGGCGGTGTCGCCGATCGCGGCGTCGGTGCCGAAGGACGACACCGCGAATTCCGCGTAGCCCTGGCCGGTTCGCATCGACAGCAGCTTCGAGATCGCCGCCGACGGCATGGCGTCGCCCCCGGCCAGCGTCAACAGCGTCGAGCGCAGGTTGAGCACCTTGGCCGCGTGGCCCTCGGCGATCAGCTGCCCGGCCCGGTGCTGCGCCACCTGATCGAACTGCCCGTCGCGGACGAACTCGACGAACTCGGGAAGCGTCGCGAGGAAATTCGCGTCGCTGCCGCCGATCGAAACCCGCTCGGCCGTCAGCGTGTTGCGGCTGACCTCCCAGCCCCGGTTGACCTCGCCGAGCACGCACTCGTCGGGCACGAACACGTCGTCGATGTAGACGGTGTTGAAAAACTCCTGGCCCGTCAGCTCACGCAGCGGCTTGACGGTGACGCCCTCGCTTTTCATGTCCAGCAGGAAGTACGTGATGCCGTTGTGTTTCGGAGCGCTCGGGTCGGTACGCGCCAGCAGCGCGCCCCACTGCGAGAACTGCGCGGCGGTGGTCCAGATCTTCTGCCCGGTGATGCGCCAGCCGCCCTCCGTCTTGGTCGCCTTGGTGCTCAGCCCGGCCAGGTCGGACCCGGCGCCCGGCTCGGAGAACAGCTGGCACCAGATCATCTCGCCGCGGAAGGTGGGCGGCAGGAACCGCTGCTTTTGCTCCTCGGTGCCGAACGCGACGATCGACGGGATGATCCATGCCGCGATCCCGACCTGCGGCCGCTTGACCCGCCCGGTGCTGAACTCCTGGGCGATGAGGATCTGCTCCACCGGACTGGAGGCCCGGCCCCACGGCTTGGGCAGGTACGGCAGGACCCAGCCGCCCTCGGCGATCGCGACCCTGCGGGCGTCGCGCTCCATCGCCTTGAGCGCCTCCACCTCCGCACGGATCTCCCCCCGCAGCTTCTCGGTGTCCGGATCGAGGTCGATGTTGACCGCGCGCATCCCGGTGGTGGTCGCGGTGTCCACCACCTTCTGCGGGTACTCCGATGCGCGGCCGAAGGAGGCGGCCAGCATCACCGCCCGGCGGTAGTAGACGTTCGTGTCGTGCTCCCAGGTGAACCCGATGCCGCCGTGCACCTGAATGCAGTCCTGCGCGCAGCGCTGGGCGGCCGCCGGCGCCAGCGTCGCCGCCACCGCGGCGGCGAACTCGACCCCGGGAGCGACGATGTCCCAATCGTTTTGGCCGGCCTCGTCGATCGCGCGGGCCGCATCCCAGACGGCCGCGGTGGCCCGCTCGGTGTCGGCGATCATCTCCGCGCACTTGTGCTTGATGGCCTGGAACTGCCCGATCGGCCTACCGAACTGCTCGCGGATCTTCGCGTATTGCGACGCCGTGTCGGTCGCCCAGCGCGCCACACCGATGGCCTCGGCCGACAGCAGCGTGGTCATCAGCGCGTGCGCGGTCGCCATGTTCAGGTTTCCCAACACAGCGTCGTCGCCGACCTCGACGGCGTTGGCCCGCACATGCGCGATGGGCCGCAGCGGGTCAAGGCTTTTCACCGGCACGATCTCGAGCTGTTCGGCGCGCAGCACCACCCATTCCTCGCCGCTGTCGATCGCGACCGGAAGCACCAGCAGCGACGCCTGCGCGGCGGCCGGGACCGCGCGGACCTCGCCGCGGATCACCAGCGCGTCACCCTGACGGGTGGCGGTCAGCCCGCTGCAATCGAGCGCGTAGGCGCCGATCGCCGCGCCGGACGCCAGCTCGGAGAGGGCCTTCGCGTTCGGGTCGTGCGCCGAGATCAGCGCGCTCGCGATGGCCGAGGGCACGAACGGGCCGGGCATCGCCCCGTAGCCGAACTCGGCCAGCACGATGGCCAATTCGAGGATGCCGAAGCCCTGTCCGCCGACCGATTCCGCCAAATGCACGCCCTGCAGGCCCTGTTCGGCCGCGGCCCGCCAGTACGGCGGGGGGTTTTCGATCGGTGTCTCCATGGCCTGGTGCAGCACCTCGGACGGCGCAACGCGCGCCACCAGGGACCGCACCGAGTCGGCCAGGTCTTGATGCTCAGGAGTTATTGCGATCGGCATTGGTCGCCTTCCCATGGCTCGCGTTTCGGCCCAGCAGCCTCCAAGCTAACAACCAGTCGGTTGGTTGACTACATGGGCCAGCGGCTGGCCGTCGCGCAGCCGGCGGCAGTTGGCCACCGCCTCGGTCAGATACCGGCGCATGGTGTCCGCGGTGTACCAGGTGACGTGCGGCGTCAGCACCACGTTGTCCAGGCCGAGCAGCGGATTGTCCGGCGCCACCGGCTCGACCTCGAAGACATCCAGCCCGGCCGCGGCGAGCCCACCCGCGCTCAGCGCGTCGACCAGGGCCGCCTCGTCGACGACGGCGCCGCGGGACGTGTTGACCAGCACCGCATTCGGTTTCAGCCGGGCCAGCGCGTCGCGGCCGAGTAGATGACGCGTGTGCGCCGTCAGGGGCAGGTGCAGCGACACGATGTCGCTGGCGGCCAGCAATTCGGCCAGCGGCCGCCAGCCGGGCCGGCCGTCGTCGCGGGTGCTGGTGTGCAGCACCGTGGCCCCCATCGCCGCGACGATCTCGCTCACCCGCTTGGCGATGTTGCCGTAGCCCACCAGGCCGACGGTGCAGCCACCGATGTCGCGCACTGTCTCGCCCAGCCCAGGGTCCGACGGCCAGCCCCGCCCTTGGCGGATCGCGCGGTCCAGGCCCGGTAGCCGGCGCAGCGCGGCCAGCATCAGCAGCACAGTGCCCTCGGCCACCGACGGGGCGTTGGCACCCGGCATGTTGGCGACGGCGATACCGCGGTCGGTGGCGGTCCGCACATCGATCGTGTTCACCCCGGCCCCCAGCTTGTGCACCAGCCGCAGCCGGTCCCCGCGCCGCAGGTCGGCGCCCGAGAGCGGCCGAAGCACATGCCAGATTACGTCCGCCCGCGGCAGCTCGCGATAGAAGCCCGCGTCGTCGTCCTCGGCGCACCATCGGATGTCGAGCCAATCCGATTCTGGCGCAACGAAGTCGAGCACCTTGTCGCCGGGAACGAAATGGGCCAGAACCCTCAGCGCCACCGCTTGGTGATCCACCTGGCGATGGTATCGGCCAGCTCGCTGCGTGCACCCGGGGTGGTGAAATAGTGGTCGGTGTCGATCGAAACCCGCGCCTTGTCCGTGCTGGCGAGCGCGCCGTAGATGCGCTCGGCGTCGGACGGGAACACGCCGGTGTCGGCCTCGGCGTTCACCACCAGCGCCGGGCAGTCGATGCGGCCCAGGTGCGGCTCCGCCCGGGTCTGCGCCACCCGCAGACTCCACATGCCCAACCAGTTGCGCAGGGTGCATGCCGCGGCGATGCCGTGTGCCGACCGGTTCGCCTTGACCGGGAGGCCCGCGTAGCACAGGTTCGGCTGGCGCTTGGTCGGCTCGATGCTGGGATCGACCATGCGGGGATCGGCCCAGGTGCGCATCACCGTGAAGGGTCGGTCCGAAAAACCCGCGGCGCGAACACGTTTCAATTCCGTCTCGGCCCAGTCGGTGATGGCGTGGTTGCGCGCGGTCTGTGCCTCCCGGTAGCGGGCGATGAACTCCGCCGAGTACGGAGGGCCGTTATCCTCGTTGAACAGGTCGAGGTCGGCGGCGGTGGCGACCGGGTCGTTCTCGTCGACGACGGCGGCGTCCATCCAGGCCGTCAGGACGTCGGGGCGCCCCGGGTGGGCCGCGGTGGAGACGTAGCCGTCGGCCGGGATCAACTCGGTCAGTCCGGCCGCGGGGCGCATGCCCTCGAGCGGAGTCACGTTGGGGTCGACCGCCTGTGACTGATAGGCGGCCATCAGCGATCCGCCACCCGAATTACCCAGCAGCACAACGGCATCGATGCCCTGCGCCTCCCGCAGCCAACGCACCCCGACACCAATGTCGACCAGCGCGTGGTCGAGGAGGAAGCTGCTTTCAAAGCCGCGGAATCTGGTGTTCCAGCCCAGAAAGCCGACGCCGCGGGTGGCCAGGTAGTCCGCGAGGTAGTGCTCGGAGAAGTCGATCTGGTAGTGCGCGGCGATCACCGCCACCTTCGGCTTGCGTCCCACCGCACGGTGGTAAAGCCCCTGGCAGGGATGCCCGCCCGCGCCGGCGCGCCCGGCGGTGGGCGACGGTAGCCCGACGAACTCGCGGAGCACCCCGGCGGCGGCGTTGCGACGCGTCAATTCGGCTCACCTCCCTCGGCGTAAATGGCCCGGTAGTAGATGTTGGCCAGCGTGCGGATGCACGCGGCGTCATCGGGCTCGCCGGGACGGGCGAGCTGCACGTAACAGAACTGGTAGAACATGGCCAGAATCGCCTCGGCGATGAGTCGTGGATCGTCGTCGGGGCAGTGGCCGTCGGCCTGGGCGCGCCGAACCGAATCGCTGATGAATGCGATTGGCGTGGAACAGATCTCGGCCCAGTACTGCGCGAAGTCATCACTGACCATCGCCAGCTGATAAATGCTGACGACCTCGGCGAGCCGGTTGCGGTAGGTGTGCCACTGCGCGGCGGCGGCCTCGTACGCGCGCTCGCGATTGGACAGGCCGTGTTCGGTCACCGCGCGCGCCCGCTGGGTGATCTCCTCCCGGAACCGCAGGGCCCATTCGCGGACCATCGCCTCTTTGGAGTCGTAGTAGTTGTAGAACGAGGCTGAGGAACGGCCCGCCTCCGCGGTGATGTCGGCGATCGTTGTCGCCAGAATGCCCTTGCGCGCGATGACGGTCCGTGCCGCCACGTCGATCGCCGCTTGCGTCCGCCTGCCCCGCTGGGTCGGAAACGCCCGGAGGGCGCCGGCTCGCTCATGAGGTTTCGCTGCGGTCGACACCCGGGCGCACCTCCCTAGAGCAAAACTGAACCTGATGTTAGATTCAGATTCGCATCTTGGCCATGACTCCGCGGACGGGAGCCACATGATGATCAAGCCGCACAACGCCAACACGGAATTCGAGCTCGGCGGGATCAACCATGTCGCGCTGGTGTGCTCGGACATGGCGCGGACGGTGGACTTCTACTCGGGAGTCCTCGGGATGCCGTTGATCAAATCGCTCGATTTGCCCGACGGCGCGGGGCAGCACTTCTTCTTCGACGCCGGCAACGGCGATTGCGTCGCGTTCTTCTGGTTCGCCGACGCCCCCGACCGCGTGCCCGGCCTGTCGTCGCCGGGCGCGATCCCCGGCATCGGGGACATCACCAGCGCGGTGAGCACCATGAACCACCTCGCGTTCCACGTGCCGGCGGAGAAGTTCGACGACTACCGGCAGCGGCTCAAGGACAAGGGCGTGCGGGTCGGCCCGGTGCTCAACCACGACGAGAGCGAGCGCCAGGTCTCCGCGACTGTTCATCCCGGCGTTTACGTGCGCTCGTTCTACTTTCAGGACCCCGACGGCATCACGCTGGAATTCGCTTGCTGGGTCAGGGAATTCGGCCACAGCGACACCCAGGCCGTGCCCAAGACCGCGGCCGACCGGCGGCCCCCGGTGGGGGCCGTACGCTGAAGCGGAGATGACCCACGGCATTCTGTCCGACGCCCAGATCGCGGCGCTGACGCCCGAGCAGCGCCGCGACCTGATCAGCCGGCTGGAGCAACCGCTGAGCGACGTGATCGATCCGCAGTTTCTGGCCCGGGTCCGGCGCATCCGGTTGAGCCTGATGACGGGGGGATCGATCGCGATGGTCCCCTGGCTCGGGTATCTGTCGATGACGCTGCCGCAGAACTACGTCGCCCACAATTGGACCCTGACCTGGATCGGTTTCGACGTCCTGCTGGTCGGGTTCATGATGGCCACCGCGCTGCTCGGCTATTTGCGCCGTCAGCTGCTGGTCCCGGCCGCATTCACCACCGGGGTGTTGCTGATCTGCGACGCGTGGTTCGACCTGATGACCGCCGGGCCCAAGGACGTCTGGCTGTCGGTCACCACCGCGTTGCTGATCGAGGTGCCGGTGGCGGTCTTCATGATCTTCAGCGCGCAGCGGCTGCTGCGACTCACGCTGATGCGGTTGTGGTTGATCAATCCTGGGATGCGGCTGTGGCACCTGCCGCTGTTTCCGTGACGCGATACAGGTCGGGGTTGGTGAGTTCCTCGAGCAGCGCCGCCAGGTGATCGACGAGCTGGTCCGGCCCGAGTTGGACGTCGCCAGCCAGCCAGGCGCTGATGGTCTGTCCGACCCCCCCGACCGCGAAGTGCGCCGCCGCCTTGACGCGCTCGTTCGCCGGTGCCCGCAGCGCCTCGACGGCGTGCTGGCCGGACAGCATGGCGAACAGGGCGCTGGATTCGGCGCGCTTGCGCACGATGACCGGGTTGGCCAGCTGGGTGCTGAACAGCAGCCGCCCGATCCGGGGGTCACCGGCGATGGTCCGCACGATGTTGGCCATCCCGGCGCGGGTCTTCTCGTGCGACGGGACCGCCGCCACCGCGGCCTGGGTGGTGGCCGCCAGCTCGGCGACCACCCAGTCGAACACCCGCCCGACGAACTGGTCCTTATCGGTGAAGCTTTCGTAGAAGTAGCGCGCCGCCAGTCCGGCCTGGCCGCAGATGCCACGAACGGTCAGCTCGGAGATGTCCTGTTGTTCCGCGCCGAGCAGGTCCAGGCCCGCGGTCAGCAGCCGGCGCCGGCGGCCGGCGAGCCGCTCGGCGGCATCGACGCCGCGGTAGGGGCGCGCGGTGGAACCCTCGGCCATAGCCACCATCTTGACATCGGCGCCGGTGACAGACAACATCAGGAAACAAGCGTTCGCACATTTTGCGGGCCGGTGCCGCGGGAGGGACTCGATATGGCCATTCACGAGCCGATTCGCCAGGTCGAGCGCCCGGTCGCGGACCCGCCGCGGCGGCGGAACGTCCGCGCCAGGCGCGCCCTGGGCATCGACGAGGGCCTGATGGGCGTGGCGCTCCTCGCCGGCCCCGCGAACGTGATCATGCAATTGGCGCGGCCGGGCGTCGGCTACGGGGTGCTGGAGAGCCGCGTCGAAAGCGGGCGGGTGGACCTGCATCCGATCAAAAGGGCCCGCACCACCTTCACCTACCTCGCGGTGGCGACCGCCGGGAGCGACGCCCAGAAGGAGGCCTTTCGCCGGGCGGTGAACCGGGCGCACGCGCAGGTGTACTCCACGCCCGACAGCCCGGTGTCCTACAACGCGTTCGACGTCGACTTGCAGCTCTGGGTGGGGGCCTGCCTCTACAAGGGCGGGGTGGACATCTACCGGACCTTCATCGGCGAGCTGGACGGCGAGGACGCCGACCGGCACTACCGCGAGGGCATGGCACTGGCCACCACGTTGCAGGTCCCGGAGGAGATGTGGCCGCCCGACCGCGCGGCCTTCGACCGGTACTGGCAGGAGTCGCTGGCCAAGGTGCACATCGACGATGCCGTCCGGGACTACCTGTATCCCATTGCCGCGGGCCGCATTCGGGGCGTGACGCTGCCGCGCCGGCTGCAGCGCGCGTCGGACAACTTCTCGTTGCTGATCACCACCGGCTTTTTGCCGCAGCGGTTCCGCGACGAGATGCGGCTGCCGTGGGACGCCGCCCGACAACGGCGCTTCGACCGGCTGATGGCCGTGTTGCGCACGGTCAACCGGGTTCTGCCGCGGGTTGTTCGGCAGTTCCCGTTCAACGTCCTGCTGTGGGACGTCGACCGGCGGATCAGGACGGGACGTCCCCTCGTGTAGCTCGGCGCGGCGGCCCGGTGCGCGCCGGGTTGATAACGACAATCATTTTCATTAGACTCCCGGTCTGGTAACCCTTCCAGCCCGAGGAGTGCCGCGATGACCGCGCCGATTTGGATGGCCTCCCCACCGGAGGTCCACTCCGCGCTGCTGAGCAGCGGCCCCGGACCGGGATCGCTGCTGGCGGCGGCGGGCGCGTGGGATGCGCTGAGTGCCGAATACGCTTCGGCCGCAGACGAACTCACCACGGTACTGGCATCCGTGCAGGGCGGCGCCTGGGAGGGGCCGAGCGCCGAGTCGTATGTTGCCGCGCATGCCCCGTACCTGGCGTGGTTGCTGCAGGCCGAGGCGAACAGTGCGGCGGCGGCCGCCCAGCATGAGACCGCGGCCACCGCTTACACCGCGGCGCTGACCGCCATGCCGACGCTCCCCGAACTGGCCGCCAACCACGTCATCCACGGAGCCTTGGTGGCGACCAATTTCTTTGGGATCAACACCATTCCGATCGCGCTCAACGAGGCCGACTACGTGCGGATGTGGATTCAGGCCGCCACCACGATGGGTGTCTACCAAGCTGTGTCCACCACGGCGGTGGCGTCGACGCCGCCGACCACCCCCGCGCCACAAATCCTCAAATCCGACGCGCAAGCCCCGGCCCAGTCGGCGGCCGCCAACCCGTTGCAGGGGGTGCTGCAGCAGATCGAGCAGTGGGTGCAAAATCTGCTGGGGCTTCCCCAGCAGATCTCGCAGGACCTCCAAGCGATATCGCAGTCCGACAACCCGTTCAATCTTCCACAGTGGTTCGTGGATTTTCTGCAAAACGACTTGGGTATCGGAAACATCCAACTCGCCCACGACCCGCTGGTCGACAACCCGCTGAATCAACTCATCGCGCAGATCCTGCAGAACTTCGGGGTGACGTGGAATCCTGCCGAGGGCACCGTCAACGGACTCGAATACGACGACTACGCGGACCCGAGCCAAGCGATCTTTTATGTAGTCCGATCCCTGGAAGTCCTCGAAGACTTTGAACAGTTCGGCGTGTATCTGACGCAGAATCCGGTGCTGGCCGTTCAGTACCTGATCAGCCTTGAGCTGTTCGACTGGCCGCTTCACATCGCGGAAATCGCCTCATTCGGGGTCACGCAGCCGGCCGCGCTGGCCCTTGCGCTCCCCGCCGTCGCCCCTTTGGGTGCGCTCGGCGGCCTCGGGGGCCTGGCCGGCCTGGCCGCCCTGTCCCCACCCCCCGCCGTCCCGGTGCCGGCACCCGTCGCCGCCGCGCCGCCCCTGCCCCGTCTCTTATCCACACCTGACGCTCCCGACGCCGAGGATAGTGGAGATCTCCCTCGGCGCCGTGTGACTCCCACA
>NZ_MVHD01000042.1 GCF_002086635.1 Mycobacterium alsense | reverse complement strand
GCGCCGCCCGTGCCGCCGTTGCCGATCAGCCCGGCGGGCCCGCCGGGCTGATCGGCAACGGCGGCACGGGCGGCGCGGGCTTCAACGGCCCCGCGGCGGGCCTCGGTTCGTACGGCGGCGCCGGGGGCATCGGCGGCTGGCTGTTGGGCGCCAACGGCGCCAACGGCGCCATCGGCACCAACGCGCCCACCAGCATGCAGGTGCCGATCTCGATGTTCGGGGTCACCGAGCCGATCGTCGGCATCTCGGTCAACGGCGGCCCGACGGTGCCCATCCTGGTCGACACCGGGTCCACGGGGCTGGTCGTGCCCCTGCGATACGTCGGGTGGCAGCACCTCGGCCTCCCCACCGGCCTGGGCATCAGCGGCTACAGCGGCGGGCTGGCCTACATCTACGCCTCGTTCAACGGGCCGGTGGACTTCGGCAACGGCGTCGTCACCACGTCGACCACCTACAACGTGCCGCTCATCTCGTGGCCCACCCGGGTCGGCGGGGCCTGGACCTTCACCCAGTTCTTCGCGCCCGACGGGGTGGTCGGCGTGCTGGGTCTCGGGCCGAACGCGGGCGGCCCCGGCACCACCGTTCCGACCCAGGCGTTGCCGGGGACCCTGGCCCAGGGCGTGCTCATCAACGAGGTCACCACCAACCCGAATTTCAATCCGAATCCCTACCCGTACTTGGAGTTCGGCCCCGCGCCGACGACCGTGGGGACCGCGACGCAAATCGCCACGCTCACCGGGTCCCCGATCACCACGCTGAACGTATCGGTCAACGGCGGACAACAAATGCCCATTGTCACGAACGTCGATTCCGGTGGTGTGCAGGGCACCATCCCATTCGGCGCGAACACCGGGGACAACATCCGGGTGTACGCCGCCGACGGCACGACGCTGCTCTACGAGTACAACTACAACCAGGACTACTTCCCGGTGCCATCGACGGGCACGATGAACAGCGGGGCCTTGCCGTTCCTGCTTCACCCGGTGTACGTCGACTACAACCCCGGCCGAATCGGGACGACGATCTTCTACGGCTGAACCAGACGCCTTCTCGCGCTTGATATTTCGATTAAGAATTTGAATCACGTTCTCGCCGAGCGTGTTTCGGCCTGAGCGCCGCCCGGCGCACCCAGCCGAGTGGCCGGACACACCCCGCCAGTTTCCGCTCGACACCCGGTCGAGCGTCCACACTTGAAAAGGCGCGCGAGCGCGCCCGCAAATGGCATCAACCGGGGCCTATGCGGGTACTTAGCCAGGGCAACACCACAGCCGCCGGTCCGAGCGGCCGGCTCGTCCTTCGGGAGGAGAAGTCCATGTCTTTTCTGACCACACGACCCGAGGCCCTGACGGCCGCGGCCGGCGCGCTGCAGGCGCTCGGCTCGTCGATGGCCGCCCAGAACGCGGCGGCTGCGGCGCCCACCACGGGGGTGGTCCCCGCGGCCGCCGACGAGGTGTCCGCGCTGCAGGCCACGCTGTTCGCCGCCTACGGCACCTGGTATCAGAACGTCAGCGCCCAGGCCACGGCGATCCACCAGGCGCTCGTCAACACGCTGGCGACGAGCGCCGGTTCCTACGGGGCCACCGAGGCCGCCAATCAGGCGACCACCAGCGCCCAGACGTTGCCGGACCTCCTGTCGAGTCTGTCGACCTCGACCGGCGCCACCCTCGGCACCCCGATCGGGTGGGGGCAGAACTTCGGCGCCGCCGCATCCGACCTCGTCCAGCTGGCCCCCGAGGAAACCCCCGCCGCGGCGCCCGCGGCCGGCCTCGGCGGCGAGGCCGGCGCGGGAATCGCGGCGCCGGGTGCCGTAACCCCAGCCGGCACAACCGGTTTCGGTGCGGTCCCGGTGCTCGCGGCGTCGGGCGGGGCGTCGTCCGTCGGGGGGTTGTCGGTGCCGCCGGCGTGGGCGGCGGGCGGAGCGCCGGCCGCACCGGCGTCCGCGACGCTGACGGGCGCCGGCTGGACCGCCCCCGCGCCGGACGCGACGCGGGTGACGGCCCTGCCGGCGGGCGTGCCGGCGGTGGCCTCGGCCACCAGGGGCGGCCTCGGGCTCGGCGTGCCGCGCTACGGCGCCAAGCCGATCGTGATGCCCAAGCCGACCGTCAACTAACAGCGCAGCTACTCACGAACAGGATCTGAGGACATGACATTCGATTTCGGCGCATTCCCCCCGGAGCTCAACTCCGCGCGCATGTACGCCGGGCCGGGTTCGGGCCCGATGATGGCCGCCGCGGCGGCGTGGAACAACCTGGCCGACGAGTTGAGCACGACGGCCCTCGCCAGCCAGTCGACGATCGCCCAGCTGGCCGACGACGAATGGACCGGTCCGTCGTCGGCGGCGATGGTCACGGCGGCCACACCCTATGTGGCGTGGATGCACACCACCGCCGGGCAACTGCAGCGCGCGGCCGCCCAGGCCATGGCGTCGGCCGCCGCGTATCAGGCGGCGTTCGCGATGACGGTGCCCCCGCCGGTCGTCGCGGCCAACCGGGCGCAGCTGGCCGCGCTCGTCGCGACCAACATCCTCGGCCAGAACACGCCGGCGATCGCGGCCACCGAGGCCCTGTACGGCGAGATGTGGGCCCAGGACGCCGCGGCCATGTACGGCTACGCCGCCGCGTCGGCGGCCGCCGGGACGCTCGACCCGTTGACGTCCCCGGCGCCGCCCACGAACCCGGCCGGGCTGGGCGCGCAGGCCGCCGCGGTGTCGCACGCCGCGGCCAGCGGCGCGCAGACCGCGGGCCTCAGCGGGCTGGTGTCCAACCTGCCCAATGCGGTGCAGGCCATGGCCACCCCGGCGGCCGCGACGCCGGTCAGCCCGCTGGCCAACTTCCTCAACAACAACCTGGTGTACAACGTGGGGCAGGCCGCCGCCGACAACGTGGCATGGAACATGTTCGCCAGCATCGCCGCCGGAATACTGAACCAACAGGCCAGTGCCGCAACGGGTCCCATCGCCAGCGCCGGGTCGGCGGGATCCCTGGCGAACACCGCCGCGCCGGCCGGGGGTGCCGGTGGGGCGCCGGTGCTGGCCGGCATGGGCACGGCCTCGCCGCTCGGCAAGTTGTCGGTGCCGGCGGCCTGGTCCGTGGCCACGCCGGCCGAACCCGCCGCCACCGTACTCGCCGGATCTGGTTGGACCGCACCCGCCGAGGAGACCGCGATGACCCCGATGCCGGCCGGGATGCCGGCGATGGCCACGGCCGGGCGCGGCGGCTACGCCATGGGCCCGCGCTACGGCGTCCAGCCCAAGGTGATGCCGACGCAGACGTTCGTCTGAGAACGGCGCAATCATGCGACGGCTCAACGCCGCTCGCGGGAAGGCGCATTTTCAGATCCGCGGCCCATCCCTTTCCTAAAGTGACCAGAGGAGGGAAGGACATCGGGGATGAGTTTCTTGGTGCTGCCGCCGGAGATCAATTCGATGTTGATGTACACGGGCGCCGGCGCGGAGCCGATGCTGACCGCCGCGGCGGCGTGGGACGGCCTGGCCAGCGAGCTGGGTTCGGCGGCGCAATCGTTTTCCTCGGTCACCTCCGGGCTGGCCGCCGATGCCTGGCAGGGACCGGCGTCGGCGGCGATGCTGTCGGCCGCGACCCAGTACTCGGGCGTCCTCAGCGCGGCGGCCACCCAGGCGCAATCGGCGGCCACCCAGGCCCAAACCATCGCGGCCGCTTTCGAATCCGCCGTCGCCGCCACGGTGCACCCCGCGCTCGTCGCCGGCAACCGCAACCAGCTCGTGCAACTGGTGGTCTCGAATCTGTTCGGGCAGAACGCACCCGCGATCGCCGCCGCGGAATCCGAGTACGAACAGATGTGGGCCGAAGACGTGGCCGCGATGGTCGGCTACCACGGCGGCGTTTCGCAAGCGGCGGCGCAACTTTCGGCCTGGTCGACCGCGCTGCGGGGCGTGCCGGCCCGGGTGTCCGGCGCGATCGCCGCCAGCCCCGTTGGCGCGGCGCTGAACTCGTTGACCTCGGCGGTCGGCGGCAGCCCCGCCGCGCCCGCGCTCGCTCAGGCCCAGCAGGCCGTCGTCGGCGTCCTCAACGAACCCTCCGAGCTGCTGTTCGGCCGCCCGCTGATCGGCAACGTCGCCCCGGCCATCACGAGCACCGTCACGACCGGCCAGCCCGGCACCGTGCCGATCACGATCGTCGGCGGCGCGGAGCCCGTGGTGGGCGTCTCCGTCGGCAGCGGGCCGGTGGCGCCCGTGCTCGTGGACACCGGATCCACCGGCCTCGTCGTTCCGCTGGGAAACGTCGGGGGGATCTTCGGGCTCTTCAACCTCGGGCTGCCGACCGGGTTCGGCGTCAGCGGGTACAGCGGGGGATTGAACTACCTCTACGCCACGTTCAACGCGCCGGTGAATTTCGGCAACGGGCTCGTCACCGCGCGCACCCCCGTCGACGTCGAACTCTTCGCCTGGCCGACGTCGCTGCAGGCCGCGATGGCCCACGGCTGGACCTGGCAGTCGTATTTCGCCCCCGACGGCGTGACGGGCGTGCTGGGCGTCGGCCCGAACGCGGGCGGCCCGGGCCCGAGCATCCCCAACCAGGCGTTGCCGGCGCCCTACAACCAGGGCCTGCTGATCAACGAGACCGGGGCCAACCCGTATCTGCAGTTCGGCCCGCCGCCGGCGAACATGACGCCGATCGCCACCCTCGCCGGATCGCCGATCACCACACTGGGGATCAGCACCGGGCCGCTGGGATTCTTGGGACCGCAGTATTCGGTCAACTCGATCATCGATTCCGGCGGCGTATCGGGAACCATCCCCAGCCAGCTGAACGTCCAACCCGGCACGCCCGTGTATGTCTGGGCGCCCAGCGGCCAGCTGCTGTACGCCTTCACCTACGGCCTCAACTATTCGCCGACGCCGTCGCCGTACATCATGAACACCGGGGCGCTGCCGTTCCTCGGACACCCGGTCTACATCGACTTCGCCCACGACAGCACGATCTTCTACAACCCGTGAGCGCCCCTTCGCATCGACCGCCGGGGTCGCTACGGTTGACGAGTGCGCCGTAACCGCGTAGCCGCTTCGTGCGCCGCGCCGCTCGCCCTGGCGGCGATCGCGTTCGCGCCCGCCGGCGCGGCGCAGCCGCCGCTGGCGCCGGCGTCGATCGCGGCGGTTCCCGCGGCGCCGAATTTGGCGCCGGATCCCGCGCAGCTGGCCGGCGACCTCGTGGCCGACGAGCGCGCATTGCGCGACCCGGCGACCGGGCCGGCGGCGCTGGATGCCGCGGCGCGCCGCGAGCAGGCGGCCTATCGCGCCCTCGGCCGGCACCCCGAATGGGACGCGACCACGCGACCACGGATCCCGCCGCCGCTGCTCGACGTCTACGACCGCAACGTCGACGCCCGCCGGCAACTCACCGCGATGACGCCCGTGCGAGACACGCTGCCCGCGTGGCGCATCGTGCCGCCCGCCCCCGCCGACGAGCTGCTGGGCTACTACCACCAGGCGGAGGCGGAATCCGGCGTCGGGTGGAACTACCTGGCCGCGATCAACCTCATCGAGACCCGCCTGGGCAGCATCGTCGGCGTCAGCACCGCCGGCGCGCAGGGGCCGATGCAGTTCATGCCCGCGACGTTCGCCAGCTACGGGCAGGGCGGCGACATCGGATCGCCCCACGACAGCATCATGGCGGCGGGCCGCTACCTGGCCGCCAACGGCTTCGCCGGCGATCACGATCAGGCCATCTACCGCTACAACCACGCGCACGAATACGTCCGCGCGGTCGACCAGTACGCGGCGCTGATCGCCGCCGACCCCGCCACGTTCGCCGCCTACTACCGCTGGGACGTGTACTGCCACACGACGGCCGGCGACGTGCTGCTGCCCATCGGCTACGCCGCGACGTCGCCGATCCCCGTCGCGGAATACCTGGCGAACCATCCGCAGTGACTGGAATCGCCACGCGCAGTTGGTTTTTCGCCGCGCCATAGGTCCGGCCGATCGGGTGCACCAGAATGGGCGCACAAAAAGGGGACGGTTTTTGTCCGTCCCACTTCACCATATTACGCACCCGGGGGCTTGCGGCAAGGCCGGGGTGATGGCGCACAATCGCTGGCCGAGGCGAAAAGCCGCGGGAATTGGGGGAGTTGCGGGATGAGTGTGTCGTCATCGGCGAAACCTATGGCCGAGCACGCGGTGGTGATCGTCGGGGCGGGACCGACGGGACTGATGCTGGCCGGCGAATTGGCGCTGGCGGGGACCGATGTCGCGGTCGTCGAGCGGCGCGCCGACCAGGAGCTGATCGGGGCGCGGGCGGGCGGCCTGCACGCGCGCACCATCGAGGTGCTCGATCAGCGCGGGATCGCCGACCGCTTCCTCGCCCAGGGCGAGATCGCGCAGGTCGCCGGGTTCGCCCAGATCCGGTTGGACATCAGCGACTTTCCCACCCGCCACCCCTACGGGCTCGCGCTGTGGCAGGCCCACATCGAGCGAGCGCTGGCCGGTTGGGTCGACGAGCTGGCCGTGCCGGTCTACCGCGGGCGCGAGGTGACGGGCGTCGCCCAGGACGACGCCGGGGTCGACGTCGAGCTGGCCGGCGGGCGGTTCCTGCGGGCGCGCTACGTCGTCGGGTGCGACGGGGGACCCAGCACCGTCCGCAAGGCGGCCGGCATCGACTTTCCCGGGTGGGACCCGACCATGAGCTACCTGCTCGCCGAGGCCGAAATGGCCTTCGCACCAGGGGAAGCGCCGCAATGGGGCATCCGCCACGACGCCCTCGGCGTCCACTCGCTCAGCACGGTGGCGGAGGGCGGACCGGTGCGGATGATGGTGACCGAGCGACGCATCGGACCGAACAGCGAGCCCACCCTGGCCGAGCTGCGCGAGGCCCTCGTCGCCGTCTACGGGACCGATTACGGAATACACAGTCCCGCTTGGATTTCCCGGTTCACCGACGCCTCGCGGCAGGCCGCGTCGTACCGCGACCGGCGAATCCTGCTGGCCGGTGACGCGGCCCACGTGCACCACCCGGTGGGCGGGCAGGGCCTCAACACCGGCGTGCAGGACGCGGTGAACCTCGGCTGGAAGCTGGGCCGGGTGGCGCGGGGAACGGCCCCGGACGGCCTGCTGGACACCTACCACGCCGAGCGGCACCCGGTGGCCGCGCGCGTGCTGCGCAACACGATGGCGCAGATGGCGTTGCTCCGCCCGGACGATCGGCTAAAAGCGTTGCGCGAGTGCTTGTCCGAGCTCCTCGGCGGGGACGAATCCCGCCGCCGCTTCGGCGCGATGATGTCGGGCCTGGATATCCGTTACGAGCTCGGCGACGGGCACCCGCTGCTCGGGCGGCGCATGCCCGATCTGGACCTGGTCACCGAGCACGGCCCGGTGCGGGTGTTCGCCTTGCTGCACGACGCCCAGCCGGTGCTGCTCAGCCTGGAGGAGGCTACCTGCGACATCGCCCCCTGGGCGGATCGGGTCAGGTCTGTCGGCGCGAAATACACTGGTGCGTGGGAACTTCCGGTGCTCGGTGCGGTGACCGCTCCGACCGCGGTGTTGATTCGCCCCGACGGCCACGTCGCCTGGGTGGGGAATGGCTCCGACGCCGGGCTCGCCGACGCGCTCACCACCTGGTTCGGGCCGCCCGCCTAGTCCGGCGGCTCCTCCTCGGAGCCGCGGGTCGCGGTGTTCTCCCGCTCGCTGGGTTTGCCGGGGACGTCTTCGGCTTCGCGCTCGTTGGCGACCTTGTCGCCGAGCCGGTCGACGATGTTCTCCAGCTCCTGGGTGTGGCTGACGGGGTCGCTGGTGGGGTCCGGGCCGGGATTCGTCACCGCTATCCCATACCCCGCAACGGGGGGCTGCACACACGCGCGGGCGGTGGAAGTATCGAGGCGTGGCCACCAAGAAACCGCAAACGATCTCCTACCCGGCGCCGGGCGCGCGACCGCACCGCCACGACGCCGTCCCGCTCGACCCCCACGTCATCGTCCTGTTCGGGGCGACGGGGGACCTGGCCAAACGCAAGCTGCTCCCCGGTTTGGCCTATTTGAACCAGTCCGAGTTGGCGCCCGAGGTCCAGATCGTCGCCACCTCGCTCGAAGACTTCAGCAACGACGAATTCCGCGAGCTCGCCAAGAAGGCGCTCGACTCGTTCGGCGCGCACAAGCTCACGCCCGAACAATGGGCCAACTTCGCGAAAAACATCCGTTACGTCCCGCAGAGCGCCGGGCCCGAGGCCCTGGCCCAGGCGGTCGCCGAAGCCGAGCACGACCTGGGGCCCGACGCGCGGCGCCTGCACTACCTGTCGGTCCCCCCGAAGGCGGCGCGCGACGTGATCACCATGCTGCGCGACGCGAAGCTCGTCGAGCGCTCCCGCGTCGTCATGGAAAAGCCGTTCGGCACCGACCTGGAAAGCGCGGTGTCGCTCAACGACTTCCTGCACGAAACGTTCGAGGAATCCCAGATTTTCCGCATCGACCACTTCCTGGGCAAGGAGGCGGCCCAGAACATCCTCGCGTTCCGCTTCGCCAACGGCCTGTTCGAGCCGATCTGGAACCGCAACTTCATCGACCACATCCAGATCGACATTCCCGAAGCGCTCGGCCTCGATCAGCGGGCCAACTTCTACGAGGCCACCGGCGCCTACAAGGACATGGTGGTCACCCACCTGTTCCAGGTGATGGCGTTCGTGGTGATGGAGCCGCCGACCGCGCTGGAGCCGCGCGCGATCAGCGAGGAGAAGAACAAGGTCTTTCGGTCGATGTTGCCCGTCGATCCCTCGAACGTGGTGCGCGGGCAGTACAAGGGCTATCGCGAAGAGGAAGGCGTGGCAAGGGATTCCGACACCGAGACGTTCATCGCGCTCAAGGTGGGCATCGACAACTGGCGCTGGGCCGGCGTGCCGATCTACCTGCGCACCGGCAAGAAGATGGCCGAGGGCATCCGCATCGTCTCGATCGCCTTCAAGGAGGCCCCCCGCACGATGTTCCCGCCCGGGTCGGGGGTGGGCACCCAGGGTCCCGACCACCTCACGTTCGACCTCGCCGACAACTCCAAGGTGTCGCTGTCCTTCTACGGCAAGCGGCCGGGCCCCGGCATGAAGCTGGACAAGCTGTCGATGCAGTTCTCCTCGCAGGAGATCGACACCGTCGCCGACGTGCTGGAGGCCTACGAGCGGCTCATCCTCGACGCGATGCGCGGCGACCACACGCTGTTCAACACCGCCGAGGGCATCGAGTCGCTGTGGGAGCGCTCCGAGGACCTGCTCAACGACCCGCCGGCGGCCAAGATGTACCAGCCCGGCACCTGGGGCCCCAACGCCATTCACCAGCTGATCGCGCCCAACGCGTGGCGGCTGCCCTTCGAGCGGGGCTGGCGCGAGGCCAAAGGCGACTGCTAGCCCAACGGTTCCCGTTCGGTGCCGAGCCAGTGCCGCAGCTTGTCGTAGACGGCGGCGTGGTTGAGCAGGTCGAAGTGGTGCAGGCCGGTCAGCGTCAGCCCGTGGTCCGGCTCGAACGGCACCCGCCGGGACCTGCCCACCCCGGACGCGCTAGTCGGGCGCACCAGGCGGTCGCCGAGGATGGCGCCGACGGCGCGGGGTCCCGCGCTGCTGGCCACGAAGTGGTAGACGGCGCCCGGCAGGAACGGCACCTCGTGGCAGCGGTCGCGCAGAAACTCGTCGGGGTCGCATTCGGACCAGTCCTCGTCGAGCAGCGCACCGTACCGCAGGTCCTTGGTGCCCGAGCTGCGAGCGTTGAGAAACCAAGCCAGGCCCTCGGTTTCGGGCAGCCGGGCCAGCGCCCAGGACGCGGCGTTGACGCCCTTTTCCAAGTCGGCGCCCAGGTGCGGGGAGCCGAGGCACACGACGTGGCGAACGGCGTCGGGCCAGCGGTGCCGGTGCTCGGTCCCGTAGTGGCAGGCGCTGCGCGCCACCAGCCCGCCCATCGAATGGCCGACCAGCGCGATCTCCTCGACGGGGACCGGCCACAGCGCCCGCAGCCGATCGATCAGGCCGGCCAGGGCCTTGCCGTTGTCGGAGATGTGCAGGCCGGTGTTGTAGCGCAGGTAGACCGGGGTGAACCCGAGGTCGGCCTGCAGCCGCGCGCCGTACGGGCCTTCGACCCCGCCGTCGCGCGGCGGCCGCGACCACGACCGTTCGGTCATGCACCAGCCGTGGACGAACACCGCGACCCGGCCGGTGGCGTGCGGGAAGGCCGCCGCGACGCCGTCGGCGTCCAGCGCCACCGGCCTGCCGTGGTGGCGCACCTGCATGGTGAGCGCGAAGCCGTTGCCGCGCTGGGTGAGCTCGTCGCCGTAGATGCCGTTGAGCGCGGCGATGAAGCCCGCCACCCTGGGGTGTGCCTCGACGGAATCGCTGTCGTCGTCCCCGCGGGTCTCGGCGAACAGGTGGCCAGCGCCGCGCAACGCGCCCCGCAGCGCGCGGTCGACGGCGTGGTAGGTCGCCGCGGCGGTCGTGTTGTGGATGACCTCCACGGGTTTCGACACCGGGCCCACGGCGCCGAACACCCGGCGCGCGATGCCGCTGTGGGTGTCGCGCACCAGGGTGGTCAGCACGCGGGTGCCCTCGCCCGCGAGGTCGGCCAGTGACCGGATTTCGTGTTCCCGCATGAATTCCTCCTCCCTGCTTCCGCGCAGGGTTCCCACTCCGGGCGGGCATTATCGATATCGCATGTGCTATCGCTTTCCAGACGGACTCGCCAAGCCCCCGCCGGGACGCACGTGACGGATGTGACCGGGGATGCCCGTAACGTGTTTGCCGGTTTAGCTCATCGCGGTCATCAGGAGAGTCCATGGCGAAAATCTCGGCGTTTCGCTCGGACGAGGCGCGCGCGGCCTATTGCCGGCTGTACGACGCGGCGCTGGCCACCAGCCCGATGCCGCTGACCGAGACCTGCAACCGCTTTCGGGCGAGTTCCCGATTCTCGTCGTCCTGGGTGCGGACGAAACGCTGCTCGACGGCCCGACGGTCGCGGCCCGCTTCCGGCGGCGACTGCCCGGGGCGCGTCGAGCTTCTCGACAACGCCAACCACATCGTCACCGTCGACCAACCCGAAGTCGTGGAGCACCTCCTCGCCGGCTTCCTGCGCTGAAAGTTACGAGCCATGCCACCCACCCTGCGCCCGCGCCGATCCGCCCTGTACCTGCCCGGCAACAACCCCCGCGCGCTGGAGAAGGGCAAGGCGCTGCCGGCGGACATGCTGATCTTCGACCTCGAGGACGCCGTCGGGCCCGACGCGAAGGCCGACTCGCGCGCGCGGGTGTGCGAAGCCGTTTCGTCGAAAGGCTATGGGCCGCGCGAGGTCGTGGTGCGCGTCAACGGCCTGGGCACGGATTGGCACGGCGAGGACCTGGCGGCCGTCGCGGGCTCGGTGGCCGACGGCGTGCTGGTGCCGAAGGTCGAGCGGGGCGAACAGGTCCGAGCGCTGGACGCGGCGCTCGAGCGGCTGGGCGCGCCGGAGTCGCTGCGGCTGTGGGTGATGATCGAAACGCCCCGGGCCTTCCTGAGGGCGGAGGAGGTCGCCTCGGCCGGCGAGCGCCTGGCCGGGTTGGTGGTCGGCACCAACGATCTCGTCAACGAGCTGCACGGGCTGCACGTGCCCGGGCGCGCGCCGGCGCTGACGGCGTTGTCGCTGGCCGTGTTGGGGGCCCGGGCGGCCGGCAAGGTCGTCCTCGACGGCGTCTTCAACGACATCACCGACGAGGGGGGCTTTCGGGCCGAGGCCCGACAGGGCCGCGAGCTGGGGTTTGACGGCAAGACACTCATCCACCCGTCCCAAATCGCCCCGGCCAACGAACTGTTCGGCCCGTCGCGCGACGAGCTGGCCGGCGCCCGCAAGATCGTCGCGGCCTACGAGCGGGCCCGGGCCGCGGGCGACAGCGTCATCACGGTCGACGGCCGGATGATCGAGAGCCTGCACGTGCGCGACGCGCAGCGGATCCTGGCGCTGGCCGACCTGATCGCGGAGATGGGGTCCTAACGGCCGCCGTTCCGGTCGATCCAGGCGGTGAGCGCGTCCTCGAGCGCGGCGTCGACGCGCACCCCGGCGCCGTCGGCGGCCCGCTCGAACCGCTCGGCCAACTCCGTCGGCACCAACGCGTCCACCCGGCGGTGCGTGGGTTTGGGCTTCGCCGCGGGCTCGGGTTGGGCCACCGGCATGTGGCGCGCGGCGGTGGCGTCCATGGTCTCGCGCAGCGCGGGTATCTCGTCGAGCAAGCGCGCCAGGTCCTCACGCTCGATGCGCAGCACCTCGGCCGGCCCGGTCGTGGTCACGGTCGCGGAGCGCAATTTCCCACGGCGAAGGGCGGATTCGCCGATCACCTCGCCCGGTCCGAGCAGGGCGACGCGGTCCTGGCCCACATACACTCCGACCTCCCCGCTGAGCAGGATGTAACAGGAGTCCGACGGGGTCCGCTCGTGGATCAGCGGCCAGGGCTTGGATTGTGAAATCCGGTGGGCGGCCCCGACGAGGCGCTGGAGCTCCCCGTCCGAGAACTTGTCGAAAGTTGCGAGCTCACGCAGCCGGCGCAGGTCTTGCTCCTCGTGTTGATTCGCGTCCACTTTCATGGCGGGCTCCTGTCGCGCGATGTGACCCGGACAACGTGGAGCCTAACCCCGTTTGCCTCGGCAAACGCAGGAATGTGCAAGGGGGTAGGTTGAACGCGAATCCGGACGACCGCGAAGGGGGACACCGTGCGCCAGACCGCGGCCATGGCTGAGGCCGACCGCGCGTGGATGATCGACACGCTGCTCGCGCTGCTGCAGACCCCGAGCCCGTCGGGGCGCACCGACGCGGTGATGCAGTTGATCGGCGACATCCTCGACGACCTGGGCGTGCCGTTCACCCTGACCCGCCGCGGGGCGCTGACCGCCGAGCTGCCGGGGGAGTCGGCGACCACCGACCGGGCGCTGGCGGTGCACGCCGACACCATCGGCTGCATGGTGCGCACCCTCAAGGACAACGGCCGCCTGGAGCTGGTCCCCGTCGGCACCTTCTCGGCGAGGTTCGCCACCGGCGGGCGCGTGCGGATCTTCATCGACGACCCCGACGAGTTCATCACCGGCACGGTGCTGCCGCTCAAGGCCAGCGGGCACCGGTTCGGCGACGAGATCGACACCCAGCCCACCGGCTGGGAGCACGTCGAGGTCCGCCTCGACCGCCGCGTGTCCTCGCGCGAGGACCTGGTCCGCCTCGGCCTGAACGTCGGCGACTTCGTCGCGTTGATCGCCAGCCCGGAGCTCACCGCCGACGGCTACATCGTCTCCCGCCACCTCGACGGGAAGGCCGGGGTGGCGATCGCGCTCGCGCTGGCCAGGAACCTTTCGCAGAACAAGCTGGTGCTGCCGCACCGGACCATGATGATGGTCACCATCACCGAGGAGGTCGGCCACGGCGCCAGCCACGGCCTGCCCGCGGACGTCGCGGAGCTGATCTCGGTGGACAACGCGGTGTGCGCGCCCGGCCAGCACTCCATCGAGGACGGCGTGACCATCCCGATGGCCGACATGCACGGCCCCTTCGACTACCACCTGACGCGCAAGCTGTGCCGGCTCGCCGAGGAGCAGGGCATTCCGTTCGCGCGCGACGTGTTCCGCTACTACCGTTCCGACGCCGCCGCCGCCATAGAGGCGGGCGCGGAAACCCGGGCGGCGCTGGTCGGCTTCGGCGTCGACGCCAGCCACGGCTGGGAGCGCACCCACATCGCCTCGCTGGAGGCGGCGTACTGCCTGATGAACGCCTGGCTGCAGACGCCGCTGACGTTCGCCAAGTGGGACGCCAAGCCGACGGGCAAGCTGCGCGACTTCCCCTCCTCGAAGCAGCCCGCCCCGACCGAGCAGTGGGTGCCGCTGGCCCGCGGCGAGCACGAAAGCCCGGGCGACGCGTCACCGGGTGCGCACTGGCCGCCGTCGACGGGCCCGCAATCCTGAAGCGGCACTGACGCTTTCGTTCCGGCACTTTCGCCACGCCGGGCAAATCCCCGGCGGGTCTTTACGCCACCCGTCCCAACGGCTAACGTGTTCGTTCAAGCATTAAATCAATCAATTTAATTAATGAATAGCGTTGCCGATAGCGAGCGAAGGACCCCTCATGCCCCAGGCCGTTGCGACCAACGAAACCGAACAGCTGGTGCTCGACTTTCTCCACGCCGCCTACGGCGAACACATGGACGTCGAAGCGATGACCGCGCTGATGACGGACGACTTCGCTTGGCAGTTGCACGTCCCGCTCTCGCCGGTGGTGGTCGGGCGCGACGCGGCCCGCGCCGAACTCGAGAAGCACAACAGCCTGTCGACCGGAATGATCGACGGGAGCGAAATCCGCACGATCGTGTCGAACGGGGACACGGTGGTCATCGAACGAGTCGACGTGAACGCGATGAACGGGGTCGCGGTCACCTTCCACGTCACCGCCATTTTCGAGGTGCGCGACGGCGCGATCGCGCACTGGCGCGAGTACTGGGACACCAGCCACGTGGCCCAGCAGCTTGGCATCGACCCGGCGCACATGTTCGAACCGCTCGCCGGCTGAACGAATTTAGGCGAGCGCCCGGCGCCCGAAGTCGCGGGCGTCAGCGAACGATCGACCGCTCCAGGGCCGCCAGCGATTCGGCGAGGTAGTTTTCGCCGAAGATGGGCATCTCGCCAACCCGGTCGCGGAAGCTCTGCGGCGTGGCGCTCCAGTCGTAGGTGAGGGTGACGTCGGTGCGGTCCCCATTCGGGGCGAGCTCGTAACGCCAGAACCAACCCCCGGGGGAGTGATTGCCCGCGTCGTCCAGCGTGCCCGGCATCCAGCCGATGGCGCGGTTCTCGTCGAACGTGTCGACGAGGTTGTAGGTGACGTAGTCGCCACCGGCCCGGGTCAGGTACATGTTCATCGCGAACATCTGCCCGGCACCCGTGATCGGTGTGGTGTCCACCGCGTCGCGGACCCAGTCGGTGGGCTCGGTGGTTTGGTGGCGGGCGGGGTCGGCGAGGACGGCGAAGATCTCCGCCGGAGGGGCGGCGATGGTGCGGGTGACGACGTAGCGTTCGGCGGTCATGAGTCCTCCCTGGGTCCGTAGGCGGCCGCGATGTCGGGGGAGTCGAGCCAGCCCGAGTAGGTGGGCCGCGCCGGCCAGCCCTCGGGTGAATCGAGCCATTCCTCCTGGCGACCCCACGGAAGGATGTCGATCAGCCCGAACGAGTGGCTGAGCTGCTCGGTGCCGCGCCCGTTCGTATGCCAGGTGCGGTAGACGGTGTCGCCGTCGCGCAGGAACACGTTGACGCCGAAGCCCCCGCCGGGTGGGGCGTCCATGTCGGCGCCGAACGAGCTCTCCGACGACGAGTACCACTCCATCCGGTTGCCGACCTTCTTTTTGTAGGCCAGCGCCTCGTCGATCGGCCCGTTGGTGACGACGACGAAGCGCGCGTCGTAGTTGTCGAGAAACTCCAGCCGGGTGAACTGCGACGTGAACCCCGTGCACCCGCCGCATTGCCACTCCGCCCCGTCCGACCACATGTGGTGGTAGACGATCAGCTGCGAGCGACCGCCGAACACGTCGACCAGGCGGATGGGCCCGTCGGCGCCGATCAGCGTGTACTCGGGCAGCTCGACCATCGGCAGCCGGCGCCGCTGGGCGGCGACCGCGTCCAGTTCCCGGGTGGCGGCCTTCTCGCGCTTGCGCAGTTCGTCGAGCGCGGCGCGCCAGGTTTGGTGATCGACGACGGGCGGCAGGGCCTGGGCCATGGCACTCACCTTTCGCTCGGTTTGTCCGTTGCGAAAGGTATGACCGGTGGCGCGTCCGAAAGTCATCGCAACCCCGCGGCCGTTGCTGGGGCAGCACGGTCGGTCTTGACCCGCCCGCCCCGGCTCGGTTCGATGATCCCTACACCACGAGGGGAGGACGACAGTGAGGACATTCGCTCGCCACCTTTTCGCCGTCGTCGTCATGGCGTTCACGGCGGTTGCGGCCGTGACGATCGCGACGCCGGCGGTGAGCTCGGCCGACTGCGGGGAGGGGGAGTGGTGGGACCCGACGGGCAAGGTCTGCCGGCCGCTCGGTGTCGGGCCGCAACCGCTGGCGTGCGATCCGGGCCAGTGGTGGGACCCGACGGCCAACATATGCCGGCCGCTGGGGGTCGGGCCGCAACCGCTGGCATGCGACAACGGCTGGTGGTGGGATCCCGGCGCCAACGTGTGTCGTCCGCCGCTGGTGCCGCCGGCCGGCTAACTCAACGCAGGACGGCGACGAGGAAGTCGGAGTCCTCGGTGAAGGGCCGCAAATCCCAGGTCGACAGCAGCAGGTCCGGCGTGAAGCCGGCTGCCGTTGTGTCGTCGAGGAATTCGCCGAAATCGTAGTCGCGGCCGGCACCGAAGCCGATCACCGCGCGGCCGCCCTCCGCGAGGTGGGCGCGCAGCCGGGCCAACACGCGGACCCGGGTGCTGTGGGCGAGAAACGTCATGACGTTGCCGGCCGACAGGATGATGTCGAACGGCTCGGGGATGCCGCGCGCCGGCAGGTCGAGCTCCGCCAGGTCGCCGACGAGCCACCGCGGTCCGGGATGGTCCTGCTCGGCCGCCTCGATGAGCACCGGGTCGACGTCGACGCCGACGACCCGGTGCCCGACCGACGCCAGGTACCCGCCCAACCGGCCGGGGCCGCAGCCGGCGTCGAGGATGCGGGCGCCGCGCGGCGCCATCGCGTCCACCAGGCGCGCCTCGCCCGCCAGGTCCTCACCCGCGCGGGCCATCGACCGAAAGCGTTCGACGTACCAGTGCGAATGCCCGGGATCGGCCGCGACCTTTTGCATCCAGATGCTTGGCTCGGTCATGCCCTCCATTGTCGCAAGCTCGCGATGGCCGCGTAAATGTCCAATTCGTACAAACTAGCCAAAACGGCTAGAATGGCGGTACATCGGTACGAACGAGGGGAGCGCCAATGTCGACCGTGTTGTTCCGCAACCGCGACGGCAAGCTGGTCGATGTCCCCGCGGTGCCCGCGACCCGGCTCAAAAACCAGTTCGGCGCCGTCTTCGAGCAGGCCGCCGCCAACGGCGCGGTGGTGATCACCAAGCACGCCACGCCCAGGGCGGTGCTGCTGTCGTATGCCGAGTTCGAGGCCCTGACCGCGTCGGCCACACCGTCGCTCGACGACCTCGGCGATCGGTTCGACGAGTTGTTGGCCACCATGCAGACACCCGAAGCCAAGGCCGGAGTCGCCGCGGCATTCGATGCCACACCGGAGGAACTCGGCGCCGCGGCGGTGAAGGCGGCCCGCAGCCCGCGGCGGCGGTGATCCGGCGGGGCCATGGTCGGCGAGGCGACGGCACCGCCGCGGCTGTACGTGTTGGCCGGTGTCAACGGCGCCGGCAAGAGCAGCATCGTCGGCGCGACGATCCGCGACAAGGGCGGTGACTACTACAACCCCGACGAGGCCGCGCGACAGATCAGGGCGGCCAACCCCGGCCTCAGCCAGACCGAGGCCAACGCCGCGGCGTGGGAACAGGGCCGAAAACTGTTGCAGCGGGCGATCGATCAACGCCTCGACTTCACGTTCGAAACCACGCTCGGCGGCAACACGATGCCGCGGCTGCTGGCCGAGGCCGCCGCGCGTGGCATCGAGGTCTACGTCTTCTACGTCGGGCTCGCCAGCGCCGACGCGCACATCGAGCGGGTGCGCCAACGGGTCCGCGCCGGCGGGCACGACATTCCCGAGGCCGACATTCGCCGTCGCTGCCGTCACAGCCTGATCAACCTCGTGACATTGCTGCCGGTGCTCACCGGGCTGCGGGTGTACGACAACTCGGCGACCGCCGACCCGGCTGCCGGGCAGGCGCCACTGCCGGTCCTGGTGTTGCACATGGAGCGCGGCCGCATCGTCGGGCCGCCCGACTTGAGCTCGACGCCGGCGTGGGCCAAGCCCGTCGTCGCGGCCGCGCTGGAAACCGCACGCCGAGAGTGAAATTCACGACGCGACACGCCGAGCACGCGTCGCACAATTCACGGTCGGCGACCGGTGCGCAGGTTTCATGACGGTTTCAGTTGCGCAAAGGTACGGCAGCATGCCCGCGATCCGAGGGCCGATGTCGCGTGCCTGGCTTTAGCGTGGCGGCATGGCCGTACCGGACACCCACGTGAAGCGCTGGCGGACAGCACTTCACGTAACCCTGTCGGCACTGATGATTGCCATCCTCGGACTCGCGATCGCCCCCGAAGCTCGTGCGGCCGCGGCCACGGCGACGTTGGCGGTGCAACACACGTGGCAGACCGGTTTCATCGCCCGCTTCACCGTCACCAACGCGAGCATGGCGCCGCTCAGCGATTGGCGGCTCGAATTCGACATGCCGCCGGGGCAATCCGTCTTGCACGCGTGGAACAGCACCGTTACCCAAACGGGCACGCACTACGTTGTCGGCCCCGCGAATTTCAATCGCGTCATTGCACCCGGCGGTTCGGCCAACGGCGGCTTCAGGGGCGTGCTGTCCGGCACCTATTCGCCACCGACGAATTGCGTGCTCAACCGGCAATACCCGTGCGTCCAAGGCTGAGCGGCGCTACCCCTCGCCGCTCGAGTTACTAGCCTTTCCAGACGACCTTGTCCGTTCCTCCGGCGTCCCGGTAGACGACACTGTCGGGGTTCGTACCGCTGCGAACGTCGAAGTAAATGCGCCCCTTGACCGGGGTGCCCAGGGGGAGTGGCCCCTCGGGAAGGCCGTCGGTCTGGTTGCCCTTCATCACCGCGAACGTCGAGCTGTTGGCGGCGCGAGCGTTGAAGTCGGCAATGTTCGGGGTTGCGTTACCGCTCACGCCCGTGGCGGTGACGTCGGAGTACCACACGCCGTCGTTGTGGCCGCTGGGCTGCAGATTGCTCACGGTGTAGTCGATGGTGCCACCATTGCTGGAAAGCTCCGCCATCTGGCCGAATTGCAGCACTTGCGGGTCGGCGAACGCCGGTGCCGCCGCGAGGAGTCCGGCCGCCGCCAGAGCAGCCGCTACTGTCGTTGTTTTCGATGCAAAGTGTGAGAACGCCACGTCGGGCTCCCTTCGTGAATGTCGGCTGTCAAAAAGCGACAGCTCATTCGTGGGGGCTATCCAAAGGTCGCAACTTCAAACCGGATGTTCCTCAGGTGCTGCGGCTCGCCGTCTACGACCGCGGCGTAAGTTCGTTCGGGGCTACGAAGACCGGGTGGGGCGGGGACCACACCACAGGACGACGCGGGAGGGAGCCCATGAGAACGATCGCATACCGCCACCCGGCAGTCGTCGGCCTGGCCGCCGTCGCGCTGATCACCGTGGGGTGCAGCAACGGCAAGAGCGTCGGCACGTCGGCACCACCTCACGCCGGGGTGAGCGTCACCTCCGCGGCTACAGCCCCGGCGCCGCCGACCGAGGTGAAGCTCATCGGGGAGAGCGACGTCGAGGTGACTCTCACCGGCCCGATCGCGGTCAAGTACTCGTCGGCGACCGAGGATCAGAAGCAGGCTCTGGGCAAGCCGCTGACGGGCGACCGCAACGCAGGAAAACGGGCGAGCGGCCTGGTATTCCAGCAGTTCCAGGGTGGCGTGATCACCGCCAAGAACGACGACGCCGGCACGCCCGCATACATCACCCTGGGCAAGATCCGGGAGGCCTGGAACGTCCCACGCGACCCGGACGGCGTGCCTGTGGTCACCGGCGATAACGGTTCGACGGGTCCGCTGGGCTTTCCCATCAGCGACCAGCACGCCGTCGGCGATCTGCTCGTGTCCGACTTCGAGCACGGCAAGATCGCCTACAACCCCAAGACCGGCCAGGTCGAGGTGACGGTGAACGGCAAGGTCGTACCGTCCGGGCTGTAGCCCGGCTCGGGGCGGTCTTACCTGACATAATGTCGCTTATCGGTATAAGGCCCACCTGCGCGCTTTAATCGGAAGACCCACCAGCACCGGCATCTTCCCGGATTACTTTTACCTCCCCGGATCAGGCAACGACGTCCGACGATTCAGGCGCGCGCCATCGGGTCACTCAACGAACGACCTGACCCTGAAGCGCGTCTGCCAATGGGTTCGCAACGGCGCGCGGTCAGGCCGGTTCCCCCTCCCCGCGAATCGCCGGTAATACGTCACTGTGACGAATTGCCTTGGGGCGCACGGCTATTGGGAATGCCGCGCTAACCGAGCCCCTCCATCGAGCGATTACCTTGCTGGCGAAGTCGAGCATCTGCTCAAGGGTGGAAAACATCGCGAAGGCATCCACGATCGCCTCGTCAGCACCCGACCCGGCGAGGCGCTCGAGCCTGTCGACAGCCGAGTCAACCGACGTGCCCGGTTCGAGGTTGATCCGCATGGCCGTCTTCAGCGCGTCCGGATCGCGGCCGGCGTCCTGCGCCGCGCGGCGCGCGACCGACCACAGATGGTCGGTGACCTCGTCCTGCAGCCCCTCCACGCCGAGCCAGCCGGTGCCGCCGCGGCCGACCCGGCGCATGGCGGCCTCGCTGGCACCGCCGATCCAGATGGGCGGGCCGCCGGGCTGGACCGGGCGCAGGTCGGCATGGACCGGCGGCAGCGAGAAGAACTCGCTGTCCCAGGACACCGGGGTGGTCGTCCACCACTCGTGCAGGAACGCCAGCAGGTCATCGAGCATCTTCCCGCGCCGGCGCCAGTCCGCGCCGCGGGCGATGTCGTGCTCGTCCTTCATCCAGCCGATACCGACGCCAACGTCGAGGCGGCCGTCGCTGAGCACGTCGAGCGTGGTCAGCAGGCGGGCCAGGTGCACCGGCTCGTAGTAGAACGTGCTGAGCGTGCTGGCGTTCAGCCGCACCCGGCTGGTCGCCGTCGCGGCGACCGTCCACAGCAGCACCGGATCGAGGTAACGGGTCATCTGCGGCGGGTACGGCTGCTCCTTGCCCGGATAGGTGCTGTGCATATCCACCGGCGTGACCAGGCGATCGCCGACCCACAGCGTGTCGTAGCCGAGGTCCTCGAGTCCACGGCAGAACGCGCTCAGACCGGCAGCGCTGCTGATAGCGGGCCCGACGATGGGAAGTGCGAAGCCAAGCTTCATCGCGAATCCTTTCGGTGATGAATCAACCATCATTGGGCGCACGGCGGCGGCCGGTCAGGCGGGAACGGCGGCGCCGAGGGCGAAGTCGTAGTTCCCCATCCCGTGGCTGGCGAGGCCCATCATGACCAGGCCCGTTCCCTCCAGCCAGTGCGCCATGTTCAGGCCGCCGACGTCCAGCGGGCGCAGCCCAACGCTCTCGATGAACTCCGCGACGCCCTCCTTGGCGCGCGCATCGTCGCCGGCGATGAAGACGTCGAGCGGCCGGCCCTGGGCCAGGACGACACCGAAGATCGTGTTGAAGGCCTTCACCACGCTGGCGCTGGCCGGGGCCGCCTTGGCGACTTCCTGCGCGATCGAGGTGTCATCCGGGATGGCGAGCCCGTCGGCGGCGGTGTTGAAGGGGTTGCTGATGTCGACGATGACCTTGCCCGCGAGGGCCTCGCCGTACCGGGCGACCACCGGAACGACATTGGCGTACAACAGCGCCACGATGACGATGTCCCCGGCCGGCACGGCGCCGAACTCTCCCGTCGTGGCACCGCCGCCGAGAGCCTTGGCCAGGTCAGCGGCCTTCGACCGATCGCGGCCGATGACCTCGACGGTGTTGCCGCCCGCGACCGCCAGCGCGCCGATGGCGCGGGCCATGTTCCCGGTGCCGATGATGCTGATGCTGCTCATGAGGTATCCCGTCTTGGATTAATGATGAAAAAGGTTGACGTGTCTACCTTAGACCTGGTTTGTTGATGCGTCAACCAATTGAGGTAGCATGGACGCTGATGGAACCGAACTGGCTGAACCCTCGTGAAGACCGCGCCTGGCGGGCGTTCCAGCACGCGCACCATCGGCTCGACTTGCACCTGAATCGTGGTCTACAGGGATCTGGCCTGTCCGGCGCCGACTACGAGATCCTGGCCGTGCTCTCCGGTCACGACGGGGACCGGATGCCCGCCCACGAGCTGTGCAGCACACTGGGCTGGGAGAAAAGCCGTGTCTCCCACCAGGTTCGGCGCATGCAGAAGGACGGGCTGATCAGCCGCGAACCGAACCCCGACGACGCGCGCAGCACCATGGTCCGCCTGCTGCCGGCCGGCCGCGCCGCGATCGAGAAGGCGGCGCCCGGGCACGTGGAGGCCGTCCGCCGCAACTTCATCGACCTGCTCACCCCGGCCGAGCTCGACATGCTGGCCGCCCTCAACGAACGCGTCCTGCGCCACCTGGCCAAGGACGACGACTCCCCCGCCGACGACGAACCCTCATAGCCCTCATCGCTGTGGCCACCAACGGCGCCCAATTCCGTCACTGTGACGAATGCCCCTGGGGCGCAAGGTTATTGGGACACACTGTGTCCAGCGGTCTAGTGGCGCGCCCGGCGATGCGTGTCGGTCGACCAGAGATGACCGCAGTCCGAGCATTGCAGGTGCACCAGCGTCCCCTTGTTGCTGAGGAGATACTGCCAGTGCGTATCGCAGTTTCGGCTGCTCCGGCAATCACCACAGCGGGCGCGGTGGTCGCAGCGCGGGCACGGCAGCCACGCGCGGCGGCCGCGGTCGGCCGTCGGATCAATCGGTAACACGAGCAGTCCGTTCGGGCAGGACGCCGGCGCGGACCAACTCGTCGTACACCCGCTGCTGCTCCTGATCCAGATCGGAGTACAGCATCTCGTAGGCCTGCTGTTCCTCGCCGAGCACCGCAATCGGATCCCAATCGTCACCGATCGCCTCGACCACAGCGCTGCGTCTGCGCGCCTCGTCGAGGGTCAGGTCGTAGGCGAAGTCGAAGTTGGCCATCGCGCTCCCAGCCGTTAGATAAGCGAACGAACGACCAGGATGACCCAATCGCGACCGGTCAGCGTATGACGCGCGTCACAGTCGACGGTTGAAGTTCGTCACAATCTCGCGCACTCTCCCCAGGCGTGCGCCACGGAAAATATGTCACCGTGGCGAATTGCCCTGGGGCGCAAGAGTATCCCGCTAGCCCGACGCAACCACCGACGCGGAGTTCCACGGGGCCGGGCGTCCGGACGAGGCCGGCGCATCGGGGAGATCGTCCGTGACATCCCAGGTCGCCGAAAGCCGACCGACGCCCAGCGCCACCGCGCAGTGCACACCGAGCTCCACGAGCTGGTCCTCGCTGAATTGCTCGCGCAGCTCGGCGTAGACCGCATCATCGATGGCCAGGTGGTCGGTGGCAAAGAGCTCCGCGAAGCGTAGGGCGGATCGCTCAGCGGCCGAGAGGTTTTCGGCATCGGCGGGCCGTTCCAGCGAGCAGACGGCGTCCTCGTCGAGGCCGTCGTCGATGGCGCTTTGATAGCGCACCGCGATGCAGCTTTTGCATTGGTTGAAGAACGCGATGCGCAGCCGCACCAGTTCGAGCAGCCGGGGCGGCAGCGTTCCGTTGTCGCGCAGCGCCGCGGTCAACGAGCCCAGCGCCTCGGCCACCGCGGGCAGGCGCCCCATGATGGCGGCGACGCCGAGGTTGATCCGGTCCCCTTGACCGAGGTCCTGGGTGGGCACCGCGGCAAAGGCGGTCGAAGGCGCGATTCGTGTCACTGCATCGTCTCCCGTCACGGAACAGCCCTGGCCGCACGCTACTCCTCTGCGTCGACCGCGGCGTCGAAGGGTGGCCCGTCGAAGCGCTCGCGCGTGGCGAACTCGGGGACCGGCCGTCGCCGCAGCTTGGTCACCCGGTGCACCGGCCTGCCCAGCGGCACCACGGCGGCGATCGCATACGGATCGGGCACGCCGAGCAATCCTTTGACGCGTGGCTCCTCGGCCACGGCCATCGTGGTCAGCACCCCGCCGTATCCCTCGTTGCGCGCCGCCAGCAACACGTTCCACACGAACGGGTACACCGACGCCCCGGACACCACGCCGATCCGGTCGAGGTCTTGATCGGTGGCCGCGACGACGCCGAGGTCCAGGCACATCACCAGGACCACCGGCGCCTCGCGGAGCGGGGCCCACATCTGCGCGGGCGGCTGCGTCGCCTCGATCGTCGACACGTCGACTGCGGTGGGCCGCAACGGATTCCACGGCGACTCACCATGGGCGAGCTGCGCGGTGTAGCGGCGGGCGGCGGGCAGCGCGAGGTCGGCCAGCGCCGCCCGGGTCCGCTGGTCGCGCAGCACGATGACGCGCACGCCCTGCCGGTTGCCGCCGGTCGGCGCGAAGCGGGCGCCGTCGAGGATCCGACCGAGCACGTCGTCGGGAAGCGGGTCGTCGGTGAACTCGCGCACCGCGGGCGTGGACCGCATGACGTCGTAGACCTCCATGCGCACCATCGTGCCGTAAGCGCCGCTCACAGCGGCGATCAAGTCGCTTCAAGCAGCGTCGTGAAAGATCAAGCCGAGCGTGCAGCGTTCGCCGGAGCGGACCACCGAGACCCCGTGGCGAACGGGCGCGGCCGACCATCCCCGCGTCGAGCGCACCGGCCGCTCCCTGGTGGTGAAGATGTAGCCGTGTCCCTGCGGCAGCGTGGTGGCGGTGCCGCGCGATTGTGCCCGCGGCCGCTGCTCGACGAGCAGGAATTCGCCGCCGGTGTGTGACACGCCCGGCTCGTGCAGGTTGATGACGACCTGCAGCGGAAAGACGAGGTCCCCGTACAGGTCTCGGTGCAGGGCGTTCCAGTCGCCGGGCCCGTATTTGAGCAGCAACGCGGTGGGTTTGGTCTGCCCGGCGCGATGGCACGCGTCCAGCCACTCGTCGAGGGTGTCGGGCCATGGCGGCTCGCGGCGGAGCTTCGTCCACCAGTCGCGGGCGATCGGCAACAGCCGCGGGTAGAGCGCCTGTTTGAGCCGCTCGATCGACCGCGGATAGGGCCGATCGAAATAGCGGTATTCGCCTTGCCCGTAGCGGTGGCGGCCCATGTCGACGATGGCGCGAAACCTGCCGTCGTCGCCGTAGAGATCGAACAGCGCCGCGCACTCGGCGGGAGTGAGCAGCTGCGGGAGCAGCGCGCCGCCCACGTCGTTCACGGCGGCCGTGACCGCGTCCCAGTCCGCGGCGCCCACTAGCCGATCCCATTTCGACGGCATCACAACAATCTGCCCGCGTGGCCGCGAAAGTGCAACTGGCGACGCATTTCTCGACTGGGACGCCGGTAACCGCACTCTCGCGGGAGGGGTGGGGTATGGTCAGCGAGGGCCGGGCACGGGAGAACACGCGATGGCAAATGCATACGCCGAGAACGCCTTCACGGCACGGCGCGCGTTGGATCCCGGTCTGCGCAGGGCGGCCCGTTTCCTGCCCCGCGGATACGCCCTGCACCGCGGCTACCGGGTGCAGCGGGCACTGATGAACCTCATGGGCAACGCGGGCCGCTTGCGCCACGTCCCGATCGCGTCGGTCAACGAACACGTCACGGTCCGCCTGCATCGCCCGGCCGGCCTCCCGGCGCGGGCGCCGTGGATGTTGTGGATCCACGGTGGCGGCACGATCATGGGTCACGCCGCGCAGGACGACAGGTTTCTGAAAAAGCTGTCGCACATCACGGGTATCGCGGTGGCCGCGGTGGAACACCGGCTCGCGCCCGAGCACCCGTATCCGATCCCGGTGGAAGACTGCTACGCGGCGCTGCGGTGGCTGGTTCGGCAACCGTGGGTCGACCCGGATCGGGTCGCGGTCGGGGGCGCCAGTGCCGGTGGGCATTTCGCGGCGGCGGTGGCCCAGCGGGCGCTCGACCGGGGGGAAATCAAACTCGCCTATCAGATGCTGGTGTATCCGATGCTCGACGACCGCACCGGCGCCGCCGGCGGCGACAAGCGGATCGTGTGGACCGCCAGCGACAATCGGCAGGCGTGGCGCTGGTATCTGAACGGCGCGGATCCCAGTGAGGCGGCACCGGCGCGCCGGGAAAACCTGGCCGGCCTGCCGCCGACGTGGATCGGGGTCGGGACGCTGGACCTGTTCTATCAGGAATGCCTGGACTACGCGCGCCGGCTGCGCGAGGCCGGCGTTCCCGTGCACGAAGAGATCGCCCCGGGTGCCTTTCACGCGTTCGATCAGATCGCCGACAAGGCCGCGGTGTCGGTGAGGTTCTTCGCCAGCCAGTGCGATCACCTGCGTGATGCCCTCGCGCCCCGGTGTCCGTGACCACCCGACGCGGGCGGAAGGTGACTGCAAAGTTTGCGGTTTGTGCAACTATTGGTGCCATGGGCAACGAGATGGGTCTTCGCGAGCGGCGTCGCCGCCAGACCAGCGCGGACATCCGCGACGCCGCGGTGCGCCTGGCCAGTGACCGCGGTTTCGACAAGGTCACCATCGAGGAGATCTGCGTCGACGCGGGGATTTCGACGCGCACATTCTTCAACTACTTCCCCACCAAGGAATCCGCGATCGCCTACGGCCCGTCCGACCTGCCCCCCGAGCTGGCCGAGGAATTCGTCGCCGCCGGCCCTGCCCCCTACCGCGTGGTGCTGGCCGAGCTGATCACGCTGGCGGCCCACCACCTCCGCGACCTGCCCCCGCGGCGCGAACAGGCCGCCGGCATGATGGTGCTCGCCAAAACCAGCCCCGCCGTGCTGGCCGCGTTTCTCGCCGAGCTGGAGCGGTTTCAGACCCAGCTCACCGACATCGTCGCGCGCCGCCAGGCAATGCGGCCGGACGACGACATCCCCGCGCTGATCGCAGCCCTGGCGCTGACGGCCGTGCGTTCGGGCCTCGAGCACTGGGCCAGCGACGAACCCCGGTGCGCCGACGACACGCCGATGCCGTATGTCGAGCGCGCCGCCGCGCTGGTCAACAGCATCTTCACCAGTGAAGGCGCGGCAGTTAGCTAGATCACTTTTTTGCACTGTCTGCAAATTATGCAGGCTATGTATTATACTTTGATAGGCTAAGCGGGGGTACGGGATGGCGGGGCAGGCATCCCAGCACCGACGATCGAACGCGCAAACGTGAAGATCCGCGAAGTCCACTGTGCCGCAAAGCAATTGCGGCCGCCGCATACGACCATGCCCAGGGCCGCCGCTGAGTGACGAGGAAAGGACTCGCGCAGTGCAGCTATCGAAAGCGGTGCGCAACGCGTGGTTGCCGCTGCTGATCGTGGCGGTCGTGGCGGTCGGCGGGTTCACCGTGGCGCGGGTCAAGTCGTTCTTCGGCGCCCACGACACCGGGATCATGACGAGCCCGCGGCTGGATGACTCCAAGCCGTTCAAGCCCAAGGTCGTCAAGTACGAGATCTTCGGCTCGGCGACTCACGCCAACGTGAACTATCTCGACCTGTCCGCCGACCCCAAGCGGGTCGACAACGCACCGCTGCCCTGGACCCTCGTCCTCAGCACCACCGCCCCGTCGGTCTTCCCCAACATCTCGGCGCAAAGCGACGGCGACCGCCTCGGTTGCCGCATCACCATCGATGACGAAGTCAAGGACGAGAACATAACCCACGGCGTGCACGCCCTGACCTTCTGTTTGGTGAAATCAGCATGAGCACACGCTCCGAACGCGACGCCGACGCCCGCACCGATGCCATCCCCACGGCCGAACTGCCGGTGCGGGAGAGGATTCCGCGGATCATCCGCACCTTTGCCGTACCGATCATCATCGGCTGGATCGCGCTGATTGCCGTGCTCAACGTCGTCGTCCCCCAACTGGACGAGGTGGGCCGGATGCGCTCGGTGTCGATGGCGCCCGACGATGCGCAATCGGTCGTGGCGACCAAGCGCATGGGCGCGGTGTTCCACGAGTACAAGTCCAACAGCTCGGTGATGATCGTCCTCGAGGGCCAGAATCCCCTCGGCGCCGACGCCCACGCCTACTACGACGGGATGGTGAGAAAGCTCAACGCCGACACCAAACACGTTGAGCACGTTCAGGACATGTGGAGCGATCCGCTGACCGGCGCGGGCGCCCAGAGCAACGACGGCAAGGCCGCCTACGTCCAGGTCTACCTCGCGGGCAACCAGGGCGAGGCCCTCGCCAACGAATCGGTCGAGTCGGTGCAGAGCATCGTCAAGAGCGTGCCGCCGCCGCACGGGGTGAAGGCGTATGTCACCGGGCCCGCGGCGCTGTCGGCGGATCAGCACATGGCCGGCGACCGCAGCATGCAGCTCATCACGGCGGCCACCTTCACGGTGATCATCACGATGCTGCTGTTGGTCTACCGGTCGGTCGTCACGGTGTTGCTGACGCTGGTGATGGTGGTGCTCGAGCTGTCGGCCGCCCGCGGGTTGGTCGCATTCCTGGGATATTTCAAGGTCATCGGGCTCTCGACATTCGCCACGAGCCTGTTGGTCACGTTGGCGATCGCGGCCGCCACCGACTACGCGATCTTCTTGATCGGCCGATATCAGGAAGCCCGTTCCGTTGGCCAGTCCCGGGAAGACGCGTATTACACGATGTACAAGGGCACCGCGCACGTGGTGCTCGGGTCCGGTCTGACCATCGCCGGCGCGACGTTCTGCCTGCACTTCACCAACCTGCCGTATTTCCAGACACTGGGCATCCCGTTGGCCATCGGCATGGTGGTCGTCGTGGCGGCGGCCCTGACGCTGGGGCCCGCGGTCATCTCGGTGGCATCGCGCTTCGGTAAGACCCTCGAACCCAAGCGGGCCCAACGGATTCGCGGCTGGCGCAAGGTCGGCGCCCTCGTGGTCCGGTGGCCGGGCCCGATCCTGGTCGTGACGATCGGGGTGGCGCTCGTCGGCCTGCTGACCCTGCCCGGCTATCGCACCAACTACAACGACCGCAAGTACCTGCCGGTCGACCTGCCGGCCAACGAGGGCTACGCCGCCGCGGATCGCCACTTCTCGCAGGCGCGGATGAATCCCGAAGTGCTGATGATCGAAAGCGACCACGACCTGCGCAACTCGGCGGACTTTCTGGTCATCGACAAGATCGCCAAGACGGTCTTCCGGGTGCCGGGAATCGGCCGCGTGCAGGCGATCACGCGCCCGCAGGGCACGCCGATCGAGCACACCTCGATCCCGTTCCAGATCAGCATGCAGGGCGTCACCCAGCAGATGAACCAGAAGTACCAAGAAGACCAGATGGCCGACATGCTCAAACAGGCCGACATGATGCAGACCACCATCGACAGCATGGAAAAGATGCAGGGCATCACCACGCAGATGGCCGATGACATGCATGTCATGGTCAAAAAGATGCACGACATGACCATCGACGTCGCCGAGTTGCGGGACCACATGGCGGATTTCGAGGACTTCTTCCGTCCGATCCGCAGCTACTTCTACTGGGAAAAGCACTGCTACGACATCCCGGTCTGCTTTTCGCTGCGCTCCGTCTTCGACGCGCTCGACGGCATCGACACGATGACCGACGACATCCAGAGCCTGCTTCCGATCATGGATCATCTCGACACGCTGATGCCCCAGATGGTCGCGCTGATGCCCTCCATGATCCAAAACATGAAGGCCATGAAGACGACGATGCTGACCATGTACTCGACCCAGAAGGGGTTGCAGGACCAGCAGAACGAGGCGCAGAAGAACTCGAACGCCATGGGCAAGGCGTTCGACGCGTCCAAGAACGACGACTCGTTCTATCTTCCGCCGGAGACCTTCAACAACGCCGAGTTCAAGAAGGGGATGAAGAACTTCATCTCCCCCGACGGCCACGCCGTGCGCTTCATCATCAGCCATGACGGCGATCCGATGTCGCAGGAAGGCATTTCGCACATCGGCGCCATCAAGAAGGCCGCCTACGAAGCCCTCAAGGGCACGCCACTGGAGGGCTCCAAGATCTATCTTGCCGGCACCGCGTCGATCTACAAGGACCTCAGCGACGGCAATACCTACGACCTGTTGATCGCCGGAATCGCCTCGCTGTGCCTGATCTTCATCATCATGCTGCTCATCACGCGCGGGGTGGTGGCGTCGGCCGTCATCGTGGGCACCGTCCTGCTGTCGCTGGGGGCGTCGTTCGGGCTTTCGGTGCTGATCTGGCAGCACCTGATCGGCATCGAGTTGCACTGGATGGTGCTGGCGATGTCGGTCATCATCCTGCTCGCCGTCGGCGCCGACTACAACCTGCTGCTCGTCGCGCGGTTCAAGGAAGAGATCCACGCCGGCCTGAACACCGGGATCGTCCGGTCGATGGGCGGCACCGGCTCGGTGGTGACCTCGGCGGGTCTGGTGTTCGCCTTCACCATGATCGCGATGGTGGTCAGTGAGCTCACGGTCATCGGGCAGGTCGGCACGACCATCGGCCTGGGGCTGCTATTCGACACCCTGATCGTGCGGTCGCTGATGACGCCGTCGATCGCGGCGCTGCTGGGCAAGTGGTTCTGGTGGCCGCAACGGGTCCGGCAACGCCCGAAGCCGTCGCCCTGGCCGACGCCGGAAAAAGAGCGCGAAGCGGTAGCCGCAGCGACATAACTCATTCCGCGAGGCTGTAACTGCCGACGTTACTTCTCGGGAAATGCGCCGGCAGTTACAGTCTCGCGGCGGCTAGGTGACCCACTCCGGCTGCTGGCTGGCGTCGACCGCCGAGAAGTCCTTGTGGCCCAGGCCGGCGGTGGTGCCGCCGTCCACGACGAACTCCGAACCGGTCGAATAGCTCGACTCGTCGCTGGCCAGATACACGACGAGGTTGGACACCTCGCGGGGGTCGGCGGCGCGCCCCAGCGCGGTCTGGAAGATGTCGTCGGGCACCCATTGGGTCATCGGCGTCTTGATGAGCCCCGGATGGATCGAGTTGACCCGGATCCCGCTCGGCCCCAGCTCCAGCGCCACCGACTTCGTCAACCCCCGGACGGCGAATTTGGTTGCGGTGTAACCGTGGCAGGCGATGGTCCCCGCCATCCCCTCGATGGAGGAGATGTTGATGATCGAGCCGCGCCCGGCCTCCTTCATGGGCTTCACCACCGCGCGGATGCCGAGGAACACCCCGGTCAGGTTGATGTCGAGGATCTTGTGCCACTCGGACAGTTCGTAGTCCTCGATGGTGCCGATGTTGAGGATGCCGGCGTTGTTCACCAGCACGTCGACCCCGCCGAACTCGCGCAGCGCGGTGTCCACCGCGGCTTCCCATTGCTCGGGCTTGGTGACGTCGAGGTGCACGTAGCGAACCGCGTCACCGAGTTCGGCCGCGACCGCCTTGCCCTCCTCGTCGAGGATGTCCCCGAACACCACCCTGGCCCCCTCGGCCACCAGCGTCCGCACGTGCGAGGCGCCCATCCCCCGCGCGCCGCCGCTGACGAGTGCCACCTTTCCCGCCAACCGTTCTGCCACTGTGCTTCTCCTGTCACGCAAGGGGTTTTCTGCACCATACAGATGCCGGCAGGCGTATGACCAGGGTGGTCAGCCGACGACGTCGAAGATGGCCGCGGCGGACGTGACGGCCTTGTCCCCGTTGCCTTCGTCGTGCAGGAGCATGCGCACGCCGACGCGTCCGGGCCCGCCTCTCGAACCGGCGACGTGCGCGGTGCCCTCCACGCGGAAGGGGCCCACCTTGCCGCGTGACATGAACATGACGTGCCAGCTGACGACCTGCACCTTCGGTGTGCCGGCGGCCTCGGTGGCCAGGTCGGTCGCCGCGGTTTCCAGCACGACGTGCTGGGGCCCGATGTGCAGCGCGGCATCCGGTGACGCGAGTTCGGTGCTGAGTTCGGGCAGCACCCAGTGGCCGTCGCCGCGCTTGCTGGCACCGAACGCTTGCCACAGCGGCGGCAGGTCGGGCGAGTCCTCGATCACCAGCTCGGTGCCCGAAACATCCATCTTGCCAAGGCCTTCCGGCGGCACGCCGATGACCGCACCCTGGCCCTCGTTGAAGGCGATGACCCGATCGGGGTTGTCGGCGTCGACGATCATGCACCGCCCGTAGCCCATGGTCCGGCCCTGGTGGACGATGCCGGAGCCGACGATCTCGATTGTCTTGACGTCGTAGCCGGGGTCGACGATCTGGACCGACGCGATGACCGGGTTGGGGACCGCGACCATGTCCGTCTGACATCCCTCCGGCGACGAGATGGCCAGCGGCGCCACCAGCAGCCCGCCCGCCTCGTTGCGCATGTCGCGGCGGATGGTGACCGTGTCGTCGGTCTCGCCGATGTTCATCGACGAGTGGTTGCGGCCGATGTAGCGGTAGCTCAAAAGACCCGTCCAGCGCCGGAACAGCTCCTCGCGGTAGGCCTCGGCGTCGTTGGCCAGCTCTCGGATGTCGCGAAGTTGGTCGCTCACTTCTGGCCCTCCTCAACGGCTTTGCCCCGGCGCACCTGCCTGAACGGCACACCGCGGTCCGCGGCGTACTCGCGCGGAAAGTTGAGCACCCGCTCGCCGATCACGTTGCGCGCCATCTCGGTGGTGCCGCCGCCGATGCTGGCGATTTGGCGGCCCAGGTAACGAGTGCCGATGGTGAGCTGCCCCGCGTCGTCCTCGACGACGGCCGCCGCGCCGGCGATGGCGTGGGCGGTGTCGTTCTCGACGTTGTGCACCTCGGCCATGTCGAGCCTGATGATCGATCCCGCGGCGGGCGGCAGGGTTCCGGCGACGACGGAGTGGTAGACGTGTTCGCTGAGCTGTCCGTGCACCGCACGGTGGACCAGCGCCCGGCCGACCATCTCCCTGACGCGTTCGCTGCCGTCCTGCCCGGTGCGCTCGACCACCCCGATCAGGTCGACCGAAATGTCCTCGGCCTCAGCGATTCCGGGCCCGCTGGTGTATTCCGAGCCGTCCCCCATCGTGCGGCGCTCGTGGTAGAGCTGGCGCGACGCGACCTCCCACCCCTTGCCCGGTTCCCCGACGACGGCGTCGTCGTCCAGGTCGACGTCGTCGAAAAACTCCTCGCAGAACTCGACCGAGCCGTTGACCTGCTGGATGCGGCTGATCGTCACCCCGGGGTGCGCAAGGGGCACCAGGAACATCGTCAGGCCCTGGTGTTTGGGTACGTCCCAGTCGGTGCGGGCCAGGCACAGCCCGTAGTCGGCGGCGAACGCCCAGGTGCTCCATGTCTTGGCGCCGTTGAGGATCCACCGCCCGTCCCGGCGGTCGGCGCGGGTGATGACGCCCGCGAGGTCCGAGCCACCGCTGGGTTCCGACAGCAACTGCACCAAGACTTCGTCGCCGCGCAGCGCCGCCGGGATGTGGGTGCGCTTCTGTTCCTCGCTGCCCATGTCGAGGATCGTCGCGCAGCAGATCGCGAAGGAGGGAACGTTGAGGAGCAGCGGTGTCTCGTAGGCCACGGCCTCGGCGTCGAACGCCTTCTTGTATTCGTAGCCCAACCCGAGGCCGCCGTATTCGCGGGGGAAGCAGATCCCGGCGAATCCCCCGTCGTACAACCTGCGTTGCAATTCGCGGGCGCGCTGCCAGGACGTCAGAGCGTCGCGCTCGAGGACCATCGCGTCCTCGGAATCCAGCCGCGGCAGGTTCTCGGCCAGCCAGGCCCTGGCCCGGTCGCGGAACTGCGCTACGGTCTCGGCCGGTTCGCCGCTCACCGGATTCGCCTGCGCGTCATCGCCGATGGCCTCCCGTGCCGTTCGAGAGTTGAGCTTGTGCTGAGCGACTGTACAGCACCGTTTTCGTGACTATACAGGCCCGTCAGGGGATGGTGACGCGATCTTGCCGACGTGCTCACCGGCCCGCATCACCGCCAGGGCGTCGTCCATCTTTCCCAGTCGAAGACGTGGCGGGCCGCTCCACCCCCCGCTCCGCCGCCTCGAGGGGCGTGCCGGGCCCGCTCATCACCATCGCGCGCTGGCGACCCGGGATGCTCATGCGATGCGCGCCTCCCTACTCGGGGGTCCTCGCGACCATAGCCGTTTCGGCCAAGTAGTCTGCCGTCGATTCGCATGACCGGCACCCACCCCTTCGACGACGCCGTCCGCCTCGACCAGATCGACACGGACGTCAGGCGCGGGCGCACCCATCCGGAGTGGGAAAACATGGTGGGCCCGTTCGGCGGCATCACCGCGGCCGCCGTCGTGCGCGCCGTCGAAACGCACCCCGACCGCATCGGTGAGCCGTTGACGCTGACGATCAACTACGCCGCCCCCGTCGCCGACGGCGTCTTCGACCTCTCCCTTCGGGTCGTGCGCACCAACCGCACCAACCAGCACTGGAACGTCGAGCTCACCCAGGACGGACAGATCAAGGCCACGGCGACGGCGGTGTTCGCCACCGTCCGTGACAGCTGGGCCGACACCGAGGCCCGCCCACCCAAAGCGCCACCGCCCGAACCGATCACGCCCGGAGCTTTGGGCGACATCGTCACCTGGGCGCGGCTCTACGACATGCGGTTCGTCGACGGCCCGATTCCCACGGGGCAGCCCAGCCCGTCGTCGACGACGACGTTGTGGGTGCGCGACAGGCAGCAACGCCCCGTCGACTATCCGGCGCTGGCCGCGCTGTGTGACGTCTTCTACCCGCGGGTGTTTCTGCGCCGCGGCGGCATGCTGCCCGCCGGGACGATCACGCTGACGACCTATTTTCTCGCCGATCGGCGGCAGCTCGAGGCCGTGGGACCCGACTACGTCCTGGCCACCGCCCACGCCAACCGCTTCTTCGGCGGCTACTTCGACCAGAGCGCGCAGCTGTGGAGCCGCGACGGCGCCCTGCTGGCCACCTCACATCAGGTGGTCTACTTCAAGGGGTGACGGGTCAGGGGTTACAGTTTCGGCGTGAAATGTCACGCTGGGCCTAACCGGGCAGCCGAGGCGCGATGACGGAGCAGACCGCGCACGACGACACCACCACGCTGCTGGCGATCGAGGCCATCAAGCAGCTCAAGTCCCGCTACTGCCGCTACCTCGACGGCAAGGACTGGGCGGCGTGGCGATCCATCTTCACCGACGACTTCGTCAGCGACACGTCCGGGGCCGGCGGCAAGCTGATCGTCGGCGCCGACGACTTCGTCGCGTTCACCCGCAAGGGCATCGGACGGCGCTCTCAGGCCACGGCGCACCAGGTGCACGCGCCCGAAATCGAGCTGACATCGGCGACGACGGCGCGCGGGGTGTGGGCGCTGCAGGACGTCGTCCGCTTCGGGCCCGGTGTCACCCTGGTCGGCTACGGCCACTACCACGAGACGTACCAGAACGTCGGTGGGCAGTGGCTTATCAAGAGCTCCAAGCTGACTCGGCTGCGCGAGGACATCGTCACCCCGGTGTTCTCGGTCTACATTTCCCCGCGCATCCGGCGGGTGGCCGGCAAGCTCGCCAACCGGATGCTCGAAAAGTGATGCGCCGATGGCCGGAGACACGGTAGGCGCCCCGGGCACCGTCCTCGTCACCGGCGCATTCGGTCAGGTCGGCAGGCGATGCGCACAGATCCTGCTCGACCGGGGCCGCACCGTCGTCGCCACCGACCTGCGGACCGACAAGACCCTGGCCGCCGCCGCCGAATTGTCCGAGAGCGCAGGCAAACTGGTGACCGCGTACATCGATCTGTTGGATGCCGCGGCGGTGCGCGATCTGGTCAGCGCCCATCGGCCCGAGGCGATTATTCACTTGGCTGCCATCGTTTCGCCGCCGTCGTACCGCAATCCGGGGCTGGCGCGGCGGGTGAATGTGGGAGGCACGGAAAACCTTGTCGCCGCGGCGGCGACGCTGGACACTCCCCCGCTGTTCCTGATGGCATCCAGCGCCGCGGTCTACGGCTCGCTCAACCCCTACCGGCACCCCGAGCGCATCACCCCCGACACGCCGGTGCGGCCCATCGACCAGTACGGCGAGGACAAGGTGCTGGCCGAGGCGGCGGTCCGGGCCAGCGGTCTGCCGCACGCGGTGTTGCGGTTGGGCGGGGTGATCTCGCCGGATGGGCAGACGAATTTCAGTGGCGACTACCTGGTGCTGGTGCGATCGATGCCGCGCGACAACCGCATCCACGCGGTGGACGCGCGCGACGTGGCGCTGGCGTTCGCCAACGGGGTCGACCGCGGGGCCGACATCTCCGGCAAGGTGCTGCTCATCGGCGGCAACGAGTCGTACGTCAAGCTGCAGCGCGACCTCGAGGACGACGTGATGGCCGGCCTGGGCCTGGGCCGCCTGGGCCCCTCGGTGAGCCTGCCCGGCGATCCCGGCGACGATCGGGGCTGGAGTTTCACGGGCTGGTTCGACACCACCGAATCCCAAGCGCTGCTTGGCTATCAGGAGCACGACTGGCCCGAGACGGTGGCGTGGGTCGCCGCCTCCCAGGGGCACCTGCGCATCGCCCTGCGCGTGCTCGGCCCGGTGTTGCGCCCGCTGATGCGCGGCGCGCTCAGGCTGCAGCGCGCGGCCGAGCGACGCGGGCCGTATGCCGATCCGTGGACCCTGATCGAGAAGAAATACGGCCCGGGCGCCTTGGCCGCCCCGGATTAGCTTGGACTAGCTTGGCCTGGCCTGGCGATCTTGCGACTACGGATCGTCGTCTTCGTCGGTGTTGGTGGTGAGGCGTTCGGGGTGGTGGTAGGGGTCGGTGCGGGGTTGGCCGTGATCCAGATGCGGCGGCGAGCCGGTGGCAACCATCGCGGCCACGCCGGGTATCAGCCGGGCCACGCTGTACTGCTATCTGGCCGACGGCTGAGCGGCTGACGTCTAACCGCACCGATCAGCTACCCGGTGCTGAAGGGCAACACTGACGACGCGCTCCGCCTAAGTGCAGCAGCTTGGGTCGAGCACCTGGCACAACGCAGTCAGCGCGTCCCGGCGGGCGGTGTGGTGCACGCTCATCCCCTGGCGCTCCGATGCAACGAAACCAGCGGTGCGAAGCTGACCGAGGTGGTGGCTGACCGTGGACTCCGACAGCCCGACGGCAGCGGCGAGCGATCCCGTCGTACTTGGCTCCTCGGCGGCGAACAACAGGGACATGAGCTTGACCCGCACCGGATCGGCCAGCGCCTTGAGTCGCATTGCCACGTCCAGGGCGGAGGCGTCGTCCGCGGGTCCAGCGGCAACCGGTGCGCAGCACACCGGCTGCGTCATGTCGATCATCGGGAGCGTCTTGGGCACCTAGTCATGATGCCAGAGAATTTGACATTTATCAAAAAGGTGGCGTATACCAGGGGTGCCACCCTTTCGGCATATGTCACACACCTCGGAGGTGCCCATGTCCCGCGTTCAACTGGCGCTCAACGTCGATAACCTCGATGCGTCCATCGCGTTCTACACCAAGCTGCTCGGCACCGAGCCAGCCAAGGTCAAGCCCGGCTACGCCAACTTCGCCGTTTCCGAGCCGCCGCTCAAGCTGGTTCTGATCGAGAACCCCGGCAAAGGCGGATCGCTCAACCACCTCGGGGTCGAGGTGGAGTCCAGCGAGACCGTGCACGCCGAGATCGCCCGCCTGGCCGGTGCCGGCCTGTTCACCCAGGAGGAGCTGAACACCACCTGCTGCTTCGCCACGCAAGACAAGGTGTGGGTGACCGCGCCCGACGACGAGAAGTGGGAGGTTTACACCAAGCTGGCCGACTCGGAAACCTTCGGGTCCGGTCCGCAGCGCCGCGACCCTGACGCCGAGGGTGCGGTGTGCTGCGGCGGCTCCGCCGAGCGTGACCTCGAACCGGCGGCGTCGTGCTGCTAAACCGATTCGCGACCTGCCGCGCGGCCGTGCCTACACGCGCTGCGCGGCAGGCGCATTATCGAGGCATGCACGTTGCGGACCGCGATGACATATCCGCCGACTTGGAGCGGGCGCGCGCCGAGTTTCACCGCCTACTCGAGGCCACGAAGCCCGACGATTGGGCCAAGCCGACACGCGGAACGCGATGGAACAACGAGCAACTGCTGTTCCATATTGTGTTCGGCTACATGGTCGTACAGCGACTGTTGGTTCTCGTCAAGATTTTCAGCCGCCTGCCCGGTCGAGTGAGCCGCGTCTATGCCGACGTGCTCGACGTCGCAGCCAGGCCGTTCCACATCGTCAACTACTACGGCTCATGTGCGGCCGCCGTCGTCTACAACCGGCGCAGGATGGGCGCAAAACTCGACCGTGTAATCGCCTCGCTGCAACGAAAACTCGCCCAAGAGAACGACGCCGACTTCGCTCGCGGTATGCATTACCCAACCCGCTGGGATCCGTTTTTCGAGGACTACATGACGTTGGAGGACGTTTACCGCTACCCCGGACGGCACTTCGACTTCCACGCCCGCCAGCTCACGCTCACCGCGACGGCGTGAACACGTCGGGGCGATTTCATCGGCTGCTAGCTTGGCAGCCAACACAGCGGAAGGGCTCCCGGCATGACCGCACCCGCCACCACTGACCACCACACACCCGTCGTCGGCAAGCTGTCCACGCTTGACCGTTTTCTGCCGGTGTGGATCGGCGCCGCCATGGTCGCCGGGCTGCTGCTGGGCCGCGCTGTCCCCGGTTTCGACCTGGCGCTGGGCGCGGTCCAGCTCGACGGCGTCAGCCTGCCCATCGCCATCGGGCTGCTGGTGATGATGTATCCGGTGTTGGTCAAGGTCCGCTACGACCGGCTCGACACTGTGACCGGCGACCGCAAGCTGATGGCGGCCTCGCTGGTGCTCAACTGGTTGGTCGGCCCGGCGCTGATGTTCGCGTTGGCATGGCTGCTGCTGCCGGACCTGCCGGAGTACCGCACCGGCCTGATCATCGTCGGCCTGGCGCGCTGCATCGCGATGGTCATCATTTGGAATGACCTCGCATGCGGTGACCGGGAAGCCGCCGCCGTGCTGGTCGCGCTCAACTCGGTGTTCCAGGTAGTCATGTTCGCCGCATTGGGCTGGTTCTACCTGTCGGTGCTGCCCGGCTGGCTTGGCCTGGATCAAACGTCGATCAGCGTCTCGCCGTGGCAGATCGCCAAGTCGGTGCTGATCTTCCTCGGCGCGCCCCTGGTGCTGGGTTACCTGTCGCGCCGCATCGGTGAGCGCGCCAAGGGCCGCGACTGGTACGAGAGCCGGTTCCTGCCGAAGGTCGGGCCGTGGGCGCTCTACGGCCTGCTGTTCACCATCGTCATCCTGTTCGCCCTCCAGGGCGCTCAGATCATCTCCCGTCCCCTGGACGTCGCCCGCATCGCCCTGCCGCTGCTGGCGTACTTCGCCGTCATGTGGGGCGGCGGCTACGTGCTCGGCGCGCTGCTCGGCTTGGGCTACCAGCGCACCACCACGCTGGCGTTCACCGCCGCCGGGAACAACTTCGAGCTGGCCATCGCCGTCGCCATCGCCACGTTCGGCGCGGCGTCGGGTCAGGCGCTCGCCGGGGTGGTCGGCCCGCTCATCGAGGTGCCGGTGTTGGTGGCGCTGGTGTATGTCTCGCTCGCACTGCGCGACCGCTTTGCCTCGGACAGGGTCAGCGCATGACGGCCAAGCCCGGCGTGCTGTTCGTCTGCGTCAAGAAAGCGGGCGACTCGCAAATGGCTGCCGGCCTCATGCGAAAGCCCGCGGGCGACACGGTGTCGGTCCATTCGGCGGGCACCCGGCCGGGGGACGCACTCAACCCCCTGTCCGCACCCGCGATGGAGTCATGGCGCGCCCGCCTAGGCGTGCCGGCCAGTCGCGGCGAAGCCGACGGACCATCCCCGCATGTGACCACTGAAACCAAAGCGACACACGGGATTAGCGTCGTGAGGCGAAAAAGACCGCGGCCTTGCGGATCGAGTCCTCGACGGGTTCGGGCTTCCACCCGAGCTCGCGTTCGGCCTTGCCGTGATCGAGCGGCGACATGAGCTCGGCCATGCGAATCCCGGCGTAGGCGAACGGAAGGTCGCGGCGCAGGACGCGCGCCATGAGGTCGTTGGCGCGGGCCCCGGCGCGCAGCACCGGCATCGGGATGGGGATGCGCGGTGGCCGCCTGCCCACCGCGGCGGCCGCGATCCGGTGCAGCTCCTTGATGCTCATGTAGCGGTCGGAGATGATGTAGCGCTCCCCGCTTCGCCCGCGTTCCGCGGCCAAAAGCATTGCCCGGGCCGCATCCTCGATGCCCACGACCTCCGACGAGTAGTCCAGGTAGAAGGGGAAACGCCCGTTGGCGACCAGCGACAGCAGCGAGCCGTGCGGGGTCGGCGCCCAGTCGCCGGGGCCGTAGGTGGTGGATATGCACATTGCCACGGCGGGCAGCCCCCGCTCCCGCGCGTACGACAGCAGCAGGTTCTCCCCGGCCACCCGGGCCTCGATGTAGGCGCCGCCCTGGTCCCAGTTGTGCGGATCGTCCTCGGTGACCGGCCGGGTGTCGCTGATCGCCAAAGAGCCCGGGGTGCTGGTGTATACGAACTTCGTCAGGTCGGCCCGCAGCGCGGCGTCGAGCACGTGCTTCAGCCCTTCGACGTTGGTCCGAAACAGCGGCGACGGATCGCGCAGCCACATCCGCGCGTCGACGACGCAGTAGTAGACGACGTCGCACCCGGTCATGGCCTCCCGCAGGGCGGCGTCGTCGAAAACGTCGCCGTAACACCGCTCGACGGGCAAGTCGTCGATCCCCTTGGTGGAACTGGTGTGGCGCAACATGACTCGAACGTCGGCCCCCGAGGCGGCCAGCTGCCTGGTCACGTGGGAACCCAGGAAGCCGCTGGCGCCGATCACCAATTTCGTCGCGGTGCCCACTAGCGGTCGATCCAGCCCATTTGTGCCGCCGCGTGGTGGCCCCCGACGGGTGGGGTGAGCCCGTCGATTCTCGCCAGTTGCTCGGGGGTGAGCGCGACGGCGTCGGCTCCGGCGTTCTCCTCGAGCCGCGCGACCCGCTTGGTTCCCGGAATCGGCACGATGTCAGGCCCTTTCGCGAGCAGCCAGGCCAACGCGACCTGGGCCGGGCTGGCGCCGACGTCGGCGGCGATGGCGCGCAACTCGTCGGCGCTGTCGAGGTTGTGCTGGAAGTTCTCCGCGAAGAAGCGGGGGTTGGTCTTGCGGTAGTCGCCGTCGGGAAGCTCGTCGTTGGAGCGGATCGCGCCGGTGAGGAACCCGCGGCCGAGCGGCGAGTAGGCGACGAACCCGATTCCGAGTTCGCGCAGGACGTCGAGGACCCCGTCTTCGGGGTCGCGCGTCCACACCGAGTATTCGGACTGCACGGCGGTGATGGGATGCACGGCATGGGCGCGGCGAATGGTGTTGACGCCGACCTCGGAAAGGCCGATGTGCCTGACCTTTCCGGCGCCGACCAGCTCGGCCAGTGCGCCGATCGTTTCCTCGATCGGGGTCTGGCGGTCCAGGCGGTGTTGGAAGTAGAGGTCGATGTGGTCGGTCTCCAGCCTGCGCAGTGAGCCCTCCACGGCGATGCGGATGTTGGCGGGGCTGCTGTCGAGGCCGTCGCGGCCGGTGTGGGAGATCAGGCCGAACTTCGTCGCCAGCACCACCTCGTCACGCCGGCCCCGCAGGGCGCGCGCCACGAGGTCCTCGTTGACGTAGGGGCCGTAGACCTCGGCGGTGTCGATCAGCGTGACGCCGAGGTCGATGGCGCGATGGACCGTGCGGATGGACTCGGCGTCGTCGCTTCCGGCACCGGCGTAGGCGACGGACATCCCCATCGCGCCAAGACCGAGGCGTCCAACTTCGAGTGTGGCGAGATGAGCCGGTTTCATGCGCTCATTGTGCGCCGGACGAATCCGGTCCCCCCGGCGGGTACCGTGGCGCCCGTGCACACCGCAAAACCGGTCCGCGACATGGCGGTCGACTTCTACCGGGTCTCCGGCGTGGTCCTCATCGTGCTGGGTCACTGGCTGGCCGGTTCGGTGACCTACCACGACGGGTCGTTCGGACGGGAAAACCCGCTCGTCGACATGCCCTGGACGCAGTGGCTGACGTGGCCGTTCCAGGCGGTCCCGACGTTCTTCGTGGTGGCGGGCTACGCGGGCGCGGTGTCCTGGGCGCATCGGCGCGAGGCTGAGGGGGTGTCGCGGCAGGAATGGCTTCGGCGCCGGCTGGCCCGGGTGCTGGGCCCGACGGCGGTGTACGTCGCGCTGGTGTCCGCGGTCGTGGTGGCGCTCGAAGCGGGTCACGTGTCGGGTTCGACGCTGCAGTACGCGGGCTGGGCGGTGGCGATGCATTTGTGGTTCCTCGCCGTCTACCTGATGGTGGTGGCGCTGACGCCGATCGCCATTGCGGCACACCGTCGTTGGGGCCTGCTGGCGCCGGCGGGGCTCGGGGCGGCGGTCGTGGCGGTGGACGCGCTGTCGATCGCCGGCCATGTGGACCACCTCGCACGGGTGAATTACCTGTTGTGCTGGGGAACGTTCTACCAGCTCGGAATTGCTTGGCGCGCCGGGTCATTGCCGATCCGCAGATCCGTCGTGCTCGCGGGGGTCTCGGGGGTGGCGCTGGGGCTGCTGACCGCTCTGGGCCCGTACCCGGTCAGCATGATCGGCGTGCCCGGGCAGACCATCGACAACACCACCCCGCCCACCGCCGCGTTGTTGGCCTTCGGGTGCGCCCAGGCGGGTTTGGTGATCTCGCTCGCGCCCGCGCTCAACCGCGCGCTGCGCGCGGATGCGATCAAGCGCACGTTGACGATCGGCAACGACAACGTCATGGCCCTCTACCTGTGGCACATGATTCCCGTCGTGATCGTGGCGATCGTCGGCTATCCGGCCGGACTGTTGCCGCAACCACCCCTGGGCACGGGCCAGTGGTGGCTGGCCAGGCTGCTATGGGTGGCCGTCCTGGCCGTGGTGGCGGCGGTCGTGATGGTGCTGTTGTGGTGGGCGCGGCGCGTTTTCGCCGCGCCGCTGCCGACGATCGGTGTGCCGCTGAGGGATCGCTGGACCGAAGCCGCCCTACTGGCCGGCGCGGTGATGGCGGCCTATGCCCTGTCGTTCCTCGCCGCCGACGGCTTCGCGCCCGACGGCAGCTACCCGTGGCTGACCGCGCTGGCTTTCGCCGTCGGCGCGGTGCTGGTGGCGCTCACGCCTACGACCGGAGGAACTCCAGCACGTCGGCGTTGACGGTCTCGGCCTGCGTGGTGATCATGCCGTGCGGAAAACCCGTGTAGGTCTTCAGGATGCCGTTGGGCAACAGCTTCGCCGACAGCGGGCCGGCCACCTCGTACGGCACGATCTGGTCGTCTTTGCTGTGCATCACCAGGACCGGCACCGTGACCTTCTTGAGGTCTTCCCGGAAATCGGTCTGGGAGAACGCGACGATCCCCTCGTAGTGCGCCTTGGCATCACCCGTCATGCCCTGGCGCCACCAGTTTTCGATGATCGCTTCCGACGGTTCGGCGCCGGGCCGGTTGAATCCGTAAAACGGTCCCGACGGCAACGCGCGGAAGAACTCGGATCGGTTGGCCGCCAGTTGCGCCTGCAGGTCGTCGAAGGCCTCTTTGGGCATCCCGCCGGGATTGTCCTCGGTCTTGACCATCAGCGGTGGGACCGCGCTGATGAGCACGGCCTTGGCGGCGCGGCTCTGGCCGTGGCGGGCCAGGTAGTGCACCACCTCGCCGCCCCCGGTCGAGTGGCCGATGTGCACCGCGTCGCGCAGATCCAGGTGTTCGACCACCGCCGCCAGATCGTCGGCGTAGTGGTCCATGTCGTGCCCATCGGCGACCTGGGCCGAACGCCCGTGCCCGCGGCGATCGTGCGCGACGACGCGATAGCCCTGGTTCAGGAAGAAGAGCATTTGCGGATCCCAGTCGTCCGACGACAGCGGCCAGCCGTGGCTGAACACGATGGGTTGGCCGGAACCCCAGTCCTTGTAGTGGATCTCGACGCCGTCCTTGGTGGTTACCGTCGGCATAGCCAAACCTTTCAGCGCGGTGTTTCGAGCGATACGACAGCAATATGACTATGCCACGGTTTCCATCGGTCACAATAGCTTCGCAGGCGGCCACCAGAATGTGATCCACCGCCCGGGACGACCCTGGATGCCGAGGGACCGGCGACCCCCTTCCCAAGGGCCGTAATGCCCTGGCCAGCCGCGGTGGATAAGAGGAAAATTGCTCAGGTTCGGAGTTATTTGAGCGTCCGGACCAGACGGAGACCACGTCGCCAAGGGAGTACGCAGATGATAAACAGCCTCACGCTCGACACCAACCAGGTTCCTCAGCAAGCGCGGGACGCCAAGCTATTGAAGGAGTCCGGTGCGCACAAGCTTGTCGTCACGGATCGCGACGGCCACTGCTTGGCGTTCGTGTTGGCTTGGGACAGATTCGACTACGATCCCGAGACCGACACCCACGTGTGCGTTGCCGAGCGTGACGGCCGGGAGCTCATGACCGTATACGCGACCGGAGAAATCAAGGCGGCACCCGGTGCGGCCATGTATGTCGTCACCGCCCCGGATGACTCGGTCGCGGCGCCGCGTCGCAGGTCCTGTTGACCCGCCCGGCAGCAGAACAAAGAAACGACTTTCAGCGTTCCCATCGTCCCCGGTCCCGTGGGGACACTTGCCGCGGCTTCATGCGCTCACGCGCCCTTCCCGGCCCGGTCGCGGGCCCTCCGCCCGCATTCAACCGGGCTTCGACGATCCCGCGGGCGCGGGCTCCGCGCGCACGGGCGGGTTTTCACTCCCCCGGTCTCGACCTCACCCCGTAGCCCGGCGACACGGATCGCCACGGCGGCAAATCGCTGACCCGGTTTCGCGCGGCCGCGGGTTATGATAGACCGTTCGTACGGTTAGTTACCAAGGGATTGAACATGCCCAGATCGCCTGGCAGGCGGAGCGAGATCCTCGACGCGTTCGTCCGCTATGTCGCCGAACGTGGCTATGACAAAACGAATATCGGCGACATCGCCGACGAGCTCGGCATGTCCAAGGGCACCATCGTCCACCACTTCGGAACCAAAGCTCAGATGCTGCGGGAGCTTGAAGAATCTCACCTGGCCCGCCAGCTCGATGTGCTGCGGATGGTATGGGATCGTGTGGCGGCGCCGCACGAACGCATCGCCGCCGCCATCTACGCGTCGGCATTGCTCCAGGTGATGGCCCGCGATGCCGCGGTGGCAAGCCAGCGAGAGGTGGTTCAGCTGTTCGATGATCCCGCGATGCAAGAAGTGCGCAAATTGCGTAATGACTTGCAGGAGCTGGTGATTGACGAGATCCAACGCGGGGTCGAATGCGGCGTGTTCCGAAGCGTGGACGTCGAACTGGCGGCACTGCAGCTGTGGGGATCGCTCGAGTGGATGTGGGTGTGGTTCGACCCCGCCGGTTCCCGCACACCCGAGCAAGTCGGTGCCGCCTTCGTCGACCTTTTCCTCGGTGGACTGCTGCTCGACCGGTTGGGCCTGAGCAACTGGGCCAACCCTTCCGCCGGCGTGGTCTCGGTGGTCCGCGAGTGCCTCGCAAAGGTAACGGACCCGGCGCATTAACCGCTCGGTGCGGAATACGTTGCGAGGCCCTTGATTAGCCGCAATCGGTACGCCCGAAGCGCGGCGCGGACCCCGATCGTCACTTTCGTGGAGCGCGGCGCAGGCCGGGAGTGCCGCCGCAGGCTCAGCCGGCGAATTTTTGTTGACTGACCGTACGGTCTAGTGGAATAGTTGCCGTGTGGCGCGAGCGTGGGCGGCATGGAGCCCGAGGGCAGATACTTTCGGCCGGCGAGGGGGTCGAGGCGAGCGGTCGCGCGGTGGGCCACGCGAAGAACCATCGCTCCCCACCGTGGGATGTGGCTCGAAACGCGCTGCAGTGAAGCCGTTTTCACCGCTCGGCGGCCGCCGATGACCACCGCGAGTATTGCTACCGGCAAGGTGCTCGACAAGATCCGGCCGGGGACGGAGGTGGCCGGCGGGTTCTTCCGCATGTGCGTGCTCACCGGCAAAGCGCTCCGGCAGCCGTTCGAATGGCGTGAGTTCATCTGGACGGGCTGGTTCCTCATGCGGGTATCGCTGCTACCCACCATCGCGGTGTCCATCCCGGAAACCGTGCTGCTCATCTTCACGCTCAACCTCCTGCTGGGCGAGATCGGCGCCGCCGACGTATCCGGTGCGGGTGCCGCGATCGGCGCGGTCACGCAGCTCGGCCCGATCGTGACGGTGCTCGTCGTCGCGGGCGCCGGGGGCACCGCGATCTGCGCCGACCTCGGCGCGCGAACCATCCGCGAGGAAATCGATGCGCTCGAGGTGCTCGGCATTGACCCGATCCACCGGCTGGTGGTCCCCCGCGTCGTCGCCTCGACGATGGTCGCGGTCCTGCTCAACGGCCTCGTCGTCGCCGTCGGTCTGGGGGGTGGCTACCTCTTCAGCGTGTACCTGCAGAACGTCTCGAGCGGCGCCTACCTCTCCACGCTGACGGCGCTGACCGGCCTGCCCGAGGTGGTGATCGCGTTCATCAAAGCGGCGACGTTCGGTCTGATCGCCGGGCTGGTCGGGTGTTACCGCGGGCTGATCGTCCACGGTGGGTCCAAAGGCCTCGGCACCGCCGTCAACGAGACGGTGGTGCTCTGCTTCATCGCGCTGTTCGCGGTCAATGCGGCGCTGACGACCATCGGTGTCCGGTTCGGGACGGGGCGCTGAATGGCTACGGTCGCAGCGCTGCGGGTCCGATTCCCCCGGACGACGGCCGCGCTCCAGCGCTACGGGGACACCCCCACCCGGCCGCTGGTCGAGATCGGACAGATGGTCTGGTTCGCGCTGAGTGCGATCGGGCAGATCCCCTTCGCCGTTCACCGCTACCGCAAGGAGCTGCTGCGCATGGTTGCCCAGATGGGGATGGGCACCGGCGCGATGGCCGTGGTCGGTGGCACCGCCGCCATCGTCGGCTTCATCACCCTGTCCGCGGGGTCATTGGTCGCCATCCAGGGCTACGCGACCCTGGGAAATATCGGTGTCGAGGCGTTCACCGGGTTCCTGGCCGCGCTGGTCAATGTGCGGTTCGTGGCGCCGGTGGCCGCCGGCCAGGCGCTCGCCGCCACGGTCGGCGCCGGCGCCACGGCCGAACTGGGCGCCATGCGCATCGCCGAGGAGATCGACGCGCTCGAGGTGATGAGTATCCGGTCGGTCGCCTTCCTGGCGTCCACTCGGGTGGTGGCGGGTCTGATCGTCATCGTCCCGCTCTACGGGTTGGCGATGACCATGGCGTTTTTGTCCCAGCAGGTCACCACCGTCCTGCTGTACGGGCAGTCCATCGGCACGTACAACCACTACTTCCACACCTTCCTGCGCCTCAACGACGTGGGCTGGTCGTTCGCGGAGGTGATCCTGGTCGCGGTGGTCGTGATGACCACCCACTGCTACTACGGCTACAACGCCACCGGCGGGCCGGTGGGCGTCGGCGAAGCGGTCGGCCGGTCGATGCGGCTGTCGTTGATCACCATCGTCGTGGTGGTCGTACTGACCGCGATGGCGGTCTACGGCAAAACCCCGAACTTCAACCTCACCGTGTAGGCGCGATGACGAGCCCGGCGAAGGAGAACCCGCAACGCATTCCGCCCTACCGGACGACGGCGTTGGTGTTCTTGGTGGTGTCCGCGGCGGTGTTGGGATTCGTGTGGTTGCAGTTTCGGGGCCGGCTCTCACCGACGACACAACTGACGATGTTGGCGCCGCGGGCCGGATTGGTGATGGATCCGGGGTCGAAGGTCACCTACAACGGGGTGGAAATCGGCCGGGTGGCCAGCATTTCGGAGATCGAGCGTGACGGCAAGCCGGCGGCCGAATTCGTTTTGAACGTGAATCCGAAGTGGATCGAGCTGATCCCGGCCAACGTGGACGCCAATATCAGGGCGACCACGCTGTTCGGCAACAAGTACGTGTCGTTGACCTCGCCGAAAAAGCCGATGCCGCAGCACATCACGTCGCAGCACACCATCGATGCGAGGTCGGTGACCACGGAGTTCAACACGCTGTTCGACACCCTCACCTCGATCACGGAGAAGCTGGATCCGGTCAAGGTCAACCTGACCCTGGCCGCGGCCGCGCAGGCGTTGACCGGGCTGGGCGACAAGTTCGGGCAATCGATCGTCAACGCCAACGCCATCCTCGACGACATCAACCCCCAAATGCCGCAGATCCGGCACGACATCCAACGGCTTGCGGCCCTGGGCGACATCTACGCGGACGCCGCGCCGGATCTCATCGATTCCCTCAACAACGCCGTGACGACGGCGCGGACCCTGCACCGCCAGGAAGCCGACCTGGATGCCGCGCTGCTGGCCGCCGCGGGGCTGGGCAACACCGGCGCGGACATCTTCGCCCGCGGCGGGCCCTACCTGCAGCGGGGGGCGGCCGATTTGGTGCCCACCGCCCAGCTGTTCGACACCTACAGCCCCGAGATCTTCTGCACCATCCGCAACTACTACGACGAAGAACCGGCGGCCTATGCGACGACGGGCGGCGGCAACGGCTACGCGCTCAAGACCATGACCGAACTGACGTCGGGGTTGGGTGGCATCCTCACGCTCCCGGGTTTGGCGGGGGCCGCCGCCACGATGGGGCTCCTGGGCCTGGCCGGGCTGGTCGGCGGGGCGCCGAATCCCTTTGTGTACCCGGACAATCTGCCACGCGTGAACGCCCGCGGTGGCCCGGGGGGCGCCCCCGGTTGCTGGCAGACCATCACCCATGACCTGTGGCCGGCGCCGAGCCTGGTGGTCGACACCGGCGCCAGCCTCGCGCCCTACAACCATCTGGAAACCGGCTCCCCGTACGCGATCGAGTACGTCTGGGGCCGCCAGGTCGGGGACAACACGATCAACCCATGAAAGTCACCGGTTCCGCCATCAAGCTCGGCATCGTCTCCCTGGTGCTGGCGCTGATCACCGCGTCGATCGTGGTGGTGTTCGCCCAGATGCGCTTCAACCGCACCAACACCTATTCCGCGGAGTTCAAGAATGCCAGCGGGCTGAAAAACGGTCAGTTCGTCCGCGCGGCCGGAGTGGAGATCGGGAAGGTCAAGACGGTGCGGCTGATCGACGGCGGCCAGCGGGTGCTGGTGGACTTCGACGTCGACCGCTCGATAACGCTCTATCAGTCGACGACCGCGCAGATCCGCTACCTCAACCTGTTCGCCGACCGCTACCTGGAGCTCAAGCGCGGCGAGGGCGCGGCCGCGGACCGGGTGTTGCCGCCGGGCGGATTCATCCCGCTTTCCCGAACGGCACCGGCGCTGGATCTCGACGCGCTGATCGGTGGTTTCAAGCCACTGTTCCGGGCGCTCGATCCGGAAAAGGTCAACACCATCGCGTCGGCGATCATCACCGTGTTCCAGGGTCAGGGCGGCACCATCAACGACATCCTGGACCAGACCGCGCAGCTGACCGCGCACGTCGCCGATCGCGATCAGGCGATCGGCGAGGTGGTCAAGAACCTGAACACCGTGCTCGACACGACGGTCAGGCATCGCAAGGAATTCGACCAAACTGTCGACAACTTCGAGAGATTGATCACCGGGCTGCAAAACCACGCCGACCCGCTGGCGGCCGGCACCGCGAACGTCAGCGACGCCGCGGGAACGGTGGCCGACCTCCTCGCGGACAACCGCGCTCTGCTGCACAAGGCGATCGACTATCTGCAGGCGCTGCAGCAGCCACTCGTCGACCAACGCGATCAGCTCGGCGACCTGATCCACAAGACGCCGACCGCGCTCAACCTGATCGGACGCAGCATCGGTCTCTACGGGGACTGGGTGAACTTCTACCTGTGTGACCTGAGCATCAGGTGGAACGGGTTGCAGCCCGGCGGCCCGGTCCGCACGGTCCGGATCTGGCAGCAACCCACCGGTAGGTGCACGCCGCAATGAGAACCCTCACCGAATTCAATCGCAGCCGGGTCGGACTGATGGGCATCACCGTGCTGCTGCTCGTGGTCGCCGTCGGCCAAAGCTTCACCAGCATCCCGATGATGTTCGCAACTCCGAGCTACTACGGGCAGTTCACCGACACCGGCCAACTCATCAAGGGCGACAAGGTACGCATCTCCGGCGTGAACGTCGGCAAGGTGGAGGCGTTCGATATCGACGGCGACCACGTCATCATCAAGTTTTCGATCGGCGCCAACACCATCGGCAACGAGAGCCGGCTCGCGATCAAGACCGACACCATCCTGGGCAAGAAGGTGCTGGAGATCGAGCCGCGGGGAAAGCAGGCGTTGCGGCCCGGAGCCGTGTTGCCGCTGGGCCAAAGCACCACCCCCTACCAGCTCTATGACGCGGCTTTCGATGTCACCAAGGCCGCGACCGGCTGGGACGTCGACAAGGTCAAGCAGTCGCTGAATGTCTTGTCGCAGACCGTCGATGAGACGTACCCGCATCTGAGTGCCGCGCTCGACGGCTTGAGCAGGTTCTCCGACACCATCGGTAAACGCGACGAACAGATCAAGCACCTGCTCGCGCAGGCGCACCAAGTGGCCGGTGTGCTCGGTGACCGCAGCGAACAGATCAACCGGTTGTTGGTCAACGCGAAGACGTTGCTGGTCGCGTTCAACGAACGCAGCCGCGCCATCGGTGCACTGCTGCACAACATTTCCGCCTTCTCGGCCCAGGTGCAGGGGTTCATCAACGACAACCCGAACCTCAATCCCGTGCTCGAGCAGTTGCGCGCCATCAGCGACGTCCTGGTGGCACGCAAGGACGACCTGGCCCAAACCCTCACGTACGTCAGCCAATTCGCCGCATCGCTAGGGGAATCGGTCGCTTCGGGGCCGTACTTCAAGATCGTCTTGTCCAACCTGCTGCCGTACTGGATCTTGCAGCCGTTCGTCGACGCCGCCTTCAAGAAGCGCGGTATCGACCCCGAAGACTTCTGGCGTAGCGCCGGGCTTCCAGAGTTCCGTTGGCCCGACCCCAACGGCACCCGCTTCCCGAACGGGGCGCCGCCGCCGGCACCTCCGGTGCTCGAGGGCACCCCGGATCATCCGGGTCCGGCCGTCCCGCCGGGAACGGCGTGCTCGTACACCCCACCGGCCGACGCACTGCCGCGGCCGTGGAATCCGTTGCCGTGCGCGGGCATAGGCATCGGGCCGTTCGGCGGCGCTTTCCCGGCACCGATCGACGTCCAGCCGTCGCCGCCCAACCCGAACGGTTTGCCGCCAACGCCGGGTATCCCGATCGCCGCGCGGCCGGGCGACCCGCCGCCGGACGCCCCGGGCACACCGGTGCCGCTGCCCACCCAGGCACCGCCGGGCGCGCGCACCGAGAACCTGCAACCCGCCGGCCCCACCCCGCCACCGGCGGCGTTCGCGCCCGGGCTGCCGCCGGGGCCGCCGGCGCCACCGGGACCCGGCCAGCAGTTGCCCGCGCCGTTCATCAACCCCAGCGGCACGGGAGGCAGCGGAATCGCGGGAGGTAACCAGAATTGAGCGACGTCCTCCGCACCCGCAAACCGCGGCCCCGGACGATCATCGGGGCGCTGGTGGTGCTGCTGGCCCTGGCCGCCGGGCTGGTCGGCTGGCGGCTCTACCACAGCTTGACCACCAACACCGTAATCGCCTACCTGCCAACGGCGAACGCGCTCTATGCCGGCGACAAGGTCCAGATCATGGGTGTCCGCGTGGGTTCGGTCGACAAGATCGAGCCGGCTGGCGACAAGATGAAGGTGACGTTTCACTACGACAACAAATACAAGGTGCCCGCCAACGCGTCCGCCGTGGTCGTGAACCCGACCCTGGTCGCGTCGCGGAGCATTCAGCTCGAGCCGCCCTATAAGGGCGGGCCGGTGTTGGGCAACAACGCGGTGATCCCGATCGAGCGCACGCAGGTGCCGACGGAGTGGGACGAACTGCGCGAAAGCGTCGCCAACATCATCTCCAAGCTCGGCCCGACGCCCGAGCAGCCCAAGGGCCCGTTCGGTGAGGCCATCGAGTCGTTCGCGGACGGCTTGTCCGGCAAGGGCAAGCAGATCAACACCACGCTGAACAGCCTGTCGCGGTCGCTGACCGCGCTGAACGAGGGCCGCGGTGACTTCTTCGCCGTCATCCGCAGCCTGGCGCAGTTCGTCAACGCCCTGCACAAGGACGACCGGCAGTTCGTCGCGCTGAACAACAACCTGGCCCAGTTCACCGACAAGCTGACCCGGTCCGACCGCGACCTCGCCGATGCGATCCAGCAGTTCGACAGCCTGCTCTCCACGCTGCGCCCGTTCCTGGCCAAAAACCGCGAGGTGCTCGCCCACGACATCGACAACCTCGCCGACCTGACGACCACGCTCGTGCAACCCGACCCACTGAACGGTTTGGAGACCGCCCTGCACGTCCTGCCGACGCTGGAGACCAATCTCAGCCAGATCTACCACCCGTCGCACGGCGCCGTCATGTCCATCCCGGCGATCCCGAACTTCGCCAATCCAATGCAGTTCGTGTGCAGCATGATTCAGGCCGGCAGCCGGCTGGGCTACCAGGAATCCGCCGAATTGTGCGCGCAGTACCTGGCACCGATCCTCGATGCGATCAAGTTCAACTACCTGCCGTTCGGGCTGAACGCGTTCAGCACCGCCGAGGCGCTACCCAAGGAGATCGCCTACTCCGAGCCCCGGCTCCAGCCGCCCAACGGGTACAAAGACACCACGGTGCCGGGGATTTGGGTGCCGGACACCCCGCTGTCGCACCGCAACACCCAGCCGGGCTGGGTCGTCGCGCCGGGCATGCAAGGCACACAGGTGGGGCCGGCCACCGGGAGGCTGCTGACCCCCGAATCCCTGGCCGAACTCTTGGGTGGCCCGGACGCCCCGCCCCCCGCCCCCGGGCTGCAGAC
>NZ_MVHD01000041.1 GCF_002086635.1 Mycobacterium alsense | reverse complement strand
GCCGAGCGCAAAGCCGGCCCCGCCGGTCCCCCCGGTGCCGCCCTGGCCGGTGATGCTGTCACCGCCGGCCCCGCCGGTGCCGCCGGCCGGGACGCCGAAGCCGAAGTTGGCGCCCCCGAGAAGGCCGACGTTGCCGCCGGCCCCGCCGCTGCCGCCGGTCGCGTCGGTTGCGCTGCCACCGGCCCCTCCGGCGCCGCCCGTACCCCAATAGAATCCGCCATTGCCGCCGGCCCCACCGTTGCCGCCATTCACGCCGGAGACGGTGGAGTTCCACCCGGCCCCGCCCGTACCGCCGTTGCCCGCCCACACCGCGGACCCGCCGTTGCCACCGGTCGCACCCTGGCCGCCGGACCCGCCGTTCCCGCCGTTGCCGAGGAGCCCGGCCAGCCCGCCGTTACCGCCATTGACCCCGGCGACCGTCGAGTCCCACCCGTTGCCGCCGTTGCCCATCAACAGGCCGCCGTTTTCGCCGTTCGGGCTGGCCTGCGTCCCGTTGGCGCCGTTGTAGAACAGCGGGGCCCCGAACAGGGTCCGGCCGGTCTGGTTGAGCTCATACATCACGGTCCCCAACGGGTCCGTCCTCGGCGGCGGCGCCGGCCCCGAGGCATCGGCGACCGCGGCCGGCCACAACGACGGGGTGAGCACCTGGATGGAAAGCACCTCGGCGGCCCTGAACGCCTCCCCCGCCTGGTTCAAGGCCTGCTCGATCTGGGCGGCAACCGCGGTGGCCTCCTTGAGGAGCTTCTGAAACTCCTCGCCGACCTCGGTGAACAGCGTCGCGATTGCCTTCGACACCTGATCGCCGGCGGACCCCGGCACAAAGATGAAGGGAAGGTCCGCCGCGGCATTCGCCGCGCTCAGTGAGGAGTTGATCGTCCCCACGTTCGCGGCCGCGGCCGTCAGCGCATCCGGCGTGACGACCACATACGACATTGCTGACCTCCGAAGACCGCAGAGGTCTACGCCCCCACCACGGTCATAGCTACGGGCACTATAAACCTATCTTGTTGCACACCTGTAGAGCTGTGTTTCAGAGAAAACGCAGAGCAACCGCCGCTCGCTGCCGGGCGGCTCGCTAGGGCGTGATGACCTGGCCCGGGCCGCCGGCGGTTCCGCCGGGGCCGCCGGCCGCGCCGCCGCCTCCGACGGTGGCATTGCCCGGGGTGATCGAGAAGACGTTGCCGCCCGTGCCGCCGTTGCCACCGGTGGGGCCGGTGCCGCCGGTGCCCCCCGCGCCGCCGAAGGAGGCACCACTGCTCAGGAAGTTGTACGCGGTCCCGCCCGTCCCGCCGGTACCGCCCACGGTGGCCCCGACGCCGCCCGCGCCACCGACACCGCCGTAGGCGGTACCCCAGTCGACGGGGAGATACGTCAGCAGCCCGTCGAAATTGTCCACGGCAATGTTGAAGGGCCCGATGATCGCGGCGCCGCCGTGGCCCCCGTCCCCGCCGGCGCCGACCGTCCCGATGCCGCCGACTCCGCCGGTCCCGCCGGTGACGGTCCCCCACCCCAGGTTGAACGCGAGACCGCCCTGACCGCCGTCGCCCCCGGTGGCGCCGTTGCCGCCGGCCCCGCCGGTACCGCCGAGCCCGAAGCCGGCCCCGCCGGCCCCACCGGTGCCGCCCTGGCCGGTGATGCTGTCGCCGCCGGCCCCGCCGGTGGCGCCGGTCGGAACGCTGAAGCCCAGATCCGCGCTACCGAGGAAGCCCGTGTAGCCGCCGGCCCCGCCGTTGCCGCCGGTCGCGTCGGTTGCACTGCCGCCGGCCCCGCCGACACCGCCGGTGCCCCAGAACAATCCGCCGGACCCGCCGTTACCGCCATTACCGCCATTCACGCCGGAAAGGGTGGAGTTGAAGCCGGCCCCGCCGGCCCCGCCGGCCCCGACCCACACCGCGGACCCACCGCTGCCACCGATCGCACCCTGGCCACCGGACCCGCCGTTGCCGCCGTTGCCGATGAGCCCGGCCTGGCCGCCGTTCCCGCCATTGACCCCGGCGACCGTCGAGTTCCAGCCGTTGCCGCCGTTGCCCATCAACAAGCCACCGTTTTGGCCATTCGGGCTGGCCTGCGTCCCATCGGCGCCGTTGAAGAAAAAGGGCGCTCCGAAGAATGTCCGGCCGGTCTGGTTCAGCTCATACATCACCGTCGCGAGCGGTTCCGTCCGCGGCGGCGGCGACGCCCCCGAGGCCTCCGCCACCGCGTGGGCGAGGATCTGCATCGGCGATGGAACAGCCGCGGCGGCGGCCAACGAGCGTGACGCCCCGCTCAACGGCGACACGTTAGTTGCCTCGGCGGCCGTGTACGCGCCCCCCGAGCCGGTCAGGGCCTGCACGAACTGGGCCTGCAGCGCCGCCGCCTGGTTGCTGAGCGCGTGAAACTCCTGGCCGGCGCGGGAGAACAACGACGCGATCGCCGCGGACACCTCATCACCGGCGGCGGCCGACACCGCGGTGGTCGAGGCCGCCGCCGCCGCATGCGCGGCGTTGAGCGACGAGCCGATTGCCGCCACATTCGCCGCCGCCGTCGACACCACGTCCGGCACGACGAACACATACGACATTGCTGACCTCCGAAGACCGTCGCACGCGGGCAGCCCGCACCACGGTCACGCTTGCGAGTGGCTAAAAACTATCTTGTTGCACACCTGTATATCTGCGTTTTAGCAGATTTTCGTCGGTCTCCTCCGGCCGTTTCGCGTCGCGAGCTGCTGGGTATCCGCTGCGCGGGATGCGCGCGATTGGGGGAACCATGAACGAGAGAGAGTTCCTGGTGGCCGTGGGCGAGGCGGCTCAGGACGCGGTGTGGAAGACGGAGCACCCGCTCACCCTGCACTTGTCGGACGATGACCCGCGCCGGGAGCAGTACCTGCGCGAGTACCAACAGGCGGTCGGCCGCCAAGTGCTGGCGGCGATAGAGACGCTCAGCCCCCGCATGGCCTCGTAAGAGAGCCAGGACGCCGGGCGGCGACGTCCGGACCGGGCGGCCGGACATCGGCCCCCGTACGCGAAATGTCTTGGACGCCAGCCGGAGCGAACGACGCCAGCCACGCCGCCGGGCGCCCACGAAACGTTGCGCAGCCTGAGTGACATTGCGCCTACCAGCGAGTAACTTCTTACCTACCCACGAGTAAGAAAGCGCGCCGTGAACGAACCACACGCATTCGACGCCGGGCACCACCACGGGGATGCCGCGACCGACGTCGGCCGGCGTGCGGAAACATGGCCGGCGGCGCGGGGCGCCCGGAAACGCGAAATGGGCTGCGCTAAAACCGATGATTGCTGATGCGGCGGTTGCGGGCTTTCTATGCCGACCCGGGGGCCATCCCGGCGAATTCCAATTCCTTGACGAGAATCGCAATTTTCGGTGTCCACGCCCCGAATACCGGCCACCGTTAACGCTCGGAATGGCGAACACAACTTCGCTTACCGACAACCAAATCCTTTGCGGCTCAACGCATCATATCTCTAGCTCACACACACCAGACACCCGGACGCCCGGCCGAAAATGCAATTTATATCTGACACACGCTGAACGATTCGCTGTGAAATCAGGTTCGTATCTTAAAATTGGCGCTGACCCTTGGTCGCGCGTATGGGGGAATGGATGAATAAGGACGAGGACTTTGCGGTAGCCGTCGGCGAGGCGGCGCAGGACGCGGTGTGGAAAACGGAGCATCCCCTCACGCATCACTTAGAAGAGGATGACCCGCGCCGGGTGAAATACCTTCGCGAATACCAACGGTCGGTCGGTAACCAAGTGCTTGCGGCGATAGCCGCCCTCAGACCCTGCGGCTGCCAGAACAGCTGGTGAGCGCCGGTGAGCGCCGCCGGGCCGGGCAGGGGCCGGCCGCGAAAGCGCCCGCGACGGCGCCGGCCCAGCCGGATGCCCGCGCGGCTTCCGCGCGGCGAATGACAGATTCGCCCACGTCCTCGGGGTAGGCGACGGTAGTTTCAGTCGTGCACCGCATTGCGGCTGCCGGCGATCGGTGCGGCCCTATGCGCCACCCCATACGCCGCGAGTCGCGACTTCCCGGCACCGCGATGCCGGCCGGTGCGGGACGACGAAGGAGGATCGGTGAAAGCCATTCCCAAGCTGTTGCTATTCGCTCTTGTCGAGTTTGTCGTGTTCGGCTCGATGCTGTTTGTCCCCGCGGGCACGTTCAATTACTGGCAAGCATGGGTGTTTCTCGTGGTGGTTGCCGTTCCGGCGTGGATTCCCAGCATTTACCTGCTGCGTACGAATCCCGATGCGCTGCAAGCGCGGATGCGTGGCGGGCCGGCGGCGGAGACGCGGCTGGCGCAGAAGATCGTCATTGCCGGTTTGTACCTGTCGCTGGCGGCAATGGTCGTGGTCAGCGCCCTTGACCATCGCTTCGGCTGGTCGCCCGTACCGGCGGAAATCTGTTTGGCCGGTGACGTTTTGGTGGCCACGGGACTGGGTGTGGTGGCGCTGGTCATCATTCAGAACAGCTATGCGGCGGCGACCGTCCGGGTCAAGGAAGGCCAGCGGGTCGTCTCCACGGGCCTGTACGGGCTGGTGCGGCACCCCATGTACACCGGCAACGTGATCATGATGATCGGCATCCCCCTTGCCCTCGGTTCCTACTGGGGGCTCGTCTTCGTCGCACCCGGAGTGATGGTGCTCGCGTGGCGCATCCGCGACGAGGAGAAGCTGCTGCAAAGGGAGTTGGACGGGTACCGCGAGTACTCGCAGCAGGTTCGCTATCGCTTGGTGCCGTCCGTCTGGTAGGGCGCCCAATTGGCGCTCGGCGCCAGGGGTTTCGATCGACCTCGATATCGGCCGCGCCGGCGGTTCGGGTCTACAGATCGCGGACCGGGCTCGCCGCGGGAACTTCCGCCTCCGACCAGGCACGTCCGCACAACTTGCGGCCGAAGCTTCGCACCGACGGCGCGTCGAAGAGCGTCCGCACCGGCAGGTGGGTGTCCAGGGCCATGTTGATCGCGGCGATCGCGCGCATCGCGGAAACGGAATCCCCGCCCAGGTCGAAAAACGACTCGTCCACCGGAACGCGGTCCAACCCGAGCACTTGGGCGTAAATGCTGGCCAGGATCTGTTCGACCAGATTGGCAGGGGCGCCATTGGCACCACCGGTGCGCTGATATTCGACAGCCGACGGCGCCGGTTGGGTGGCCGTCATCCGGTTCCCGTTCGCCCGCGCGTGCCTGCCCCCCTCCCGCGCGTCCATGGGCAACGGCCGCGCGGGGTCGGCGGTCATGGCCACCAGCGCCCGATGGAACCGTTCGATCAGCGCTTCGATGTCGGCCGCGTCGAACACGTCCGCTCGATATTGGAGGTGAAGTTCCAGTTCGCTGCCGGGCAGGGCCTGGACGGTAAGCGGGTAGTGGTAGTGGTCGCGGTTGGCGATCGCGGTGATGGCCAGCCCGTCGCTGCCCGAGAGCTCGGCGGCGTCGGTCGGGTAGTTCTCGTAGACGAACACGGTGTCGAAGAGCCGGTCGTGACCGGTGGCGCGATGGATCTCGCTGAGTCCCAGGTGCTGGTGCTCGAATGTGCGGTTGTACGCGCTTTGCAGTTGGTCGAGCAGGTCGGTGGTGGAGGTGGCCGGCGTGATACTTGCCCGCACGGGCACCGTGTTGATCAACAGACCCACCATCGAGTCCGCTCCGGGCACCTCGGCGGGCCGCCCCGAGACGACGGCGCCGAACGAGACGTCGCGCTGACCGGTCAGCCACGTCAGCAGCTGCGCCCACGCGGCCTGCAGCACGGTGCTCACCGTGGTGTGACAGGAGCGTGCCAGCTCGTTGACGGCCTGGGTCGTCGGCTCGGGCACGCGGAACGTCGCGACGCCGCGCCGCCCCAGCCCGAACCGATCGGCCGGGTCGACGAGCGTGGGGGTGTCGAATCCCGCGAACACCTCACGCCAGACCGCGCGGGCGGCGACCCGGTCCCGTGCGGTCAGCCAGGTGACGAACCTGCGATACGGAACCGCCGTGGGCAGCCACTGCCCGTAGTAGCTGGCGAACACCTCCCCCAGAAGGATCGGCAGCGACCAGCCATCCAGCACGATGTGGTGATTCGTCAGCACGAATCGGTGCCGATCCGCCGCGGTGCGGATCAAGGCCACCCGAAGGGCCGGTTGGTTGGCAAAGTCGTAGACCGCGGCGCGCTCGGCCGCGCACACCTCCTGGATCCGCTCCTCGACGTCGCCGTCCGCGCCGTCGACGACGACGTAGTGCCAGGGCACGACGGGATCGGCCGGGATGACCTGCACCGGCTCGTCGAACTGCGAGCAGAACCGGGCCGCCAGGTTGGGGTGCCGGTTGACGACGGTGTGCACGGCTTCGCGCAGGCGGTGCTGATCGAGCCGACCGCTCAGGGCGATATCCAGCTGCACCGCATACACGTCGTCGAATCCCCGCGAGGCGTTGGCGTGGAACGCCAGACCCTGCTGCAGGGGGGTCAACGGCAACACGTCGCCGATGCGCTGGTGGTGTCGGCCGAGTTCGTCGATCTGCTGCTGACTCAGGTGGGCGGGCCAGATGTCGGACGGCGTCAACCCGCCGCCCCCGCTTCGCACGTGCGCACAGATGCCGGCCAGAGCCTCGAACCACAACCGGCTCAGCCGGCTGACCTGCGCGTGATCGACGGCGGAGGGCGCCCACGTCCAGGCGGCGCGCAACTGGGGACCGGCGTCGGCGTCGTCCACGGTGCCGGCGTTGAGTTCGACGGTGTGCATCAGCGGCATCGGGGTCGCGGCGGCCACCCGGGCCACCGAGCCGCCGTCCGGGCAGATCCGCCACTCCTCACTGGAGGCGTCGGCCGCCGCGCCCAGGCGCCCCAGATAGTTGAACCCGAAGGGCGGGTCGGACCCGGCCACGTCGACCTCGGAGTTCAGGTAGCGCAATACGCCGTAGGTCAGGCCATCGGGCAGCGCCCGAAGCTGCTCCTTGGCGTCCTTGATCACCAGGCCCAGGGCCGTCTCGCCCGCGGTGACCTGCGCCCAGTCCAGCCCGCCGACGGCCAAGGCCACCGGGTATTTCGTGGTGAACCAGCCCACGGTGCGGGACAGGTCCACGTGTTCCTTCGAGGCGGCCAATTCCTCCTGGCGCCCGTGCCCCTCCACGTCGATGCCGACCGGCGCGCCGCCGCCAAGGAATTCCGCCACCGCCAGGGCGAAGGCGATCAACAGGATGTCGTGGATCCCGGTGTGAAACGCCGCCGGCACCTCGCCGAGCAGCATGCGGGTGGTCTCGGTGTCCAGCTCCACCGACAGGTTTCCGGCGGTGAGGAAGGTGTCCGCCTCGGGGCGCACCGCCGGCAGCGCCACGGGGGTCGCGGCGATCTGCCGCCACGCCCGCGCGTGCTCCACCACTTCCGGGCGGCACGCGTGCTCGGCCAGCAACGACGCCCACCGCGCAAACGAGGTCCGCGGCGCCGGCAACGCCACCTGCTGGCCGGCACGAAGCTGCGCCCAAGCCAGGTTGAGGTCTTCCAGCAGAATCCGCCACGACACCCCGTCGACGGCCAGATGGTGGACGATCAGTAGCAGCTGGGCCGTGGAGGGCACCCACAGCGCGCTCAGCATCACCCCGGCCGCCGGGTTCAACCGCGACCGCGCCTCGATCACCGCGGCGTCGGACAGCGCCTCCACCGCGCGCAGGCAGTGACGGGCGTCGATCGCCCCCGCCTCGGGCACCGTCAACGACCAGCCCCCGGCGTCCTCGTCGACGCGCAGGCGCAGCATGGCGTGCCGATCCAGCAGGGCCTGCAGCAGGGCCACGACATGGTCCTCGTCGGCTCCGGCGGGGGCCTGCAGCAGCACCGTCTGGTTGAACTGGTCGACCGGTCCCTCGACGCCGTACAGCCAGCACATGATCGGGGTGGCCACCACCGGGCCCACGCCCTCGTCGATCACGTGGGCGTCGTCGTCGGCGACGCCGGCCACCCGGGCGAGCCGGGCCACGGTCTGCTCGACGAAGATGTCGCGCGGCCGGCACACCACGCCGGCGGCGCGCGCCCGCGCCACCACCTGCATCGACAAGATGCTGTCCCCGCCCAACTCGAAGAACGACTCGTCGACCCCGACCCGCTCCAGCCCGAGCACCTGCGCATAGATGTCGGCGAGGATCTCCTCGACCGCGTTGGTGGGGGCGCGATAGTGGTCGACATCCTGATACTCGGGCGCCGGCAGGGCCCGCTTGTCGAGCTTGCCGTTGACCGTCAGCGGCAGCGCGTCGATGACCACCACCGCCGCGGGCACCATGTAGGACGGCAACCGCTCACCCAGCGCCGCACGCACCTCGGCCGGACCCGCCGTCCCGGTCACATACCCCACCAGCCGCTTGTCACCGGGACGGTCCTCCCGGACGATCGCCGCCGCCTGCTCGACCCCGTCCAGCCCCGCCAGCGCCGCCTGCACCTCACCCAACTCGATGCGATACCCGCGGATCTTCACCTGCTCATCGGCGCGCCCCACATACCGCAACTGCCCATCGGCACCCCACCACACCAAATCACCGGTGCGATACATCCGCTGCCCCGGCGCACCAAACGGACACGCCACAAACCGCGTCGCCGACAACCCCGAACGGCGCCAATACCCGCACCCCACGCTCGAGCCGGCCACATACAGCTCCCCCACCACCCCCGGCGGCACGGGCTGCAACCAGGCGTCGAGCACGAAGAAGGCCAGGTGCGCCATCGGCACCCCGATGGGGCTGACCGCGCTGTCCGCGTCGGCGGCCGAGATCTCCCGGAACGAGGCATGCACGGTCGTCTCGGTGGTGCCATACAGGTTGAGCAGCCGCGGCAAACCCGGGTGGTTGTCCAGCCAGAGCGAAAGACGCTGGGGCTCAAGCGCTTCCCCGGCAAATATCACCGCTTCGAGCTTGAGCTGGCGCCCGAGCTCGGGTGCGAGCGCGTCCGCGGTTTGCAGCGCGTAAAACGCCGTCGGGGTCTGGCTGAGGACGTTGACCTCTTCCTTGGCCAGCAGCGCATGGAAGTCCTCGGGCGAGCGCGCCACCGATTCCGGGACCACCACCAGGCGTCCGCCGGACAACAGCGCACCCCAGATCTCGCACACCGACACGTCGAAGGCCAGCGAATGCCACTGCGACCACACCTGCCCGGGCGACAACTCGGCATCCAGCGAGTGCAGCAACCCGATCACGTTGTGGTGGCTGATGGCCACCCCCTTGGGGACGCCGGTCGTCCCCGACGTGTAGATGAGGTAGGCGATGTTGTCGGGGTCCGGCGTTGGCAGCGCGGTGCCGGATTCGGTGTCGACGGGATCTTGGAGATCGTCGACCTTGGTGACCAGCAGGTCGCGCCCGTCCAGCCGCTCGGCCAGCCCGCTGGTGGTGATCGCCGCGATCGGCGCGGCGTCGTCGAGCATGAACGCGATCCGGGCCGCCGGCACCGCCGGGTCGATCGGCACATACGCCGCCCCGGTTTTGAGCACCGCCAGGATCGCGATGATCGCCTCGGCCGAACGCGGCAACAGCAGTGCCACGCGTTGCCCTGGACCCACCCCCTGGCGGGCCAACCGGTGCGCCAACCGGTTGGCGGCCTGGTCGACCTCGAGATAGGTCCACGAACCCTCGCCGCACGTGATCGCGGTCGCCTCCGGGGCGCGGGCGACCTGCGCAGCGAACACCGCCGGGATCGACGCCGGGGTCGGTGCCGGCCCGCTCAACACCGCCCGGTTGCTCCACGCGTCCAGCCCGGTCAGGTCGGCGGCGTCGAGCAGATCCATCGACGAAAGCCGCCGCCCCGGATCGGCGGTCATCGCCACCATCACCCGGCTCAGCCGTTTCTCCAATTCCGAGACGTCGAAATTCGAAAACGCCCCACCGCCGCCCACCGTGCTGAGGAAAAGCTGGTCACCGCCGCCGGAGAAGATCAATCCAAAGCTGCCCACCTGAACCGGATTGGTAAACGACGCCGAGGCCCCTACACCGGCGAAATCCATCGTCATCTTCGACGGCATGAAATTGACGCTCACCCGGCCGGCCGGCTGCCCCGTGCCCCGGGCGTGGCCTTTGCGTTCAAGCGCGTGCACCGGAAACCGCTGATGCTGCAGCGCTTCCCGAATTTGCATGTCAACGTGTTGACAGAAATCGGCGACGGTCGACGTAGGCGCGAGCGCCACCACGAGCGGCACCGCCCCCGAGACCATCCCGGGAAGCGTCTTCGACTCCAGACGCACGCGCCTGCTGACCGGGAAGTCGAGTACCACCTGCGAGCCCTCCGCGCACCATCCGCGCACCAAAAGGGCGCACGCAGCGGTGATGACCGACGATCGAGGCATTTTCCACTCGTCGGCCAACTCCTGAATCCGCTGCAGGACCGCGGGATCCAGGCGCACCGGCGCGGAAGGCTCCCGCGAACCCCCTTCGTCCGGGTCCTCGGCCGACCGACGGTCGAGCCCGCTTTCCGGTGGAAGATTGCTGGTCCAATAGGACTGGTCTTCCGAATAGTCGGTGGACGCTTCGTATTCCGACTCGCAGCGAACCAGGTCCTGCAGCGAGCCGAAGAAGGCGGGGGGAATTGGCGCGTTAGAAATAATCGCGGCGTAGACGGTTGCAATCCGGTTGGCGAGAAGCGTAATTCCGAACCCGTCGATGATTATGTGATGGAAGCAACCGAACAAATAAAATTCATCGGCCCAAGTCTGGAATAAAGTGAAGTTGAATAGCGGGCCATCCGAAGGCATTGGCGTGCGTTGAATTGTCAGCGCCATTTCCCGGGCTTTCTGCACGGGCCGGGGCGATTCGCTCAGGTCGTGGAAGGCCACCTCCAGGCCCGAGCAATCGATCGCCTTCTGCACGATCTCGCCGTCCACCTCGAAGATGGCCGCCCTGGCCGGTTCGGCCTCCATCATCACGTGACGAATCGCCCGCTCCAGGGCCGAGCGCTCCACCGTGCCGTCGAAGCGCACCAGAATGCCCAGCTGCCAGTCCGTGCCGGAGTGGCCCGTTTCCTGCGCAAGCCAAATGTCAAGCTGTCCCCGCGTCAGCGGAAACGCCCGGTCGTCGAGTTCCATCCGGTTACCCACTCAGTGCCCTGTAGCGCGGGCTTAAGAAGCTGCCAACCTGTCGCGTAGACTCTTGGGCCGTATATCGGTCCAGTTCTGTTCGATGTAGTCAAGGCACGCCGCGCGGTCGGCTTCCCCGAACACCGCACGCCAGCCGGCCGGAACGTCGGCGAAGGCCGGCCACAGGCTGTGTTGCTCCTCGTCGTTGACCAAGACGAGAAAACTGCCATTGTCGTCGTCGAACGGATTGATGCTCACCGCGTCTCCAGTCCGTCTACTCAACATGGGTATAACAAGTTCTAGACCATACTGGAGCTCACCGAAATTGTCTCGCACTTTTCGAATTTGGAGGGGTAACCCACAGTTTGAAGACCGCGCACTGCGCCGCACGCCGCTTCCCGATCGTTAGGTACGCGAATGAAGCCGTACTACGGCCCGTAGCACGTAGCGTCGGCGGCGGGGGCGAGCCGGTGTCGCGGCGGCGTCACCGGGTGTTGCCGAAGGCGCGGTCGGACGCGCGTGGCCGGGCGAGGTCGCCCGGCGGTTCCCGCAGACTCCGTGGGCATGGACGCTCCTCCGGCGACGGGCGCGTGCACCGTCCGGCGGTCGTGGCCGACGCCGACGGCCCACGCGGCCGGGTTCGCGTCTGGGCCGGGCGGCGGGCGGCCACCGGTGCGGAGTCGAGAACCCGTTGAGTTCATGGCCGGTTCTCAACGGGCGGCGTCCATACTAGGGTGGGCACGGCGCAATTTGGTCGCGCCGAACGGCCGCGGACAATGTAGAACGCTTTCGAAAATGGATTCGCCATCGGAATCGGAGGTACCTGGATACTATTGCCCAGGGCACGGAAGGTGAGCCGTACCTGACGCGAGGCTCCCGTGCGCACGAATATCCATAAACCGGCACCGTGCTAGAAATCATGGTGCAAGAGCACGATTTGGTAGGCGACATAAATGGACAGCCACAGCGAAAGTACGGCGCAGGTTCAATCGCAAGAAGGCTCACAGGTGGCAATGTCGGCGCACCTCGCCGACGACCTGCTCGCCACGACTGCGGACGGATGGCGCAACTTTTACAATCAACTGAGCCAACGCCTGGAGACCGTCGGTTTGGCCAATGTGTCGTTCTTTCTCAACTATGGGTACCTTCCGACGGACTCGAACAACGAAGCGGCGTTTGACATTCGGGAAGGAACCTTCAACGCCAACTCGGTCAGGCTGGTGCTCGAGGTCATCGGGTCGCTCGACCTGAATGACCGCACCATCGTCGACATCGGGTGCGGGCGCGGCGGCAACACCGCCGTGGTGGCCGAAAAGTTCAGCGCCCAAGTGATCGGCATCGATATGTCCTCGGAGGCAATCGCGTTCTGCAGCAAAACGCACACCAAGAATCCGATCGACTTCAGGGTCGGCAATGCCCTGGACATTCCCCTCGCGGACGATTCGTGCGATGCGATCGTCAATGTGGAGTCGTCGCACTCGTATGGCAATCTGCCGAAATTCCTCACCGAGGTGGCCAGGATTTGTCGGCCCGGCGGATGGTTCCTGCACACGGACTTCCTGAGCCCTGAGGACTGGGACCAGGTGCGCATGCGCTTAAAGCGGTCAGGGTTCGTCACCAAAAGCGATCGCGATATCACCGGAAACGTGTTGGCGTCGCGCGATCAGGCGACCGATACCTGGGCCGAGGTTTATGGCGACGCAAATGCCCGCGTCGCCAACTTCCTCGCGCTGCCGGGGTCGGCGATCTACGAGCAGATGCGGGCCGGCCTGCTGGAGTACCGGATTCTGAGGTCGCAACTGCAGGCGGGCGCCGCGTAGGGCCCCGCCCGGCAGCGTCGCGGCCCCGGCTGGTTGCGTGGGTGGCTCAGCGAGAGCCGAGCCCCCTCGCTACGTGGGCTCGGCCGCGCCCACCGAGTCCGCCGCGTCGGACACCGGCACCTGAGCGGCGAGGTATTCGGCGAGCGACCCGATCGTCGGGTAGTCGAATACCGCGGTGGCGCTGATCGTGACCGCCCCACCGAACTGCGGCAGCAACCGGTTGCTGAATTCGACCGCCATGAGCGAGTCGGTGCCCAATTCCAGGAACCGGCTGGTCGCGGCCGGCGGCTGAGCGAGCCGCAGGAAGTTCTGCACTTCGCGCCGCAGGTAGTCGGTGAGGAAGCTGCCGCGTTCCGCCTCGGGCACCTCGTGCAGTTGCCGGAGCAGCTCGCTGTCGCCGCGGGTCGCCGTGGCGGCACTGGGCAGCACGTGGGCGAGCAGCGACGGACGAGAGGCGCCCAGCCCCTTCGCGGCGCGCTGCCAGTTGGCCTTGATGACGGTCGCCTGCCCGGTTCCGGTGCCGATTACCTCCGCGAGCGCGTTGAGGGCGGCCCCGGGTTCCAGCGGAATCAGGCCTTGGGCGCTGAGATTCGCGCGCGCGGCGTGCGACGTGGCCATGCCGCCCTTCGCCCACGGGCCCCAGTTGATGCCGGTTGCGGGTAGGCCGTGCGCCCGGCGCTCGGCAACGAGCCCGTCCAGCAGCGCGTTGGCGGCGGTGTAGTTGGCCTGGCCCGGGGAGCCGAGCACGCTGGCCGCCGAGGAGTACAGGATGAAGAAGTCGAGCTCGTCGTCCTTCGTCAACCGGTCCAGGTAGCGGGCACCGAACGCCTTGGGCGCCAACGTCGTCCGGAAATGCTCCACGCTCTGCTGCGACAGCAGCGCGTCGTCGAGCACGCCGGCCAGGTGTGCCACCCCCGCGAGCGGCGGCAACTCGGCCCGGATCCGCGCCAGCAGCTGTTCGACCTGCGCCTCGTCACCGACGTCGGCCGTCACCGTGTGGATGCGGCACCGGTGGCGCTCCGTGATGTCGTCGATCGCCCGCTGGGCCTCGGCGTTGGGCGCGCGCCGGCTGGTCAACACGATGTCACCGGCCCCGAGTTGGGCCAGATAGGCCGCGGTGAACAGGCCCAGCGCGCCGAGCCCGCCGGTGATCAGATAGCTCCGATCGGCGCGCGGCTGTAGCGGTTGCGCCATCTGCAGCACGATCTTGCCGATGTGGCGCGCCTGCTGCATGCGGCGGAACGCGGTCTTGGCCTCCGTCACCGGGTAGACCTCGGCCGCGATCGGCGCCAACTCGCCGTTGGCCATGCTCTCGGCCACCTCGGCCAGCAAGTTGCCCACCCGCTCGGGTTCGTGCTCGATGCACGCGTCCAGCGCGATGATCTCGTACTTGATGTCGGGACGGGCCGCCGCCATCTGCTCGCGAGTCCAGATGTCCCGCTTCGCGATTTCGGCGAAGCGGCCGCCCTTGGCGGTGGCCCGCACCGTCGCTTCGATGAACCCCTCGTTGGTCAGGCTGTTGAGCACCACATCGACGCCCGAGCCGCCGGTGTCCGCCAGGATCTGGTCGGCGAAATCCGTACTGCGCGAGTCGTAGACGTATTCCACGCCCATGTCGCGCAGCGTGGCGCGTTTGTAGGTGCTCGCGGTGGCGAACACGGTCGCCCCGCGCTGCTTCGCGATCTGGATGGCCGCCAGACCGACGCCCCCGCTGGCGGCGTGGATGAGCACCCGGTCACCGGGGCCCACCTCGGCCCAGTCGAACGCCAGTCGGGTCGTCAGCGCGCCGGCGGGTATGGTCGCCGCGCCTACCGCGCTGATTCCGTTCGGCACCGCCGTCAGGAACTGGGCGGGCGCATTGACCCGGGTCGCGAACGACCCCGGCATGAACCCGAAGACCCGTTGGCCTACCTCGAACTTCGTGACGCCGTCCCCCAGCTCGGTGACGACGCCGGCGAGGTCACCGCCGCCGATCTGCCCCGGATCACCGGGGTAGAGGCCGAGCACGTTGAGCACGTCCCGGAAGTTCAGACCCGCGGCTTCGACCCGGATCTGCACCTCGCCCGCACCCGGCGACGGCACCACCGTCTCGTTGAGACGCAGGTTGTCGATCGCGCCGCGTTCGGTGGGAGCCAGGAAGTAATCGCCGGCCCGCGGTACCGGGAGATGGCCGCCGCGCGCCCAGGGCACCAGCCGCGGCACCCAGTACTTCCCTTGCCGCAAAGCAAGTTCGGGCTCGTCGACGGGTGTGCCGAGCAGGCCGGCCAGCGAGTGCACGGCATCCTCGAACCCGTCGTGGTCGACCAGCCGGCAACGCAGGCTCGGCTGCTCGGTGATGATCGTGCGGCCCAGGCCCCACACCGCGGACTGCACCGGGTCGACGGGCTCGCCGGGCTCAGTCGCCACCGCGCGTTCGGTGATGATCCACAGCCCGCCGGTCAGTTTGAGATCCTGCTGCGCCAACAGCGCGCGCACGACCGCGAGCAGCTGGTCGATCTCGACTTCCACCCGCGCGGCGAATTCGCCGCTCGACTCTTCGACGCCCGGCCGCTTTGCGGTGCGCCAGACGATTCCCGAGACCGGGGCGCCGCGCTCCTGCGCCTGTGCGAGTTGCTGTTTCCAGGCGTCGACGTCCGTACTGCGGTCCAGTGCGACGGCACCCGGCACTTCGGCGGCCAGCTCGTCGAAGCCGGCAATCAGCCAGGTGCCATCGCCCTTCTGGGCGCTGCCCGGCTCCGGCGCCGGCACCTCCTCCCAGCCGAGGGTGTACAGGTTCCGCGTCGCGTCGCCGCCCAGTCCCCGCAGCAACGCTTCCCGGGGCGCGCGTTTCACCGTGAATTCGCGTATTTCGCCCAGCTGGCGACCCTCCCGATCCACGAAGTCGAGGTCGAACACCTGGGTCTCGCTGTCCGGACCGCCACTCTGCCACCGCGCGCGGCAATAGAAGCGCTTCGGCAACTTGTCCCGCAACACCACCTGGCCATACCGCAGGGGCAGGAACAGCTCCCCTACCTCGCCGCCGTCGGCGGCCGCGAGAACCGCCGGGAACGCCGGGAAGGCGACCCCCGTGCACAGGTCCAGCAGCACCGGGTGGACGGGCTCGCTGCCGAGCTGTTCGGCGAGCTCGTCGCCGATGGCGACATCGCCGACCGCCTCACCATCACCGGACCACAACGACTTGAGCGACGTGGACCAGGTCGGACCCCAGGTCAGCTCCATATCGGCGAAGGTGTCGAACAGCTGCTGCGGGCGCATGCGGTCCAACCGCTCGCACACGGCGTCGATGGATTCCGCCGACGCCGGCGCCAACTCGTCATCGGCGCCGGAGGCGATCCGGCCGTCGGCGTTCAGCGACCAGTCAGCGTCGCGATCGCCGTAGGGGCGGCTGTGGACCTGGAAGGTCCAATCCTCGTCGACCGGATGCAGCGTCAGCTGCACCTCTCGAGAGGCCTTGTCGGCCAGGATGATCGGTTCGTAGAAGAAGACGTCGCGCACCTGCGCCGGCGCCCCGACCGCGGCCAGGGCCATCGCCGCGTACGTTGCGCCGGGAACGACGACGGTGCCATAGATGACGTGATGCGACAGCCATGGCTGCGTGTTGACGGACCATCGGCTGGTGAACACGGAATCCCCGGAGGCGAGATCTTTTGCGCTACCCAGGATTCCGGATCCGGCGGAGCCGTGTCCGTCGATGCCGCGGATGTCGGCATTCTTGGGCCAGAAGCGGCGCCGCTGGAACGGATAGGTGGGCAGGTCGAGCCTGCGCCGCGGCCGATGCTGCAGCGCGGCGAATTCGGGCCGATGGCCGCTGACGTAGGCCGCGGCCAGCGCCTCTGCGATCTGGCGCCGGGCGTCGGTGTCCTTGCGCAGGGATGCGATCGCACGCGGAGCGGCCGAGGAATCCGGCCAGGCCTGCAGCGCGGCACCGGTGAGAACCGGTTGCGGGCCGATTTCCATCAGCACCGAGCAGCCGAGCGCAGCCACGGTCTGGACGCTTTCGGCGAACTGCACCGGCTGGCGGGAGTGCCGCCGCCAGTACGGAGCGTCCAGCGCGGTTTCCGGGGCGAGGACCGCGCCCGTCCGGTTGCACACCAGGGGAAGGGTCGGAACCGCGAACTCGAATCCTTTTGCGTACGACTCGAATTCGTCGAGCACCGGGTCCAGCAGCTCGGAATGGAACGCATGACTGGTGTCCAGCCACGTGCAGCGCACACCGTCACCGCTCAACTTGGCGACGATCTGTTCCAGGTCCGCGCCGGGACCCGATAGCACCGTGTTGGGGCCGTTGTAGGCGGCGACCGAGATGTGTGGGAACTCCTCGGCGGCGCTCTCCACCTGCTGGGGATCGGCGAACACGGCCACCATGCGCCCGCCGGCGGGCAGGCTGCCGAACAGCCGGCCGCGTTCGGCGATCAGGCGTGCCCCGTCCTCCATGCTGAACACTCCGGCCACGCACGCCGCGGCGTACTGGCCCACGCTGTGTCCCAGCACCACGTCGGGCTCGATACCCCACGACTGCCACAGCCGCGCCAGGCCCATCTCGACGGCAAACAGCGCCGGCTGGGCATAAGACGTGTGGCCCAGCCCCTTTCCGGCGTCATCGCCGGGGTTGCCGGCCGCCTCGAACAGCACCTCGAGCAACGGGCGCGGCAACATCCCGTCGACCGCTTCCGCGCATCGCTTCACGGTGTCCGCGAACACCGGTTCGCTGTCGAACAGCTCGCGCGCCATCCCCGGGTACTGGCTGCCCTGGCCGGTGAACAACCACGCGGTCTTGGGCGGGTCGCCGCACTCGCCGCGCAACGCACCCGGCCCCAGCCGGTTTTCGGCCAACCCGGTCAGCAGCTCACGGGCACCGGCAACCGAATCCACGACGAGCGCGGCCCGGTGTTCGAAATGCGAACGCCCGGCACCGGCGGTGAAGCACACATCGGCGATGTCGGCGTCCGGGTGGTCGTCGAGCCAGGAACCGTATCGCTGCGCCAACGCCACCAGCGCCTGCGATGAGCGCGCGGACAGCGGCAGCACGCCGACCAATTCGTCGCCGGCGCCCGCTTCCGGTGCCCCGGTGGCGTCGGCAACCGCGTCGCCCGCCGAGGTTCCGTCGGCCACCGCGGATTTCGCCGGCGCCTCCTCGATCAGGACGTGCGCGTTGGTGCCCGAGAACCCGAAGGAGCTTGTTCCGGCACGACGCGGCCGGCCGTCGGCGTGCCACGGGATCGCCCGGTCCACGACCCGCACCGGCAAGGAGTCCCAGGGAATGTTCGGCGACGGGTTCTCGAAGTGCAGGTTCTGCGGCAGGACTTCGTGCTGCAGCGACAACACGACCTTGATCAGGCCGGCGATCCCCGCCGCCGACTCGAGGTGGCCGATGTTGGTCTTCACCGATCCGATCAACAGCGGCCGGTTCGAGTCGCGGCCGGCACCGTAGACGGCCGCGGCGGCCTGGACCTCGATCGGGTCACCCAGCGAGGTGCCCGTGCCGTGCGCCTCGAGGTAATCGACGTCCCGGCCCTCGACGCCGGCACGGGCCAGCGTCGCGGCGATAAGCCGTTGCTGCGCACCACCATTGGGCACCGTCAAACCGCTGGAGGCACCGTCCTGGTTGACCGCGCTGCCCCGGATGACCGCGCAGATCTGATCGCCGTCACGCTCCGCGTCGCTCAGCCTCTTGAGCACCAGGATCCCGCAGCCTTCGCTGCGCGCGTAGCCGTTCGCGGAGGCGTCGAAGGTTTTGCACCGGCCGTCGGCGGCCAGCATTCGGGCGCGCGAGGTGGCGACGATGGACGCCGGGCTCACCAAGACGTTCACCCCACCGGCCAGCGCCATGTCGCAGTCACCGGAATGCAGGGCCTGGCAGGCCTGATGGACGGCCACCAGCGAGGCACTGCACGCGGTGTCCACCGCCATCGCCGGCCCTTCCAGCCCGAGCGCGAACGCCACCCGGCCCGCGATGACGTTGAGCGCGTTCCCGGTGATGAAGTGCGCCTCGATGGTCTCGACCGAGTTGGCGTTCAGCAGCTGCGAATACTCGTTGGCGGCCACGCCCACGAACACACCGGTTCGACTGCCGCGCAACGCCGCGGGCGCATACCCGGCACGTTCGAGGCCCTCCCACGCGATCTCCAGCATCAACCGCTGCTGCGGATCCATCCACACGGCCTCGCGCGGGGAGATGCCGAAGAACTCCGGGTCGAATCCGTCGATGCTTTCCAGGTACCCGCCGTAACGGGTGTAGATCTTGCCCCGTGCCTCCGGATCGGGGTCGTAGTACTCGTCGACGTCGAAGCGGTCTTCCGGAATCTCCCGGATCGCATCGACACCGCCGGACAACAGATCCCAATACGCCTCGGGATCGCGGGCGCCGGGGAAACGGCAGGCGACGGCCACGATCGCGATCGGCTCATCGGAGCGCGTCGGTGCCGCCGCGGCCGGCTTGGCCGGCGCCGGCGCGCTCGGCGCCGGGGTGCCGATGCTCAGCACGTCGCCGAGCAGGAAGTCGGCCACGTCGACCAGCCGCGGATAGTCCATCGCGAGGGTCGACGGCAACTCCTTGCCCACGGCCTGCTCGACCCGGCGCCGAAGTTCCACGGCCATCAGCGAATCCATGCCGACGTCGAAGAAGCCGGCCTCGTCGCGAATCTCCGCCGGGTCGATCCGGGTCACCTGCGCGACGACGTCGCGCAGGTAGTCCACGACGAGTTTCTTCCGCTGCTGCGCCGGAGCGAGGGTGAGCCGCTCGACCAGTTGGGTGTCGCCGGACGCCGTCGATGCCGGCGCCGTGTCGGGCACCTCGCGCTGCAACTGCGCGAAGAACGCTCGCTTCCCGCCCACCTGGTAGAGCGGCAGGAAGCCGGCCCAATCGATGCGGGCCACCACCCCGTGCGATGCGCCCTTCGCCGCGCCCTTGCCCGAGCCCTTGCCCGACGCCGCCAGGAGTTCGGCCATCCCCGCCAACGCGTCGGCGGGTGACAGCGGCTTGACGCCGCGCTTGTCCAGTTCCGCGCGGGCGGACTCGTCGGCCATGCCCGCGTTCAACCACGGACCGAAATTGACGCTGATCCCCGGAACACCCTGCTCACGCAGCCGCCACGCCAACCCGTCGAGGAAGGCGTTGGCCGCGCTGTAAGCGGTCTGGCCGCCCGCGCCCCACACCCCGGCAATCGAGGAGGTGCTGAGGAAAAAGTCCAGCCGCAGGCCCGCGGTGGCCTCGCTGAGATTCCAAGCGCCCCAAACCTTCCCCGCGAACACCCGGTCCACTTCTGCTTGATGCGCTTCGGCGTCGGAGGCCTGCATCGGGGTGGTGCTGATCTCGCCCGCGGCGTGCACGACGCCGGCCAGCGGCGGCAGTTCGGCCCGCACGGTGGCCAGGACGCGAGCGACGTCGTGCGGGTTGGAGACATCGGCCGCGATGACCCGGACTTCGCAGCCGGACTCTTCGCTTATCGCACCGATGCGCTGTTGCGCGGCCTCACTGGGGGCGCGTCGGCTGGTCAATACCAGGTGCCGGGCGCCGTGCGCGGCCAGGTATCCGGCGACTTCGAGGCCGATCGCACCCAGCCCACCGGTCACCAGGTACGTTGCGTCTTCTCGTAGTGCCACCGGTGTGGCGCTCGGCTGCCCCGCACGCCGCGTCAGCCGGGGAACGTAAACCGCTTGGTCGCGCAGCGCGATTTGGTCTTCACCGGCGGGCGCCGCCACCAGCTCGTCGACCAGCCGGGTCCACACCGCCTCGTCCATGGCGCCGCCCGGCGGCAGGTCCGCCAGTCCGCCCCACAGGCGTGGATGTTCCAGCGAGGCGGCGCGACCGAATCCCCACAGGCAGGACTGGGTCGGTGACACGGTGTCCGCATCGGTAACACGCTGTGCGCCACGGGTTATCAGCCAGATGGGTACGCGGAGGTCGGCCGCGGCCGCGGCGCAGAACACTCGCCGGGTTCCGCTCAGGACGTCGTGTTGCATCCGCAACAGCGATCGCATCGACGGTGCGGTGTCGGCATCGACGGCCGCCAGATGCAGGACGCGGGTCGTCGGTTCCTCCTCCACCGCGGCGCGTAACGTCGCGGCGAGCCGCTCCTGGTCGGCGTCCGAAACCGGCAGCCCGACGATCCGGTGCCGGTGCCCGCGTGCGGTCAGCGCGTCGACCAGCGGCCGAACCGCCTCGGCATCGTCGGTGATCAGGACCCAGGCAGATCCTTCGCCGGCTGGCGTGCCAGCGGCGGACTTCTCCCAGCGAATCTCGTAGCGGGAGTCCGTGATGGATTGGGCTTTGCGCTGTTGGTTGTGTTGTGCGGCAAGCTGTTTGAGCAGATCGACGGCCTGTTGATTGCCTTCCGCGCCGTCGAGCAGCGCGGCGAGTTCCTCGATCCGCCCGTCCTCGAGAAGCCGCACGGTTTCGGTGCGCATGGCTTGGCTCTCGTCAAAGGACTGGGTCGGCCGGACCCGCTCCTCGCGGAACCAGTACTGGCGGTGCTGGAACGGATAGGTGGGCAGGTCGACCTTGCGCGCGGCTGGCGGCTGGAGCGCGCCGAAGTCGGGGCGGTGGCCCACGATGTACGCGTTGGCGAGGGCTTCGGTGATCTGCCGGTGATCGGCGACGTTCTTGCGCATCGACGCGATCGCCCGCGGCGCGGTGGCCGGGTCCGGCCAGGCCCGCAGGGCCGCGGCCGTCAGGACCGGCTGCGGGCCGATCTCCAGCAGCATCGTGCAGTGCAGTTCGGCCAGGGTGCGCACGCTCTTGGCGAACTCGACCGGCTGCCGCGCGTGGCGGCGCCAATAGGCGCCGTCCAGTTTCGCGCTCCTGCCCAGGGCCGCGCCGGTGCGGTTGCACACCAACGTCTTTTGTGGCGCCCTGAACTCGAACCGGTTGGCGTACGACTCGAATTCGTCGAGGACCGGATCGAGCAGCGCCGAATGGAAGGCGTGGCTGGTGTCCAGCCAGTCACAGCGCACACCGTCGGCTTCCAAGGCCGCCACGGCCTGGTCGAGATCCTGCACGGGTCCCGACAGCACGGTGTTGGCGCCGTTGTAGGCGGCCACGGACAGGCTCGGGAACTCGTCGGTCATGCTTTCGACCCGCTCCGCGGCGGCGAAGACCGCGACCATCCGGCCGCCGTCGGGCAGGCTGCCGAACAGGCGGCCGCGCTCGGCCAGCAGCAACGCCCCGTCCTCGAGGCTGACCACGCCGGCGACGCAGGCCGCGGTGTATTGGCCGACGCTGTGGCCGATCACCACGTCCGGCTCGAAGCCCCACGACTGCCACAGGCGGGCCAGGCCCATCTCCACCGCGAACAGGGCGGGCTGGGCGTAACTGGTTTGCCGCAAGGTGTCGTCACCGTCGGGATCGAAAATGACGTCGAGCAAGGGCTTTTCGAGCACGTCGGCGACCGCCGCCGCGCACTGGGTCATCGTCTCGGCGAACACGGGCTCGGTCTCGAAGAGCTCGCGTGCCATGCCGGCGTACTGGCTGCCCTGGCCCGTGAACAACCACGCCGTCCTCGGCCGGTCCGCGCACTCACCGCGCAGCAAGCCCGGAGCCGGCCGATCGTCGGCCAGCGCGGCGAGTTGCTCACGCGCGGACTCGGTCGAATTGATCACCAGGGCGGCCCGGTGCTCGAGGTGCGATCGCGCTGCCCCGGCGGTGAAGCACACGTCGGCCAGCGAGGCGTCCGGGTGGGCGGCCAGCCAATCGCGGTATAGCTTGGCAAGCTCCGTCAAGGCGGCGGCGCTGCGCGCCGAGAGCGGCAACAGGCTGAACCGCCGGTCGTCCGTCGGCGTCACCGGCGCGGCGGCGACCTCGCCTACCTCGGGTGCTACTGGAGCTTCTTCGAGGATGACGTGCGAGTTGGTTCCCGAGAATCCGAACGAACTGATCCCGGCGATGCGGGGCCGCTCGCCGCGCGCCCAGGGGAGGGCCTCGTCCACCACGCGCACCGGCAGCCGGTCCCACGGAATGTGCGGCGACGGTTTGCTGAAGTTCAGGTGCTTCGGCAGCACCCCGTGCTCGAGGGCCAGGACGACCTTGATGACGCCCGCGATGCCGGCCGCGGCCTCCAGGTGCCCGATGTTCGTCTTCACCGACCCGATCAGCAGCGGCCGGTCGGCGTCGCGCCCCTTGCCCAATGCCGCACCGGCGGCCTGGACCTCGATCGGGTCACCCAGCGACGTGCCGGTCCCGTGCGCCTCCAGATAACCCACGTCGGCGGGCGCGACACCCGCGCACTGCAGCGCCTCGGCGATCACGCGCTGCTGGGCGACGCCGTTGGGGACCGTCAGGCCGCCCGACGCGCCGTCCTGGTTGACCGCGCTGCCCCGGATCACGGCCCGGATCCGGTCACCGTCGCGGATCGCGTCCTCGAGACGCTTCACGACGATGACGCCGCAGCCCTCGCCGCGCACGTAACCGTCGGCGGCCGCGTCGAACGTCTTGCACCGGCCGTCCGGGGCCAGCATGTGCGCGTGCGAGAAGGTCATCGCGGTCTTCGCGCTGAGCAGGACGTTCACGCCGCCGGCCAGGGCGAGGTCGCACTCACCGAAACGCAGCGACTGGCACGCCTGATGGACCGCCACCAGCGACGAGCTGCACGCCGTGTCGACCGACACCGCCGGACCCTGCAGCCCCAACCCATAACTGATGCGGCCGGCGCCCGCCGCGGACGACGTCCCGATGGCTACGTATGCCTCGATTTCCTCGTAACTCAGCTGTTCGGAGATCAGTCCCAGGTAGTCGTGGGTGCCCAAACCCATGAACACGCCGGTCTTGGTGTTCGCCAACGAGGACGGCGCGGTGCCCGAATGCTCCACCGCCTGCCACGCCGTCTCGAGCAGGATCCGATGCTGCGGGTCGATCAGCATGGTTTCCCGGTTCGACAACCCGAAGAACGGCGCGTCGAATCCCGTCACGTCATCGATGAACCCGGCCCGGCGGCTGACGATCTTGCCGGGCGCGTCGGGATCCGGGTCGAAGAACTCGTCGACGTCCCATCGGTCCGGCGGCACCTCCGATACGGCGTCGCGTTCGTGCTGCAGCACGTCCCAGAACGCGTCCGCGTCGGGGGCACCCGGGAAGCGCGCCGCGTAGCCGATGATCGCAAAGCTCTCAGCCGTCCCCCGCCGGACGGGCGACCCGTTGGTCGGCAGGGCCTGACTCTGGTGATCGGTCATTTCCGATTGCCCATCGTCCGGGGTTGCCCCTCGTCGCTGACCAAGACGAAGGGGCTGCCACTGCGATCATCGAACCGGTTCATGCTCAACGGTGTCTCCAGTCCATTTACTCGACATGGGTGTAACAAGCTCTAAACCATACTTTGTGGGCCAGACGCGTGTCATCCGAATGGCTAATTGCTCCGCGGTGCCCCGTACCGGCGACGCTATGCGCGGTGACCTGCGGCGATGGGCCGCACCTCGCGGCTTCCGCGTTGGGGCCACCGGGGGCCCCGCAAGGCGACGGGGTTCACCGCGGGCGGGCGAAATCCTCGAGGAGATCGGCGGCGGCGGCGACGCTCTTGGCGGGCTCGGTCATGCGGGTCGCGAGTTCGCGGGCGCGCGCCACGCATTCCGGGGCGAGAATGGTGCGCAAATCGGCAACCAGCGAATCCTCGGTCGCGGTCGAAAAGCGCCGGGAAGTGCCCACCCCGAGCCGCTTGACGCGGGATCCCGAGAGCGTCTGATCGATGTCCGTCGGAAGGATCAACGTGGGGACCCCGGCGCGCAGGCCGATGGCCGTGGTGCCCGAGCCGCCGTGATGCACGACCGCGCGGCAGGCGGGAAAGACGGTCGAGAAATTCACCGCGCGCACCACCTTGACGTGGTCGGAATGTGCGACCGCGCCGAAGTCGGTGCCGGCGCCGCCGACCAACGCGCGCTCGCCCAACCGCGCGCAGGCCCCGCCGATCATGGCGATCGTGTCAGCCGGAGATCTGACCGGGGTGCTGCCGAACCCGAAGTAAATGGGAGGTGTTCCCGCCGCGATCCACGACGCGACCTCTTCGTCGGCATCGGTCGCCAACCCGAGCGTCAGCGCGCCGACGAAGGGACGTTGACGCTCATGTTGCGCCCATTCGGCCGCCAGCCCCGGAAAGAGCGCCTCGTCGTAGCCCTGGATTTCCAGGGATCCGCGTTCGGTGATCCGCCGCGGCGCCGCCCCGTTGGCCTTCGGCAGACCCAGTTCGCGGCGCTGCGCGTCCTCGACCTTCTTCGTCGCACGCCAGGACGCCCACCAAAACGCCGTGACCGCCGCGCGGGCCATCGGCGCCGGCAGGGTCGCCAGGGTCACGCCGTTGGGCCGCAGCGGGAAGTGGTGCAGCGTGGCCAGCGGAATGTCGTGATACTCCGCGACGTTGGCGGCGGCGTCCTCGAAATTGATGCCGGTGAATAGGAGGTCGGCCCCCTCCGCCAGCGAGACCAGCGTCGTGCTCATCTCCTGCCAGGCCCGCAGCAGGGGACCCGAAATTTCCAGGCGCGACGTGATCAGGTCGCGGACCCTCCAGGGGCGGCTGAAGAAGCAGGTCCAGAATTCTCGGTGCGCGGCGAGAATGGACCGCGCCTCGGGGCCGAAGCCGACGGCCGCGACCCCGGCCGACTCCGTGAATGCGACCAGGTCGGGCGGGACGGCCATGCACACCTCGTGCCCGCGTCGCGCGAGCTCGCGGCCGACGGCGAGGTTCGGTTCGACGTCGCCGCGACTGCCCCAGCTCGCCAGCACAAATTTCATCGCGGGCCGGCCGCTCGTCATCCGTTGTTCTGCTCGCACGGGCGGGCGCCGCTCAACTTGCCCAGACCGGTGATTTCCAGGCTGACGGACTTTCGTTGCCCGGCGGCGCCGAGCATGAAGAAGATGTCGCCGATCGGTGCGCCAAGCCAAAACCGCCAAAACCGTTTTTGGTAGAACTTCCAGACATAGCTGCCGTCGCCCGCCAACCAGTACGCGGCGATCCAGAGCAGGTAGTACGTCAAGCGCTTCCAGCGCGAGACGACCATCTCGAGGTTCATCTCCATGACTTCGAGACCCCAGGCCCGGTATCGCCATTCCAGCCCGTACTTGTCCTGAAACTCGAAGAACGCCCGCATCTCGGCGTTGGTGACGAGGTATTCGTCGAAGACGAGGATGGATCCTTCGACAAAGCGGTCCTTGCAGGTTTCCAGCGCATGCAGGCAACTCTCATACGTATCCAAATCCATGTGGAAAAGCCGGATCTTGGCTTCCGGTCGCTCGGCCAGGAACGGGGCGAGCGTCTCGTAGGTGCTTCCCTTGATGAATTGGACATCGCGGCCGAGCGCCGCCGGCAACCCGTCGTGCAGGCTCACGCCGGTGTCGCGCATGGAACGCTGCGCGAGCGGTTCCGATAGTGCGAAGGTCCCACGCTTGAACACGACCTGGTCGTCGACCTGCCAGTCTTCGACGAGGCCCTCGAAGGTGTCGAAGCCGAAGACGCGACGGCCGGTGGCATCGGCGATCAGCCTCGTCGACCAGCCGAGCCAGACGCCCAAATCCAGCGACAGCTCGTCGGCATCCTGGCGGCTCGGCTTCGGAAGGCGCGACGCTTCCCACAACAACGTGTGGCCTCGAATCCTGCACTTGCGCAGGCTCGACAGCGAGCGGGCGATGAACGAGCGGTACGCGTCGTCGTACACCCGGACGTCGCGGGCGTAGAGGTTGGGAATGTAGCGGTCGCGGCCCCGGTAAACCACGCGCGCACCGAGGAGCAGCAGAACGAGCGCGCCGAGCGCGACGAGTAGCACCGGCGCGAAGTAACACGCCCCAGCCACGACGATCGCGATGCCGACGAGGATCGCTTTCCACAGATCGTGAAGCGTCGTCCGATCCACTGCGACCGGACTGTCCACCGTCGGACTGTCGACTACGCTCACCGGTTCACCTCCGGGTGCTCGGTTTGACGCGGCCCCGCGATCTCGCACACCTCCGCGTGGGCGGGGAAGTACTGCGCGATGTCCAGGTTTTCCACCCTCACTCCGGGCCGCCTTCCGTCGGCTCTTTTGACGGCCCGACCAGCCAAGGGCTCCCGGGCCGACGGCGATGACGGGATGATTCGCCAACATACCCAATGGGTTGGACAGGTGTGCAATAATCCCCCGGACTCGAAGAACCCGTTCTCTTCATCCAAGGTTGGTGATCTTGCAGCACACCGGCAGCGCTGGCCCGATCGAAGGCCTGACGGGTCGGCGCGCGGTTCCGGGCCGTGCTGGGCGCAGCCGGCCCCGGCCCGATCACGCCCACACGCGCGTGCTGCGGCCGCGGCATCTCTGCGAACCGCGTCCGAGCTGTGCCGACGCCGCCGACGGCCGATCCGTCTACCCCTTGCCGTCACGCCGTGATTGAGTCCTCCATTCCGGCGGTGCTGCAGCAGCACGCCAGTGCGCGGCCCAGCGAGACGGCGTTCACCTTTGTTGATTACCAGCAGGACTGGGACGGCGTCACGGAAAGCCTGACGTGGTCGCAGCTGTATCGGCGCACGCTGAATGTCGCGCGGGAGCTCAGGTCGTGCGGGTCCAGCGGTGACCGCGTTGTCATATCGGCGCCGCAGGGACTCGACTACGTCGCCGCGTTTCTGGGCGCACTGCAGGCCGGTCAGATCGCCGTCCCGCTGTCTGAGCCGCTGGGCGGCGCGACCGACGAACGGGTGGGTGCGGTCCTGGCCGACGCGTCGCCTTCCGCCGTTCTGACGTCGTCCGCTCTCGCGGGGAGCATCGCCGGGTACGTCTCGGCGCAGCCCATCGAATCCCGGCCGTCGATCATCGAGCTCGACCTGCTGGACCTGGACGCTGAGCACGGCCCCCTCCCCGAGCCGGAAAGCCTGCCGGACATCGCGTATCTGCAATACACCTCCGGGTCGACGCGCACGCCGGCCGGGGTCGTGGTCTCGCACAAGAACATCCGGGCCAACTACGACCAGATCATTTCCGCCTATTACGGCGGGCCCCCTCCGCTGGACGCCACGGTCGTTTCGTGGTTGCCGTTCTTTCACGACATGGGTCTGATCGTGGGAATCGTCCTGCCCGTCCTGGCGGGACTGCGCTCCGTGGTCACCAGCCCGGCGTCGTTCCTGCAGCGGCCGGCGCGCTGGATGCAGCTGATGGGAAGCCACACTCGCGCGTTTTCGGCGGGGCCCAATGTCGCTTTCGAGCTGGCGGCGATCAAGACATCGGACGAAGACCTGGCCGGGGTTGACCTCGGCGACGTGCGCCACATCCTCAACGGTGCCGAACGCGTACAACCCGCGACGCTGCGGCGCTTCGCCGAGCGATTCGCCCCCTTCAACCTTCACCCCGAGGCGTTGCGGCCTTCGTATGGGCTCGCGGAAGCCGTGGTCTTCGTGGCGACCCGCGAATCGGGTCATCCGCCAGAAATCGTGTGTTTCGACTCCGAGGAACTGACCGCCGGCCATGCCAAGCAGTGCGCGAGCGGGGAAGGTATGCCGCTGGTCGGTTACGGCACGCCCCGGTGGCCGGCGGTGCGCATCGTCGACCCCGAGACGAGGGTCGAGTGCCCGGCCGGAACGGTTGGCGAGCTCTGGGTGCACGGCGACAACGTCGCCACCGCCTATTGGCAGAAACCCGAGGAGACCGAACGCACCTTCGGCGCAACGCTTGTCGCCCCGTCGCCCGGCACACCCGAAGGGCCGTGGCTGAGAACCGGAGATTTGGGCTTCTTCTCCGACGGCGAGCTGTTCATCAAGGGCCGGATCAAGGACATCCTGATCGTCTACGGGCGCAACCACTCTCCCGACGACATCGAGGCGACGATCCAGGAGACCACCCGTGGCCGCTGCGTGGCCATCGCGGTTCCCGGCGATGACGGCGCCGACAAACTGGTCACCATCATCGAACTCAAGAAGCGGGACGAGCCCGAGGAGGCAGCCGCGCAGAGGATCGCCGCCGTCAGGCGTGACGTCACCGCGGCGATATCGAAGGCGCACGGTTTGAGTGTGGCGGATCTCGTTCTGGTGCAACCCGGTTCGATTCCCCTCACCACCAGCGGCAAGGTCCGGCGACGGGACTGCGTACAGCTGTACCTGCACGGCGAATTCACCCGCATCGACGAGCCGATTCGCGCGCCGCAGCGGCACACAGTTGATGACGCCGACGGAAGCGCCCCCGCCGACGCGGGACTGGCCCAACGACTGCGCACGCTGCGCCGCCAGCAGCATGACCTGCTGCTGGCGGAGGTGTGCTCGCAGGCGGCAACGGTGTTGGCCCACCCCGGCGCCCAGCACATCGACCCCGAACTCACGTTCCGGGACCTGGGATTCGACTCGGTGAAGGTCGTCGAGCTGCTCGACCGGCTCAAAACGGTCACCGAACTCGAACTGCCCCCCACCCTGGCCTTCGACTACCCCAGCCCCGGGGAGTTGGCCACCCACCTGGGTCAGTTGCTGGCAGGGCCGGCCGCCGCCGCAGCGGCGGGCACCCACGTCCGGGTGGACGAGCCGATCGCCGTGGTGGGCATGGCGTGCCGGTTCCCCGGCGGGGTGGATTCGCCTGCGGCGCTGTGGGATCTGGTGGCCGGCGGCACCGACGCGATGGGGCCGTTCCCGGCCGATCGCGGCTGGAACCTGGCGGACCTGTTCGACCCCGACCCCGACGCCGTCGGCAAGACCTACACCCGCGCCGGCGGTTTTGTGGCGGACGCGGCCGGCTTCGACGCGGAGTTCTTCGGGATCTCGGCGCGCGAGGCCCAAACCATGGACCCCCAGCAGCGGTTGCTGCTCGAGGTGTGCTGGGAAGCGTTGGAAACCGCCCGAATTGACCCCTCCGCGCTGGTGGGTTCACCGACCGGGGTATTCGTCGGGGCGTGGTCACAGCAATACGGCGCGGGCGGCTCCGACGGCGCGGAGGGCTACGGCCTGACCGGTTCGTCCACCAGCGTGGTCTCCGGTCGTGTCGCCTACGCGTTGGGGTTGCAGGGCCCGGCTATCACCGTCGACACCGCGTGCTCGTCGTCGCTGGTGGCCGCGCACTGGGCGTGCGAGTCTTTGCTCAAGGGCGAATCCAGCCTGGCGCTGACCGGCGGCGTGACGGTGATGACCACACCGGCGATCTTCACCGAGTTCGCCCGGCAACGCGGGCTGGCGGCCGACGGGCGGTGTAAAGCGTTCTCCGCCAACGCCGATGGCACCGGCTGGGGCGAGGGCGCCGCGGTGCTGGTCCTGGAACGGCTCAGCGACGCCCAGCGCAACAACCATCCGGTGCTGGCGGTCATCGCCGGCTCGGCGATCAACCAGGACGGCGCCTCCAACGGCTTGACCGCCCCCAGCGGGGCCGCCCAACAGCGCGTCATCGCCCAGGCCGCGGCCAACGCCGGCATCAACCTCGACGAAGTGGACGTGGTCGAGGCCCATGGCACCGGCACCACCCTGGGTGACCCGATCGAGGCGGGCGCGCTGATCGCCACCTACGGCACCGCGCGCAGCGCCGAGCGCCCGTTGTGGCTGGGCTCGATCAAATCCAACATCGGCCACACCCAGGCCGCCGCCGGGGTCGCCGGGATGATCAAGATGATCGAGGCCCTCAACCACGACATCCTGCCCCCCACGCTCAACGTCGATCGGCCCAGCCCGCACGTCGACTGGTCGGCCGGCACCGTGCGGCTGCTCACCGAGGCGGTGGCGTGGCCGGACACCGATCATCCGCGCACCGCGGCCGTGTCGTCGTTCGGCATCAGCGGCACCAACGCCCACCTGATCCTGCAACAGGCCCCCGCCCCGCCGAACCAACCCGCCGAACCCCCGGCCGAAGAAGCCCGGCACGTCGCCGATTTCGGCGCACTGATGTGGCCGGTCTCGGCGCGCGGCCCCGCGGCGCTGCGGGCGCAGGCCGACCGGCTACACCACTTTCTCGGGAGCCAGCCCGACCTGGACCTGATCGACGTGGCCTACAGCCTGGCCACCACTCGCGCCCACCACCCGCATCGGGCGGTGATCACCGCGCCGGTCGCGGCCGCCGATCCGCGCAAGGAACTTTTGGACGCCCTCGATGCGCTGCGCGCCGGCCAACCCCACCCCCAGCTGACCCAGCACCACTACCAGGCCCACGTGCGCGGCAAGACGGTGTTCGTCCTGCCCGGCCAGGGCGGCCAATACCCGGGCATGGGTCGAGAGCTTTACGAACACCACCGCGTGTTCGCCGACACCGTCGACGCCTGCGACGAGGCGCTGCGCCCGTTCACGGGCTGGTCGGTGCGCGAAGTGCTGTGCCAGGAGCCGGGCGCCCCGGTGGTGGACCGCGTCGACGTGGTGCAGCCGGTGCTGTTCACGATGATGGTGTCGCTGGCCGAGGTGCTGGGCCACTACGGCATCGTTCCCGACGCGGTGATCGGCCACTCGCAGGGCGAGATCGCCGCGGCGTACATCGCCGGGGTGCTGTCGTTGCCCGAGGCCGCCAAGGTGGTGGCGCTGCGCAGCCGGGCGCTGAGCGACCTGCGCGGCACCGGGACGATGGCCTCGGTCCTGCTGGCCGCCGAGCAACTGAGGCCACGCCTGCAGCCCTGGGGCGAGACGTTGAGCGTCGCCGCGATCAACGGCCCCACCCACACCATCATCAGCGGCGAACCCGCCGCGATCGAGGAGTTCAGCGCGGCCTGCGAGCGCGACGGAATCCACGTGCGGTCGATCGCCGTCGACTACGCGTCACACTCGGCCCAGGTCGAGGCGGTGCGCGAGCGGCTGCTGGCCGAGCTGGACGACCTGACCCCCATGCCCTCCAGCATTCCGCTGTATTCCACCGTGGGGCAAGCGCTTTCGGCCGACCCGCTGGACACCACCACCATGGACGCCGACTACTGGTATCGCAACCTGCGCGAGCCGGTCCGGTTCCACGACCGCGTCGTGGAGCGCCTGGCCGCCGGCGAATGCACGTTCGTGGAGCTGTCCCCGCACCCGGTGCTGGCCCCGGCAATCATCGACACCCTGGCCGAGGCCACGGGACGGACCCAGCGCACCCAGTCCGGGGTGGTCACCACGCTGCACCGCGACCATCCCGACCAGGACAACCTGGCCACCGCGCTGGCCCAGCTGCACAACCACGGCCACGGCCCGTCGTGGTCGACCCTGTACCCGCACGCCCGCACCGTCGAGCTGCCCACCTACCCCTTCGAGCACCACCGCTACTGGCTGATCCCCACCGCGGCGGGCGACGCTTCCGGGCTCGGCCAGGACCGGGCCGAGCACCCCCTGTTGGGGGCGGTGGTCGACCTCGCCGACCAGGACCAGGTCGTGTTGACCGGTCGGTTGTCGACGGCCACGCAGGGCTGGCTGGCCGGCCACCAAGTCCGAGACACGGTGCTGTTCCCCGCGACCGGGTTCATCGATCTGGTGTTGCAGGCCGGCGAGAACGGCGGCTGCCCGGTGATCGACGAGCTGGTCCTGCACAGTCCCATGCGGCTGTCGGGCAATGCGCCCGCCGATGTGCAGGTCGCCGTGCATTCGGCCGACGACAGCGGGAGGCGCGCGTTCAGCGTGCACTCGCGCACCGGCGGCCAGTCCGGCGTGTGGACGCTGCACGCCAGCGGTGAGCTGAGCCCCTACCAGCCGGCCGCCCCCCCGCTCATGCCGGCGCCGGGTGTCGAGGCCGTCGACCGGGACGACTTCTACGAACGGCTGGCCCAGCTGGGCTACGGCTACGGCGGCGTGTTCCGCTCGCTACACGGCATCGGCACCGACCCGGCGCGGCCCGACGTCGTCCACGCCGAGGTGGAACTGCCCGCCGGCACCGACGTCGCCGGATACCAGATCCACCCCGCCCTCCTCGACGCCGCGCTGCACGCGATCGCATCCGTGTTGGACCGCACCGGTGAGGCCGACCCGGCGACGTTGCGGCTTCCGTACGCGTTCGCCGGGATCGCCCTGTATGCCACCGCCGCAACCCGGCTGCACGTCCAGCTGAGCCGCGCCGCCGAGGACATCTGGGAGCTGCGCGCCACCGACCCCACCGGCGCCCCGGTCATCACCATCCGGACGATCACGTTGCGTGAGCTGCCCGACATCGGCGGGCAGGTGAGCACCGTCGCCGGACTCCGCGACAGCCTGTTCCAACTCAGCTGGCCGCCTTTGCTCGACGACATCTCCCCGGCGGCCACGGCCCCGGAGTGGGCGGTCGTCACCGGCTCACCCGATCGACTTCCCGCCGGCCTGACAAACGGCCCGATCCACGCCGACCTGGCGACGGTGTCCCCCTGTCCCGAGTTGGCGATCTGGCTCCTGCCCGACGCCCCCGAAGCCGAAGCCACGGCCGATCCGGTGCGGCAGGTGCACAGTTTGACCCGCGACGCGTTGGCCCAGCTGCAGGGTTGGCTGGCCCGGCCCGACACCGCCCAGACCCGCCTGGTGGTGGTCACCCGAAATGCGGTCAGCGTCAGCGCTTTTGACGGTGTCCCAGACCTGGCGCACGCCGCGGTCTGGGCGCTGATCCACACCGCCCAGAACGAACACCCCGACCGCATCATTGCGCTCGACACCGACGACACCGCCGCCAGCCGGGACAACCTGCTGGCCGTCGCCGCGGCACGACCGGCCGGCGAACCGCAGCTGGCCCTGCGCAACGGTGTTGCCCGCATCCCCCGCCTGGCCCGCACCCCGATCCTGGCCCCACCGGATGCCCCCGCCTGGCAGCTGGGCACCACCCGAAAGGGCGACTTGAGCAACCTGGCGCTGCTGCCCACCGACCCGCCGAATACGTTGGGGCCGGGGCAGATTCGGGTTCAGATACGCGCCGCCGGCCTGAACTTCCGCGACGTGGTCGTGGCCTTGGGCGCCATCGCCGACGAGGGCATGGGCAGCGAAGCCGCCGGGATCGTCCTCGACGTGGGGCCCGATGCGTCGCTGCGCCCCGGCGACGCGGTGATGGGCCTGTTCCCGCACAACGCGTTCGCACCCACCGCGGTCACCGACGAGAACATGGTGGTGCCCGTCCCCGCCGGGTGGTCGTTCACCCAGGCCGCGTCCGCGCCGATTGTGTATTTGACCGCCTACGTCTCCCTCGTCGAGATCGCCGGGCTCTCGGCCGGGCAGCGGGTGCTCATCCACGCCGGAGCCGGAGGCGTGGGTCAGGCCGCCATCCAGATCGCCCGCCACCTCGGCGCCGAGATCTTCGCGACGGCACACCCCGACAAACAGCACGTGCTCAGCGAACTCGGGATCGACGCGGCGCACATCGCGTCGTCGCGAACCCTGGATTTCGTCGACACCTTCAAGGCGGCCACCGACGGGCAGGGCATGGACGTCGTGCTCAACAGCCTCAGTGGCGAGTTCGTCGACGCGACGCTGCAATTGCTCCCCCGCGGGGGCACTTTCGTCGAAATCGGCAAGACCGACATCCGCGCGGCCGGCGACATCGCCGCGGCCCATCCCGGGGTCGACTATCGGGTCTACGACTTGTCCAGTGCGCCAACGGAATCCGGACAGCCGGCCTGGACGGCGCTGATGGAGCTGTTTACCGCCGGTGCGCTCAAGCCGCTGCCCGCCACCAGCTACGGCCTGGTGAGTGCGCCCCAAGCGTTCCGCGACATGAGCCAGGGAATGCACACCGGCAAAATCGTTCTGATCCCGCAGCCGGTGCTGGACCCCGAGGGCACGGTGCTGATCACCGGCGGCACCGGGATGCTGGGCGCGCTCTTCGCCGAACACCTCGTCACCCGCTACGGCGTCCGGCATCTGCTGCTGGTGTCACGCAGCGGCCCGGCCGCTTCCGGTGCGGCGCAACTTCAGCAGCGCCTGAGCCAGCTGGGCGCCCACGTGACCGTCACCGCCTGCGACACCGCAAACGCCGCCGACCTGGCCGCGGTGCTCGACAGCATTCCCGCGCAGCACCCGCTGACCGCCGTGCTCCACGCCGCCGGGCTCCTGGAAGACGCTGCGGTGACCGACATGACCGCCGATCAACTCGACGCGGTCCTGGCCGCCAAGGCCGACGCCGCCTGGAATCTGCATCGCCTCACCGCCGACCGCGAACTGGACGCCTTCGTCGTATTCTCCTCGGCCGCGGGCATCCTGGGCGGCCCCGGGCAGGCCAACTACGCGGCCGCCAACGCCTTCCTGGACGCGCTGGCCCGCCACCGCCGCCACACCCAACTCGAGGCCACCAGCGTCGCGTGGGGCTACTGGCAAACCCCGAGCGGCATGACCGGCCACCTGGGCACCGCCGACCTGACCCGCCTCGCCCGCACCGGCCTGACCCCCATCACCAACGAACACGGCCTGGCCCTGTTCGACTCCGCGCTCAGCACGCAACGACCCAACCTGCTGGCCAGCCCCTTGAACGTCGCCGCGCTGACCCGCCAAGCACGCCACGACGCCCTGCCCTCGCTCCTGTCGACCCTGGTCAGCAGCCGCCCCCGCGCCAGCGCGGCCAGCGCCCGCAGCCTGCGCGCTCAGCTCGCCACTCAAACCCCCGAACAGCAACGCCACGCTCTCACCGCGATGGTCACCGCCACGACCGCCGCCGTGCTGGCCCACCCGGACCCGGCGGCCCTCGATCCCGACCGTCCGTTCAAAGAACTGGGCATCGACTCACTGACCGCCCTGGAACTACGCAACACCCTCAACCAACACACCGGCCTGTCCCTGCCGGCAACCGTGGCCCTCGACCACCCGACTCCGGCCACGCTCGCCGCCCACCTGGCCGATCTCCTCATCGACACCGCCGCACAGTCGGTGCCGGCGGCTCAGATCGGCACGCGTACCGATGAGCCCATAGACAACAGGCTCGCGTACGTGGACCAGGCGATATTCCTCGCGATGCGGGCCGTGCACGACACGCTGACCCAGTTCACGTGGCTCTATGACCATGCCGTCGACGTCGATGCGTTGCGGCGTTTTCACCGCAACCTGGGATGCGGGTTGCTGGGACGCAGGATCGAACGATCCCCGCTACCGTTCGCGCGTGATCACTGGGTCCTGGCTCCGGCGACGGAGGACATCGACATCGCCACGACGCCGCGGCCGCGCGCCGAGGTGAGCGCCTGGCTCGACGAGCGGGCGCGCCTGCCCATCGATCCCGAGTGGGGACCCGGCTGGCGTCTCGGGGTGCTTCCATTCGAGGATGGCGGTGCCGCGGTAAGCCTGGTGGTTTCGCACACCCTCGTCGACGGGATCGGACTCGGCCAGGCGATCGCCGACGCCGTCGAGGGCAGGGTGCGCGACTTCGGCTATCCCCCCGCCAGATCGCGCACCCGCCGGGAGGCCTTGCGCGAGGACTTGCGGCAAACCGCCAAAGAACTGCCCGCCATCAGGAAGGCCGTCGCCGCCGCGGCCGGAAAGATCTGGCCCGACCGCAAACAGTTCACCTCGTCGGTCAAGGCGGCACCACCCGCCCCCCGAATCGTCGGCGACGATCAGCTGGTAGAGGTGCCCGGCGTGACCGCATACGTCGACCTCACGCAATGGGATTCCCGCGCGAAACGCCTTGGCGCAAGCAGCAACTCACTTGTCGCAGCGGTCGCGTGCAGACTCGCGGTGCGGGCGGGGCGCGTCCACGACGACGGAACGGTCACCCTGCGATTTCCGGTGACGCTTCGGACCGAAAACGATACCCGTGGCAATGCGCTCACCGTGGTCGACGTCGCAGTCGACCCCACGCACGCGACGACGGACCTCGGCGACATGCACGAAAAGATCACCCGAGAAATCCTCGCGGCGATGAAGAACCCGGATGAGGAGTATCTGTCGACATTCCCACTGGCTCCCTTGGTACCGAGGCGGTTGAACCGGCGGCTCGCAGCGATGGCGGCGGGCGGCGCCACCCAACCGGTTACCGTCTCCAACGTCGGTGACCTCCCCCCGGCGGTGAACCGTCCCGACGGCACCGATGCCGACTATGCGTACATGAGGTCCGTCGAGCCCGATATCAAGAAAAGCACGCTCGAGCACATCGGCGGACAGCTGTTCGTGGGTTCGGGGCGCAGTCGAGGGAAGATCTTCTTCAGGATCTCCGCATACGTTCTCGGCCGGGACAACACCCAAAATGAGCTGCGAGAGATGGTCTCGAGTACGTTCGCAGAATTCGATCTGATTGCGGAAATCGATTGCTAACCTTGATGTTTCGCCTGGCCCCGCTTGTGACCTTTCATGCGGGGTCGCAACTGTCAAGGGCTTCGGCATGAGCCCTCAAGCGGAGCGGCTGGAGCCGCACTCGAGGCGGGCGGGATTCGATGCCCCCCTGCCCGTCCAAACCGCAGAACCGCCCAGGGCTTCGCGGCCCGATGAGCCGACGAAGCGGCGCGGCTTCGCCTACGCGATCGTCGGTCTTCTCGTGCTGCTCTACCTGGCGTCTTGGGTCGTTTTCGCGAGCGTTTACCAACCCAACTTGCCGTTCTTCCCTTACTACGCGGTCGATTACAGCCAAGGCCTGGTCCGGCGGGGACTCGGCGGCGAGATTCTGAACCTCCTTCCCCCCGACCTCTACTTCACCGACCTGTTGATTTTGCGCTGGCTCGTGCCGGCGCTGTTCGGCGTCGGCATCGCGGCGGTGTCGTGGACGGTGGCGGTCAAATTCGGCCGCTCCGAACGCCGGCTGATGCTGGCCCTGCTCACGCCGATACTGCCGTTGGGCTTTGTGCACGCCGTCGTGCTGCCGACTCCCGATCTCATCGGCGAGGCGGCGCTGGCGGTGTTCGCGGTGGTGCTCGCCTCGGCGAAGGGGCACCGAGCGCTACCCGTCACGAGCGCCATCTATGGCATGACGATTGCGGTGCTGACGCTGCTCCACGAGGCGGTTCCGTTTCTGCAGGCGCTCGGCGCGGTCCTGGCGATTGTGGTTCTGGCCCACAGTTCGGCCAAACACCAGCGTCTGAGCACGCTACTCGCGGTGGCTCCGGGCCTGGCCGTCGCGCTCGCGATAGCGTTGCTGCGAAGGCAAGACGTGTCGTCGCACTGTGATCGGTTGCCGCACCGGGCCATTCGCTGGGCGTCCGGTCTCACTCCGAGCGGCGACCACGCCTACGTGGACTATCACGACTGGACTTGTCGCTTCATCACCGTCACCACAAGACAGACCCCTTTCATCGGACCCAGCCAGATCGGCTGGGCCCCTTTGATCATGTCGACGGTGGCGGGAATGGTTATCCTCACGCTGACGATGGTTGTCATCAGTCGCATTTCGGGCGTGCCCTTTGCGCGGTTCCGCCAGGCTGCGCAGGGACGACTTTCGTGGGTAACCCTGGCGGCGCTATTGTTGCTTCCGGTTTTCGCAACCTCTGCCGACTGGACCCGGTGGTGGATCGCAGTCTCCTTCGATGTGGGCGTGGTCTATCTGCTCTACGCGAGCCGTCAACCCGAGTCCGCCCGGTCGGCCGCCAGACGCAACCGGGTCTTCTTCGCGGCGGCGATCGTCTTTTTTGCCCTATCGCAAATCGTCGCCGCCATCAACACCGAGCAGTCCGTGCGGGGTCTGGTGACCCACTGCTCGCAGCTGGTGAACGACCCGATGTGGGTGGGGATCTGCCCCTGATCGCGCCGCAGGCCGCACCGCCGGCCGCGCGCTGGCTCCCGATTTGCTCGCTGAACCGGCGCGGCCTGCTCAACACATGTGTGATAATGCCTCGACTCGACGACCTCCGTTTGCATCTCAGGTAGGTGACGTTGCACCCGGCCGACAGTGTTAGCCCTACCGAAGTAATAGCGAGTCGACCCTCGGCAAAGGTGGGATTCCGCCCTGACATCGAGGGCTTGCGCGCCGTCGCGGTGGTCGCCGTCGTCCTCTTTCACGCCGACGTGCCGGGCGTGGGCGGCGGGTTCGTCGGCGTCGACGTGTTCTTCGTCATCTCGGGCTTCCTGATCACCGGGCTGTTGTGGCGCGAGGCGAAAACCAGCGGCACCATCCGGATGCGCCGCTTCTACGGGGCGCGGGCCCGCCGGCTGCTGCCGGCATCGGCAACAGTCGGCGTGATCACCATGATCGCGTCGGCCGTGCTGCTGCCCCCGCTGCAGGCCCCACAGGTCATCGTCGACGGCATCGCCTGCGCGCTGTATGTCGGCAACTACTGGTTCATTCAGCAGCAGGTCGACTACTTCGCCGCCTCCAGGGCGGGTTCGCCTTTCCAGCACTACTGGTCGTTGGGCGTCGAGGAGCAGTTCTACCTGGTGTGGCCGGCCATGATCCTCGGCACGGCCTTGCTCATCCGGCTGGTGCGGCGGCGCACCAGGGCCGAGGCGACCTCCTCGAAACGCCCCTATCTGGTCGTCCTGGCGCTGGTCGCGGGCGTGTCCTTCGCGCTGTCGCTGGCGATCACCTTCGTGGCGCCTTTCGTGGCGTTCTTTTCGCTGCCCACCCGCGCCTGGCAGCTGGGCGCCGGCGGCCTGGTGGCCCTGACCGCCGGCCGGTGGCGCCGACTGACCCCGAGGACTGCCGCGCTGACCGGATGGGCCGGGCTCATCCTGATCCTGCTGGCCTGCACCCAGCTGGGCCCGGCCACTCCGTATCCGGGTCTGGCCGCGCTGTTGCCCGTGCTGGGCGCGGCCCTGGTGATCGGCGCCGGCTGCGCCGCGCCGTCGCAGGGATGCGGCCGCGCGCTCGCGGTGCGGCCGATGCGGGCGATGGGCCGGGTGTCGTACTCGTGGTATCTGTGGCACTGGCCGGTGGTCGTGCTCGCGGCGCCGTTGCTGGGCCACCCCCTTGGGCTGGCCGGCAGGTTGGCGGCGGTCCTCGTCTCCGGTGGGCTGGCGGCGCTCACCCTGCGTTTCATCGAAAACCCGCTGCGGTTCGCCGCCCCGATACGCCGCTCCGCCCTTGCCAGCCTCGCGCTCGGCGGCGCCGCCACCGCGATGGCGGTCGCCGTGGGTGTGGCGCTGCTGGCATCGATTCCCGTGCCGGTGGGGCGTGGCCCCGCGGCCGCGGCCCTGACCATCACCGCAACGCCGCCTTCCGCCGGGTCCACCATCAACGCCTTCGACGCGGCGGTTCAGCAGGCGTTCGCGCAGGTGCAGGCGGCGGTCACGGCTTCGGTTGGTCTCGAAGCCGTCCCGTCGAACCTGAGCCCGCCGCTCGCGAACGCGGCGGCCGAACATGCGGCGGTGTTTCAGAATGGGTGCCTGCGCAATCTTTTCGAAGCCGGACAGCCCGAGTGCGCAACCGGCGATACCACCTCCACGACGACCGTGGCCCTGCTCGGCGACTCGCATGCCACGATGTGGAGCCCGGCGTTCCAGCAGATCGCCGCGCAGCGGCACTGGCGGGTGGAGACCCTGGGAAAGGGCGCCTGCACACCGATGGACTTGCCTATCACCGACACCATCCGCCGCGCGGTGTCCAACGCCTTGTGCCAGCAGTGGCGCGCTCAGGTCCTCGACCGGTTGCAGGCCGAGCACCCGCGGCTGGTCGTGGTCAGCATGTACCGGGGGTATGGCTTCGGGCACGGCTACACGCCGGGCTTCACCTCCTACGACCCGGTGTGGAACGACGGCCTGGCCCGCCTGGTGCAGCAGCTTCGCCGGGCCGGCGCGCAGGTGCTGGTATTGGGTCCGATCCCGAACCTGCGCGTGGCGGCGCCAATCTGCTTGTCCTCGCACCTCGACGAAGCGAGCGCCTGTTCATCGCCAAGATCGACGGCGGTCAACGAATCCGGCATCGCCGCCGAGTCCGCGGCCACCCAGGCCGCCGGCGGGCACTACGCCGACCTCACCGAGCTGTTCTGCACCAAGCGCTGCCCGGCCATCGTCGGCAACACGCTCGTGTACTTCGACGGCAATCACATGACACTCGAATACGCCCGAGCGTTGGCGCCGGTGATCGGGGCGCTGGCCGATCGTGCGCTCGCCCACGGTTGACATCGTGCAATCGATCCAGCCCTGTTTGGCATGTGTGTGATAATGCCTCGACCCGACGGACTCGTCCTCTTCCCAGGTAGGTGACCTTGCACCCGGTTGACAGCGTTAGCCCTACCCAGGCGATACCGAGTCGGCGCTCGGAAAAACCGGGATTTCGCCCCGACATCGAGGGGCTGCGCGCCATCGCGGTGGTGGCGGTTGTCCTGTTTCATGCGGACATGCCCGTCGTGGGTGGCGGATTCGTCGGCGTGGACGTCTTCTTCGTCATCTCGGGCTTCCTGATCACCGGGCTGCTGTGGAGGGAGGCGAGCGTCTCCGGCACCGTGCGGCTCGCGCGCTTCTACGGGGCGCGGGCCCGCCGGCTGCTGCCGGCGTCCGCCACGGTCGGCCTGGTGATCATGCTTGGCTCGGCTGCCTTGTTACCCGCGTTGCAGTCCCGGCCGATCATCGGTGACGGCATAGCCAGCGCGCTGTACGTCAGCAACTACCGGTTCGTGCTCCAAGGCGTCGAATACCTCGCCACCAACCTGCCGCCGTCGCCATTCGAGCACTACTGGTCGTTGGGCGTCGAAGAGCAGTTCTACCTGGTGTGGCCGGCCTTGATCATCGCGACGGCCTGGCTGATCCGACGCGCACGGCGGCGCCCCGGGACCGCCTCATCCTCTTCGGAGCGTCCGTACCTGGTCGTCCTGGCGCTGGTCGCGGCGGTGTCGTTTGCGCTGTCGCTGGTGGTCACCCGCCTCGCGCCACCGGTGGCGTTCTTTTCGCTGCCCACCCGGGCCTGGGAGCTGGCCGTCGGCGGCCTGGTGGCTCTCACCGCCGGACAATGGCGTCGGCTCCCGCCGCTGGCAGCCGCAATCGCCGGATGGGGGGGTCTGGCGCTAATCCTGTTGGCCTGCCTTCGCTTAAGCCGGAGCACGCCCTATCCGGGCACCGCCGCGCTGGTGCCCGTGCTGGGTGCGGCGCTGGTCATCGGCGCGGGCTGCGCCCTGTCCCGCCGGGGAGTCGGACGCGTCCTGGCGGTGCGGCCGATGCGGGCGATCGGCCGGGTGTCCTACTCGTGGTACCTGTGGCACTGGCCGGTGGTGCTGGTGGCGATGTCTACGCCGGCATGGTCGAAGCACCCGCTGGGGCTGGGAACTGTGGCCATCTTGTTTTCCCTCGGGCTGGCCGCGCTCACCCTGCGTTTCGTCGAGAACCCGCTGCGGTTTGCCGGTCCCGTGCGCCGGTCGGCCGCCCGCAGTCTCGGGGTCGGCGGTGCCGCAACCGCCATAGCGGTCTGTGTGGGCGTCGCGCTGCTGGTGGCGGTGCCCTCACCGGTCGGGCATGGCCCGGCGGCACCCGCGCTGACCATCACCGCGACGCCTCCCCCGACGGGCTCCGACGCCGGCGCGTATGACACCGCGATGAAGCACGCGTTCGCGCAGGTGCAGGCCCTGGTCGCGGCGTCGGCCGACCTCAAAGCCGTCCCCGCGAACCTGACCCCGCCGCTCGCCGACGCGATGAAAGTACCCCTCGGCCCCAAAGACTGCCTGCGCGACATCCTCCAAATTGATCATCCCCAGTGCGCTTCGGGCGACACCGCGTCGTCGACGACGGTGGCCCTGATCGGCGATTCGAATGCCGCGATGTGGGCACCGGCGTTGGAGAAGGTCGCCGCGCAGCGGCACTGGCGGCTCGAAACCCTGACAAAAGGCTACTGCCCCGGGCTAGACCTACCCGTCACGATCGCCCTTTTCCACCGGGAATTCACCGAGTGCACTCAGTGGCGCGGTCACATCCTTGACCGGTTACGGGCCGAACAGCCTCGGCTGGTCGTGCTCGACATGATGCGGCGGTATAGGCAGCCAGGTATCACGTCATACGATCCGGCATGGATCGGCAGCCTGACCCGTCAGGTACAACAGCTGCGCGAAATCGGCACCCAGGTGCTGGTGCTCGGAGCGATCCCGGATCCGCAGTCGGTGGTGCCCATCTGCCTGTCGCTCCACCTCGATGACGCGAGCGCCTGTTCACCGCCCACGTCGAAGGCGGTGAACCAAGCCGGTATCGCGGCCGAAGCGGCCGCCACCAAAGCCGGCGGAGGACAGTACGCCGACCTCACCGACCTGTTCTGCACCGCGGACCGCTGCCCGGTAATCGTCGAAAACACGCTGATATACCGCGATGAGATGCACGTAACTTCCGAATACAGCCGGCTATTGGCGCCGGTTATCGCCGCCGTCGTCGAGCGGGCGCTCGCCAATGCATGACATGAAAGGCATCGGACCGTGTCGACGTCGGTGCTGATCACCGGCGGGGCGGGATTCATCGGGTCCACGCTCGCGCGCCGGCTCGCCAAAGCCGGCTACGACGTCGCGGTGATGGACGTCTTGCACCCGCAGGTGCATGGCAAAGGCACAGCGATCGACCTGCCACCGTCGGTGCGGCTGTGCACCGGCGATGTCACCCATGCCCCCGACTGGGATGCCGTGCTGCGGTTGTGCCGACCGTCCCAAGTCGTCCACCTGGCGGCCGAGACGGGGACGGCGCAGTCGCTGTCGGAGGCGACGCGCCACGGCTCCGTGAACGTGGTGGGCACCACCCAACTCCTGGACGCCCTGAGCCGCTCCGCACACGTGCCCGACCAGCTCGTCGTGGCGTCGTCGCGGGCCGTCTACGGCGAGGGCGCGTGGCGATGCGGCTCTCAGATCTTCTACCCGGAGCCCCGCAACCACGCTCGACTGCTGGCGGGACTCTGGGATCCGCAAGGCCCCACCGACGAGCCCGCGGTCCCGCTGCCGAGCCGCGCCGGCCGAACCGAGCCCCGGCCCACCAACATCTACGCCGCGACCAAACTCGCCCAGGAACACATCCTGGGCGCCTGGACCGCCGCCCATGACACCCGTCTCAGCGTGCTGCGACTGCAGAACGTCTACGGACCGGGACAATCGCTGACGAATTCCTACACCGGAATCGTCGCTCTTTTCGCACGACTGGCACGCGAGCAACGCCCGCTGGAGGTCTACGAAGACGGACACATCGTGCGCGACTTCGTCTATATCGACGATGTCGTCGATGCCCTGTTCGCCGCGATAGAAAAACCCGCGGCGCAGCCACGCTGCCTCGACATCGGGTCGGGGGTTCCGACAACGATTCACGAGCTGGCCCTGAAGATCGCAGCCATCTGCGGTGCCCCCGAACCGGTCGTCGTGGCGAAATTCCGCGACGGTGACGTGCGCGCCGCCAGCTGCGACATCGGGCCGGCAAAGAACGCACTCGACTGGCGCCCGAAATGGGCTCTCGGGGACGGTCTGCGCGCCCTGCTCGACTGGATCGACGAGCGACCCGAATCACCCGTCAAACCAAGCGAACACACCCAGATGAGAGCGGTGCTGCAGTAGAACCGCTTAGCCCACCCGGCCCAGGCGGGCGAAATCTTCCACCAGGTCGGCGGCGGTCGCGACGCTGTCGGAGGCTTTGGTCATTTGAGCGGCCAGCTCGCGGGCCCGGGTCAGGCATTGCGGGTCCAGAACGGTGCGAAGGTCCGCGACCAACGATTTCTCGGTGGTTGCCGAAAAGCGCCGCCCGGTACCGACTTTCAATCGTTTGACCCGCGCTGACCAGAGCCCCTGATCGGGCAACGTCCACAGAATCAGCGTCGGCAGTCCCGCGCGCAGGCCCGCGTTCGTCGTGCCCGCACCGCCGTGGTGCACGAACGCGCGGCAGCCCGGCAAGGCCGCCGCGTAGTTCATCACGCCGACCACCTTGACGTGGTCGGAGTGCGGCACATTGCCGTAATCGGATCCGGCGGCACAGATCAAGGCCCGCTCGCCCAGCTGGGCGCAGGCGGAGCTGATCATGGCCAGCGTGTCGGCGGCAGATTCGACGCCCACGCTGCCAAAGCCGAAGCAGATCGGCGGTTTTCCCGCGGCGATCCACGACGCGACCTCCTCGTCGGCATCCGTCGGCAGTTCCATCGTCAGCGCGCCGACGAACGGCCTCCTGGGTGGCCGTTGTGCATTCCATTTCGCCCATTCGGCTGCCAGCCCGGGGTAGCACACCTCGTCGTAGGCCTGGATTTCCAGCGATCCGCGTTCGGTGATCCGACGCGGCCAGGGGCGGGTTGCCGACGGCAACCCGAGTCCACGGCGCTGCGTGTCCTCCACCTTCTTCCCACCGCGCCAAGCCAGCCAGTCGAGCGCCGTCATCGCGGAGCGGGCCAACGGCGCCGGCAGGAACGACACGAGTTGGCCGTTGATTCGCAGCGGGAAGATATGCAAGGTGGCCAGCGGGATGTCGTAGTGCTCGGCGACATTGACCGCGTCGTCCTCGTAATTCATGCCGGTGAGCAGCAGATCGGCGCCGTCCGCCAACGACGCCAGCGTCGCGCCGACCTCCTCGCGACACTGGGTGAGAGGCTCCGAATATTCGCCCAGCAACCTGCCTAGCTCCCGGATCCTCCAGGGGGTGGTGAACAGGCCCGCCCAGAAATCGCGGTGTGGGTCGAGGATGGCCTTCAAAGCCGGGCCGTAGGCGACCGCCTTGGGCCCGGCCGCCTCCGTGAAGCTGACCATTTCGGGGGCGACGGCCATGTGCACCTCGTGACCGCGGCGCACCAACTCACGACCGACGGTGACGTAGGGCTCGACTTCGCCGCGAGTTCCCCAGTTTGCCAGCACAAATTTCATCGGCGAGATCCTAGCCTTTCACTTCGCGTGCGCGCGCTGGAATGGGAAGCGGCCGCCTCGCAGCCGGCTCGGCCGCCCAGCAGCATAACCCGCTACCGGCGCCGTCGAACCGTAAGCCGGAAAGTCTGGGCCAGCAGGCCCTCACCGCCGCATTATCGGCAACCGCACCTGGCACGCGTCTTATGCGCTGGCTCGACGGTGTGCAAGTAGTTGAGGATTCGGCCGAGAAGTATTGAACAGGTGTGTGATAATGCCTCGACTTGAAGAACGCTTCCTCTCGTTAGGTAGGTGACCGTGCGCCAGGCCGAGAGCGTTACCCCTACCGAAGAGGTACAGCCGCGGCGCCCGCCAAACAAAGAATTTCGTCCCGACATCGAGGGCTTGCGTGCCGTCGCGGTGGTGGCCGTTGTGCTGTTTCACGCCCACGTGCCCGGCATGAGCGGTGGGCTCGTCGGCGTGGACGTGTTCTTCATCATCTCGGGCTTTCTGATCACGGGGCTGCTCTGGCGCGAGGTGAGCAGCACCGGAACCGTCGGGCTGCGCCGGTTCTACGGGGCGCGGGCGCGCCGACTGTTACCGGCGTCGGCCACGGTCGGTGTCGTCATCATGATCGGCGCGGCCGCCATGTCACCTGTCTTGCGGTTGCGGAGCGTCTTCGACGACGGCATCGCCAGCGCGCTGTACGTCAGCAACTACCGGTTCATGCTCCAGGGCATCAACTACCTCGCCGACGCGCTGCCGTCGCCATTCCTGCACTACTGGTCGTTGGGTGTCGAGGAGCAGTTCTACTTGGTGTGGCCCGCCTTGATCATCGGGACGGCGTGGCTGATCAAGCATTCGCGGCGGGGCGACAAACCCCGGGCCGCCTCCTCGGAGCGCCCGTATCTGGTCGTCCTGGCGCTGGTCGCGGCGGTATCGTTCGCGCTCTCACTCGTGTTCACCCACGCGATGCCCCCCGTGGCGTTTTTTTCCCTGCCCACCCGGGCCTGGGAGTTGGCCGTCGGGGGCCTGGTGGCCCTCACCGCCGGTCACTGGCGGCGGCTCCCGGCACTGGCCGCGGCGATCGCGGGATGCGCGGGACTGGGGATGATCGTCCTGGCTTGCATCCGATTGGGACCCGCCACGCCCTATCCGGGTACCGCCGCGCTGTTGCCCGTGTTGGGCGCGGCGCTGGTGATCGGGGCGGGCTGCGCCGCGCCCGCTCGGGGAGTCGGGCGAGTCCTGGCAGTGCGGCCGATGCGCGCGATCGGCCGGGTGTCGTACTCGTGGTATCTGTGGCACTGGCCGTTGCTTCTGGTGGTTCCCGCGTCAACGACCGGCCAGTCCCTGGGGCAACGGCTGACGGCGGTCGTGGTCTCACTCGGGCTGGCCTTCCTGACCCTGCGTTTCATCGAGAACCCGCTGCGCTTCGCCGCTCCCCTGCGCCGGTCGGCCAACCGCAGTCTCGCGGTTGGCGGTGCCGCCACCGCGGTCGCTGCCGGCGTCGGCGTGGCGCTGCTGCTATGGATCCCCGTCCCGGTCGGTCGTGGTCCGGCGGCTCCGGCGCTGACCGTCACTGCGGCGTCCTTGGGCACCGGTTCGAGCATGGACGCCTACGACGCGGCGGTGCGGGACGCGGTCGCGCAGGTGCAGGGAGCAGTCGCGGCATCCGTCGGGCTCAAAGCCGTCCCTTCCAACCTGACCCCGCCGCTTGGCAGCATCACCACCGAACTCAAATCCCTGTACTTGCACGGCTGCCTTCGCAATTTTTTCGAGGTCGGACAGCCTGAGTGCGCGTCGGGCGATACCACCTCGACCACGACCGTGGCTCTGGTCGGTGACTCGCATGCCGCGATGTGGTATCCGGCGTTTGAACAAATCGCTGCCCAGCGGCACTGGCGGCTGGAGACAATGACCAAGGCCGCCTGCCCAATGCTTGACCTGCCCACCATCAACCGCGCGGCCGACCGGGCCTACACCGAATGCGACCAGTGGCGCAATCAGATCACCAGCCGGCTGCAGGCCGAACGCCCGCGGCTCGTCGTGTTCAGCATGATGCGGTCGTATTCGCAAGCGGGTATCACGACATACGACCCGGCGTGGGTCGACGCCCTGAACCGCCTGGTAAAGCAGCTGCGCGGCACCGGCGCACACGTGTGGGTGCTCGGGCCGGTTCCGAATCCGTTGTTGATAGTGCCGGACTGCCTCGCTGGCCACCTCGACGACGCGACGGCCTGCTCTCCACCGACCTCGAAGGCGGTGAACCGAACCGGCATCGCCGCCGAAACCGCCGCCACCAAAACCGGCGGCGGACAATACTCCGACCTCACTGAGCTGTTCTGCACGGCTGACCGCTGCCCGGTCATGGTGGGCAACGCCCTTGTCTACGTCGATGAGAGTCACCTGACGCCCGCATACTCCCGGCAGTTGGCACCGGTGCTGGGAATACTTGCCGACCGGGCACTCGCCGGTGGTTGACCCGCCGCGGTGCGTGGGACGCCTTTACGCCTCATCCCCAGCGGGCTCGCTGAGGTACCACGGGTTGGCCCGCGCCCACTCGATCGTGCGCCGGATCCCCTCCTCAACGTCGACCCGAAGGCGCCACCCCAACTCCCGCTGCGCCTTGGTCGAGTCCGGGATACGACGGGGAATGTCCTCGTAGCGGCCCCCGTAGCGCGCCGCGGTGTCCACGGTTTCGGCGCCCGACACCGCGTCGACGCCGGCGATCTTGATCGCCAGGTCGATCGCCTCACCGACGGTCGTCTCGGTCATGCTGCCGATGTTGTAGGCCTCGCCGATCGCCGCGTCGCTGCCGGCCGCGAGCAAGGTGCCGGCGATCGCGTCGTCGACGAAGGTGAAACACCGGCTCTGGTCGCCCGAATCGAACAGCAGCGGCTTGCGGCCGTTGAGGATCCGGTGGATGCTCTGCGAAATCACGAAGATCGGGTTCTGCCGCGGGCCGTACACATTGAAGTAGCGCACCACGGTCGCCGGCAGCCCGTAGGCGCTGTGCATCGCGAAGACCAGATGCTCGGCCATCGCCTTGCTGGTGCTGTAGCTCCACCGCGCGGTGCGCGTCGAACCGACGACGCGATCGTCGTCCTCCGCGAACGGCGGGTTGGGGTTCTTCCCGAACACCTCCGACGTACTGGAGAACAGCACGCGCGTGCCGTGTCGCCGCGAAAGCTCCAGCACGTTGCGGGTGCCGGTGACGTTGACGTCGAGCACCCGCAACGGGTCCTTCATATAGTTCTTGACGCCGACGACCGCGGCCAGGTGGAAGACCGTGTCGACCTCCGGCGTCAGAGCCCGCCCGAGGGCGTCGATGTCGGTGACGTCTCCCCGCACGAAGCGGAAATTGGGGTGCCGGTCGAAGTCGATGCTGGTGTCGCGGGTGTTCTTGGCGAAGTCGAACACCGTGACCGAGTCGCCGCGGTTCAGCAGTGCCGAGACCAAGTGTGATCCGATGAAGCCGTAGCCGCCCGTCACGACGACATTGGACATGTTTGCTCTTTCGTTTCCGTGTAGCGGGTTTTCGTTCGCCTGCCGACCGTTATCGGCCGATCCCCTTGTAGACGAAGCCTGCCGCGCGCACCGCCGCCGGGTCAAAGCTATTCCGCCCATCCAGGAACACACACCCGGCCGCCGTCAGTTCCGCGAGCCGCACCAGCGGAACCTGGTGGAACTCCCGGTGCCCGGCAAGAACCACCAGGGCATCGGCATCCTTGACCGCCGACTCGATGTCAGCGGTCAAGGGGATCTTCGTGACCGTGTGGGCCTCCTCGTCCGGCACCCATGGATCGTGGATCGACAGCTGGCAGCCGGATTCCTCGAGCATCGCGACGACGTACTTGGTAGGCGTGAGCCGGCAGTCGCCGGTGTTGTTCTTGAACGCGATGCCCAGCACCGCGATCTTGCTGGTCTCGAGCGTCTTGCCCTGCTCGGCTAAAAGCTGGGTGAGCAACCCGTAGGTGTAGGCCGGCATCGTGTCGTTGACGGTCCTCGACGTCCGCGGGATCGCCAGCTCCAACCCGACGGACTCCCCCAGATGGTTGACGAACCACGGATCCTTCGTCAGGCAATAGCCGCCGACGCCCATGCTCGGCCGCAAGATGTTCGCGTCGCGGCCGCCCTTGGGCATGGTGTTGGCCGCCTCGATGACTTGAAGGGCGTCCATTCCGAGCCGGTCGCACACCTTGGCCAGCTCGTTCGCCAGCGCGACGTTGAGGTCGACCCAGAGGTTGTCGGCCAGCTTGACCATCTCGGCGGTCCGCGGATCGTCGACGACGACCGAGTCCACTCCCAGGGCGTGTCGCCAGAGTGTGGAGCAGGCGCGGGCGCTGCGCTCATCGACGGCACCGACCACGACGGGGATCGACGTCAGCTCGCGAATGGCTTGCCCCTCGGCCAGCCGCTCGGGGCAGAACGCCAACCCGAAGTCGATGCCGGCCCGCAGCCCCGAGGTCTCTTCGAGGATCGGCCGGACGAGGTTTTCGGTGGTGTCGGGCGGCACCGTGCTCTTGAGGATGACGAGGTGGCCGGCACGCAGGTGCGTCCCCACGGCCTTCGCCGCCCCCTTGATGTCGTCGACGATGGGCTCGAAGTCCGGGCCCAGCGGCGTTCCCACGGTGACGATGACGAAATCGTTGTCGGCGAGCGCACCAAAGTCGGTCGTGGCGCGAAGCCGACCGACTCGCGCGCTGTTGGCGACCAGTTCACCTAGCCCGGGCTCGGGCACCGTGGTCTTGCCCAGGTTGATCTCGTCGACGACGCTTTGTCGCACGTCGATCCCCGTCACGGGCCAACCGCGGTCGGCCAGCACGGCGCCGATCACGGTGCCGATGTAGCCGAAGCCCACCACCGCGATGCCCGACCGCATGCCACGCACCAGGAGGTCGATCTCAGCGTCGCTGCGCCCGAACACGCCTTCAGCCATCGCGGAACCCAGCCCTTCGGTCCCCCGTACGCGTTGTGTATTGACAGCGGCGACCTCCCGCCCCCGCTAACCCGTCCGGAGTCTAATCCAACACCCGTGCAATAGGCACCAGAACCCGGAGTTTCGGCTGAGCGCACCGATGCCACTCGTTCACGCCCGCGCGGCAGAAAGGCAAGATCTGCGCGGGCGGCTGATAGGTTCCCTGACGTGGACCTGTTCGTGCGCGAATACGGTCCGGCGAGGGCGCCTGCCGTCGTCTTCCTTCATGGCGCGTATACGAGCGGCTGGTCCTGGGAGCCGGTGGTCGAACGCATGCAGAACTATCGCTGCCTTGTCCCCGATCTGCCCCACTTCGGCAAGAGCTTCGCGCTGGGACCGTTCGAGGTGGGCCGGGCCGCCGCTGCGGCGGCGGAACTCATCCGTTCCCGGGTCGACACCGGCCGGGCGCACGTCGTGGGCTGGTCGTTGGGGGCCCAGGTGGGGCTGCAGTTGCTGGCGGCCGAGCCGAAGTACGTCGATCGGGCGGTGCTGTGCGGGACGTTCATCAACACGCTGCCGTTCGTGAGGTTGACCCGGCGCCTGTCGGCACTGCCGGCCCGGAGCTCGATCTATCGCTGGATCGTTCGCCAGTACCGGAATGCCTGGCGGGCGAAGGTCTCAGCGGCCCGTATCGAGGAGTATCACGAGGACGTGCGTCTCATCACCAGCGGACAGCTGGCCGATGTGACCATGGCGGCTGCCGGGTTCACGATCCCCGAGGGCCTCGACAAATCCCCTCCGCCGACATTGTTCGTCACCGGCGGCAAGGAGCTGCCGATCATGCGACGCTGGGCCGCGGCGCTCGCACACCAAATGCCCAACGGAGTCGACAGGGTCGCGATCGGCATGTCCCATGCGTGGCCTATGCACCATCCGGACCTCTTTGCGTCCACCGTCGACGGCTGGCTCACCGATGGTCCGCTCCCGCCCGAGATCGCCCCGCTGAAGCCGGCTCGGCGATGATCGGCGCGGCGCGCGCACCTAGGCCGCGACGGTCATGGAATCACCGCAAATTGGCGGTTTTGCCAGCGTAATCGCGTGACGCAACTCCCCCATCCGCATTGAACACATGTGTGATAATGCGTCAACTCGAAGAACGCGTCCTTTACCTAGGTAGGCAACAGTGCTCCAGGGCGACCGCGTTAGTCCTACCGAAGGGTTGCAGGGTCGGCGCTCGGCAACGACGCGATTTCGCGGGGACATCGAGGGGTTGCGCGCTGTCGCAGTACTGGCAGTAGTGCTGTTTCACGCAGAGGTGCCGGGCGTGGGCGGCGGGTTCGTCGGGGTGGACGTGTTCTTTGTCATCTCGGGCTTTCTGATCACGGGTCTGCTCTGGCGTGAGGTGAGCAGCTCCGGAACCGTCGGGCTGCGCCGCTTCTACGGGGCGCGGGCACGCCGCCTGCTGCCGGCATCGGCCACGGTGGGGGTCGTCACCATGATCGCCGCCGCGGTGCTGCTATCGCCGTTGCAAGTCCGGACCGTGATTTACGACGGCATCGCCAGCGCGATGTACGTCGGCAACATGTGGTTCGTTTTGCAGAACGCCGATTACTTTTCACATCCGGAGACCCCGTCGGCGTTCCAGCACTACTGGTCTTTGGGGGTCGAGGAGCAGTTCTACCTGGTATGGCCACCCATCATCATCGGCACCGCGTGGCTCATCCGGGCCGCGCGTCGGCGCACCCGGGCCCATCCGAGGTCGTCGGTACGGCCATACCTCGCGATCCTGTGTTTGGTCGCGGCGGTGTCGTTTGCGATCTCCCTGGCACTCACCTTTGTGTGGCCGCCTGCCGCCTTCTTCCTCATGCCCACTCGGGCCTGGCAGTTGGCGGCGGGCGGTGTGGTGGCCCTGACGGCAAGCCAATGGCGTCGACTACCGGCGCCGCTCACCGCGACCGCGGGATGGGCAGGTCTGGGCGTGATCCTGCTGACCTGCACGCGGTTGGGCACAACCACGCCCTACCCCGGTACCGCTGCGTCGCTGCCCGTGCTCGGAACGGCCCTGGTGATCGGCGCCGGCTGCGCCGCGCCCGCTCGGGGAGTCGGGCGCGTTCTGGGGTCGTGGCCGATTCGCGCGGTCGGGCGGGTGTCGTACTCGTGGTATCTCTGGCACTGGCCGGTACTCGTACTCGCAGCGCCGTTGCTGGGCCACCCGCTGGGGCTGGGCGGCAGGCTGGCGACGGTCGTCATTTCCGGCGGGCTGGCCGTGCTGACACTGCGCTTCATCGAGAACCCGCTGCGATTCGCCCCTTCGATACGCGGGTCGGCCGCCCGCAGTCTCGCACTCGGCGGTGCCGCCACGGCGGTTGCGGTCTGTGTGGGCGTGGCGTTGCTGGTATGGGTGCCCGCCCCTAGCGGGCGCGGCGCGCCGGCCACGGCGCTAACTGTCACTGTGACGACACCGCCCGCAGGCTCCAGCATGGATGCTTACGACGCGGCGGTACAGCATGCAGTCGCCCAGGTGCAGACCGCGGTCGCCGCATCCGCCGAGCTGACGGCCGTGCCCTCGAACCTTGCCCCGCCCCTTGCCGCTGCGGAAGCCGAAGCGAAAACCATGGGCCGCGACGCCTGCGCGCGCAATCTTTTCGAGGTTGCACAGCCTGAGTGCGCGTCGGGCGATGTCGTCTCAACCACGACGGTGGCCGTGGTCGGCGATTCACATGCCGCGATGTGGAACCCCGCATTCCAGCAAATCGCCACACCCCGACATTGGCGGCTGGAAATGCTGAACAAAGGGGCCTGCCCGTTGCTGGATCTGCCCATCTTCAACCCACTACTACGTCGGGAGTACACCGAATGCGAGCAGTGGCGCGGCCAAATCGCCGCCCGCTTACAGGCCGAACACCCGCGGCTGGTCGTGCTCAGCATCGCGCACGACTACGGCGCCGGCACGGGTTTGACGTCATACGACCCGGCGTGGATCACAGGCCTGACCCGCCTCGTGCAGCGACTGCGAGGTACCGGCGCGCAGGTGCTGGTGCTGGGACCGACCCCGGATCCACACTCGGTGGTGCCGATTTGCCTCTCCAACCACCTCGACGCCGCAACGGCCTGCTCGCCATCACGATCGACGGCGGTCAACGAAACCGGCATCGCAGCCGAAACCGCCGCCACGAAAGCCGGTGACGGACAATACGCCGACCTGACCGAACTGTTCTGCACAACCGGCCGTTGCCCGGTCATCGTCGGCAATACGCTGGTCTACCTCGATTCGAATCACCTGACGCTCGAATACTCCCGACAGCTGGCACCGGTAATTGGCGCGCTGGCCGACCGCGCGCTCGCACACGCATGAAAAGAGGACGTGCACTTCGGGTCGAGCCGTTATCACACACCTGTTCAACACATTGAGTATGTTGGCGAATCATGACGATCCCGAATCATCGAAACCGGCGGCAAGCATCGGACCATCATTCGCTGAGGAACTCGGTTGGCTGACGGCGAACTGAGCGCGCGCGAGGCCGAGCGCGTGGTGTGGGATGTGATCGTCGTGGGCACCGGCATGGG
>NZ_MVHD01000040.1 GCF_002086635.1 Mycobacterium alsense | reverse complement strand
GCGGTGATGACCAGCTGCGCCTTCGACATGGCTGACCTCCCTGACTTGCAGAGGTGTCAACTATGTCGCGAGACAGCCGTCAACTATGTCGTGGAATCACACACTGCCGGGGGCACCATGCCGGGGGCACCATTTGAGGTGTATTACGTCGGCTGATGGTTGACAGTTACTTCGGCTGATCCTTGACCAACGCATTCACCGCCCAGTCACGCCTCGGCCGAGTCGGCCGCCGCCATGAGCGCCATCGCCAGCCTCCGCGCGTCGGCCGGCCGGATGATCGGGGTGTCGGGGCAGTCAATGATGATCTCGCGCAACGCGTGTCCGTCCGCGTATTGCAGGCCGATCACCGATATCACGATGTCGGCGCGCCGCCCGTGGCCGGTGGTGTGCTCGATCCTCCACTCCGGGCCATCGAACGCCCTCAAGCCACCTCCGATGTTGTCCCATTCGCCGACGCAGGTCGCCTGTGCGGGTGGCGCAAGGTTCAGGTTCATGGATTCATCGTTTCCGCGAACACGCGCGGGGGCACGCGTAGTCCACTACTTCACTTGTCACGCCCGTGGTACCCGCGCGACAGGACTGACGAGGTCTACGGCAGCACCGTGTGCATCAGCATCACGTCGTATGCCGACCACAGCGACAGGTTGAAGTACAGGTCCCTGCCCGACGACCACGGATGGATCATCGGCGCGTAGATGCCGCCGGGCATCTGGAACGACGAGACGAGCGGTTGCTCCCCGCTCCACGGGCCGGTCGGGGTCGGCGCGGTACGCGCCACCACGTCGTTGCTGCCGCCGTTGGTGTACAGCACCAGGTACTGCTTGAGGTAGCTGTTGTACTGGGCCGACATCTCGCCCACCGGGCCGGGCCAAAGCGGGGTCGCCGCACCGGGATTGGCCGCGACCCAGTGCCCGCCGTTGTCGCCGTTCCAGTACTGGTACTTGCTCAGATCGGGTAGGTAGTTCGGCGGAACCCGGGACAGGAATGCCGCACCGCCGCGGCCCGACGGGGTCCCGAACTGATACAGGTAACCGTCGTTGCCCTTCATGAACGCGCCCATTTGGAAGTTCTCGTTGCCCGGGGTGAACCGGACCCCCGGGATCGCATCCGGGGAGGCCGTGCGAATGGTGCTCGGGAAGATTCCCCAGTTCTGGCCGTTGTCAACGGATCTCGCGATCGCCGAGTAGTTCGTCTGCCACTCGCCGTCGCGGCCCCACTGCCTGATGGACATGTAGCTCATGTACTGGGTCCGTCCCAGCGAGATGCCCGCCGTCGGGATGATGCCCGTCTCGTGCGGCGCTTTGTGGATGGTGTTGACGACCTGCTTGGAAAGGCCGGTCGTCCAGACTGGTGAGCCGGAGTACCGGTCGTTGGGCACGCCTTCGGCGATGTGGATCCCGTGCGACAGATCCCGGTCCGAGCTGCGGAACAGCACGTTGTAGCGCCATTGCTGGCCCTTGACCTTGCAGTAGCCGAAGGTGTCACCGAAGGCCATCAGGACCTGGCGGTTGGCGGGATCGCCGTTGTCCCAAGCGATCCCGAGGTCGGTCCCGGAGATGCCGAAACGCTGGAGGGTCTTGTTCGGGCCGTCCGGCCCGGTCACCCAGTCGACGAGTGACGTCGGCGCGCCCGCGATCGTGGCGGGCGGTGGCGGCGCCGGCTGGGGGGCCGGCTGGGGCGCCGGCTGCGGGGGAACCGCGGCGTTCGGCTGCAACTGGGCCGCGTTCGGCGGTTGCTGGGGAACGCCCGGCGCCGGCGGAGTGGGCCCGGGCGGAACGACCCCCGCCTGAGGTTGTACCGGCGCCGCGTACCGCGGGCCGGCGGCCCCCGGCTTGAGGAATGACGAGATCAGCGGGCCCAGCTTCGGCAACGGTGCGTGGTCATTGGTATGCGAGGGCCTGCGCCCGGTCGGTGGCTGGACCACCGGCTGCGGGGCGGGCATCGCCGGGGGCGCCGCCGGAGGATCCACGTTTGCTTCGGGGGCGCTGCAAGGCGTGGCGTTCGCCGATGGCGCGGGGCCCATCGCAACGAGAAAACCGACGGCGGTCACCGACACCACCGGTAGCGACAGGACTCGAAAAATCGCCGTCAAGGTCACACCTTTCCAGGGACGGGCCGTCGCGTTGACGTCCGCAGTTGGCCAATGTGACGATAGTGATTCACGTGGCCTGTGTGACCACTGATCTGCGGATAGGTATGCATCCGTGACCGTGTCGCAACGCAATCGGTTTCCCGCCGATTTGGGGCATTCGCCCTGATCACGGGGCGGTCGGAAGTCAGAACGGCTTGGCCGTGAACCCCCAGCGCAGCAAAGCGGCCTCGCGCACGGCTCGGCCCCGCAGCGTCGCCGGACGCGGCCCGGTCCACGGGGTTGGCTTGCCCCGCGTGCCGAACATCCAATACGCCTGCAGATACGGGAGCGGCCTGGAATGTCCCGACCGCATCCCCTGCAGCCCGCTCGCCGCGAGTTCGCGACGAAGCTCCGCGATGGTGAATGCCGCCGCTTCGCTCGCGATCGCATCCTGGCGCAGGATCGGCGGCGAATCGGGGTCAACGCAGACCAACATGGTGGGGCACGCCGCCGGGTCCCGCAGGCGCTGGAAATCCGAGAGCCAGACCGCCGCACCACTGCGCCGCCGCACGGCGGCGATCTGGCCCAACGCGCGGCGCAGGACGTCGAAATCCGGGAGTTGATGCAGCGTCCACATGCACGAGATCGCGTCCCACGCTCCGTCGGCCAGTTGCTCGGGCAGCGCGGTGAGGTCGGCCTGCACCAGTTCGACCCGCTCGCCCAGTCCTTCGGCGTCGAACAACTCCCGCGCGGTGCGCAGCATGTTGGGCGCCAGATCGACGGCGGTTGCGCGAACGTCGGGACGCCGGCGCAGGATGGCGCTCAGCGCGCGGCCCGAACCCACGCCGAGGTCCAGCAGGCGCCCGTCGGCCGGCAGCAGCGCGTCGAGGCCGCGTGCGCACAGGTCGTACACGGCCTGCATGCCCGGGTTGGCCGCGCCGCCGGTGTGGAAGTGCGCAACCGACTCCGGATCGTCCATCACCATGGGTTCCGGGGTTCGCTGGCGCCCCGCCCGGTGCAACCGCTCCCGCACAACGATTCCGGGCACTCGCCACATCGGCCGAATTCTCACCCCGCACCTCTCTTGAAGCGTCAGCGTTTCGTCCATGATCATGTCAGCGCGAGAACTTTTGCCGCGCACGACGGTCGGTAAGCTTCCACCCGCGCGCCCTTGCTCGGTGGCGACGCGCCGCGCAAATCCGGAGGAGGCAGACGTGGTTCAGGCGCCAGTCGGGGGTGGGCTCAGTTCACTGCCCCCGCCGCCGCTGAACCCCATGCCCTTTCGCCAGCGGGTGCGGGCGGTGAGGGAATTCAGCTCGGGAATGGAGCGACTGCGTGACGCCGGTGGCCCGGTCACCTACTTCACCCTGGGGCCGCGCTGGCTGATGCCGCCGATGGTGTTGGCCACGTCGCCGCGCGCCATCCGCGACATCTTGAGCACCAAAGACGCATCGGTGGACAAGACGACGCCCGTGTTCGATCAGATGCGCCGCATCATCGGCGCCAACCTGGCCGTCCTCCCCTACGAGCCCTGGAAGTCACGGCGACGCACCCTGCAGCCGGTGTTCACCAAGCAGCGCGTCAGCGAGTTCGGCGGCCACATGGCGCAGGCGGCACAGGCGGTGCGCGAGGGATGGTCCGACGACGCCGAGATCGACCTGGACGCCGAATGCCGCACCCTTACGCTGCGTGCGCTCGGCCGCTCGGTGCTCGGGCTCGATTTGGAGCAACGCGCCGACGACGTCGCCGAACCGCTGCGGATCGCGCTGACCTACGCGATCCGGCGCGCCACACGCCCGTTGCGCGCCCCGCGCTGGCTGCCGACGCCCGCGCGGCACCGCGCCCGCGCGGCGAGCGCCCGGCTGCACCGCCTGACCCAGGACATCCTGCGCGAGTGCCGCGCGGATCCGAAAAGGGTCGCACCGCTGGTCCACGCGCTCATCGCCGCGAAGGATCCCGAAACCGGAAAAGGGTTGACCGACGAGGAGATTTGCGACGAACTGATCATCTTCCTGTTCGCCGGCCACGACACCACCGCCACGACGTTGACCTACGCATTGTGGTCGCTGGGGCGCCATCCCGAATACCAGGACCGCGTCGCCGCCGAAGTCGCGGCCCTGCCCGATCGGCCACTGACGCCCGACGACATCCCACAACTGGGCTACACCGTCCAGGTGATACGGGAGGCGCTTCGCCTGTGCCCCCCGGCGCCGACGGGGACGCGAATGGCCTGCCAAGACGTCGAAGTCGGCGGCCACCTGGTGCCGAAGGGCACCATGCTGGTCGTCGGAAGGATGGCCGTGCAACTCGATCCGCGGCTGTGGGACGACCCGCTGAAGTTCGATCCCGAACGCTTCAGCCCGGAAAGCTTCAAAGCCCTCGACCGCTGGCAGTACCTCCCGTTCGGCGGCGGCCCGCGCTCGTGTATCGGCGACCATTTCGCCATGCTCGAGGTCACCCTTGCCCTGGCGACAATCATTCGCGGAGCCGAAATCCGCTCTCTCGACGACGAATTCCCGCTCGCGCTGCACTTCACCATGATTGCGGGCGGGCCGATCCGCGCCCTCGCCCGGAGGCGTCGCCAGTAATGGACGACCAACTTGTTGCCGGCTATCGGGCACGGATCCTGGACCTCGACCGGGCCGCCGATCGTGCCGAGTTGGAGCGGCTGCGTGCGGACCCCCGGGTGCAATTCCTCGACCAGCGCGACGCACAACTTTCGGGCCTGCGCGGCCTTCGCCCCCCGCCCGGCCCCGACCTCCTGGAGGAGCGTCCGAAGTGGGCCTACTACCCGTGGCGCCGCGCGGTCGTTGGAGTGTTGGGCCCCCGCGGTTTTCGCGCGCTGCGCCTTGACCGCAACAGAAACAACATCACCACGCGGGAACAGACCCGGCTGGGCGAACTCAGCATCGGGGTTGCCGGTCTCAGCGTCGGCCACGTCATCGCGCACACCCTGGCCGCCCAGGGACTCGCCGGCCGCCTGTGGCTGGCCGACTTCGACCACCTCGAGCTGTCGAACCTCAATCGCGTGCCCGCCACCGTCTTCGACCTCGGGGTCAACAAAGCCCACGTCGCGGCGCGGCGGATCGCCGAGCTCGACCCCTACCTCCCGGTCGACGTGTTCGACGCCGGGCTCACCGCCGACACCGTCGACGCGTTCCTCGATGGACTGGACATCGTTGTCGAAGAGTGCGACTCGCTCGACATGAAGGCACTGCTGCGCATCGGGGCGCGCGCCCGGCGCATCCCCGTGCTGATGGCCACCAGCGACCGCGGCATCGTCGACGTCGAACGCTTCGACCAAGAACCCGCGCGCCCAATCCTGCACGGACTGCTCGGCGACCTGGACATCGCGCTCCTGCCGGGCATGAGCAGCCGCGACAAAATCCCCCACATGCTCCGCCACCTCGAAGCCGAACAATTGTCCCCCCGCGCGGCGGCGTCTCTCATCGAGATCGATCGGTCGCTGTCGACATGGCCCCAGTTGGCGTCCGATGTCGTGCTGGGCGCCTCGGCACTGGCCGAAGCGGTGCGCCGGGTCGGCCTGGGCGAAGAACTGAAATCCGGTCGTTGCCGCATCGACGTCGGCGGCGCCCTCGACCAACTCGACGAGCCCGACATGGCCAAGCCTGGCTCCGCAGCCGCGGAATACCCGCCGCCCCCAACCGCTACCGACCCCATCGTCACCGCCGCGATGCGCGCACCTTCCGGCGGGAATTCCCAACCCTGGCACATTGTCGCGGAACCCACCCAGATCACGATTAGCATTGCGCCCCAACATACTTCCACGATGGATTCCGGTTTCCGGGGCAGCGCCGTCGCGCTGGGTGCGGCGCTGTTCAACGTCAGGATCGCCGCCGCGGCCCATCGGATGCTCGGCCCGGTGAGCCTCTCCGAGGACGCGAACGGGTCACCGCTGCGCGCCACGATGCGCTTCGACGGCGGCGAGGATTCCGCACTCGCCGAGCTCTACGAGCCGATGCTCGCGCGCGCGACCAACCGCCATCACGGCACGTCCCGGCCGCTGCGCGGCGAGACGATCGAGTCGCTGACCGCCGCCGCCGATCGCGAGGGGGCGCGGATGCACCTGATCACCGACAAAGACCAGCTGACGTCGGCCGCCGCCATTCTCGCTGCGGCCGACCGGATTCGGTACCTGACGCCGCAGCTACACCGCGAGATGATCTCGGAACTGCGCTGGCCCGGGGATCCCGACCCCGACACCGGTATCGACGTGCACACCCTCGAACTCGACGCCGGAGATCTGGCCCTGCTCGGGGTGCTGCGCCGCCCGGAGGTCATGGCCCGGCTTGCCGAATGGGACGCGGGCGACGCGCTGGGCGACGACATGCGAGACCGCGTGCTCACCAGCTCCGCGCTGGCGGTCGTCACCGTTACCGGGCGCGGCCTTCGCGACTACGCCAGGGGCGGATCGGCCGTCGAGGCGGTATGGATTAAGGCCCAGCGGGAAGGCCTGAGCGTCCAGCCGCTGTCGCCGGTGTTTCTGCACGCGCAAACGACGTCCGATCTCCGAGCGATGTCGCCCGCCTTCGCCGGCGAATTGCGCCAGCAGCAAAGCGATTTCGTGCGGTTGGCCGCGACGCGTCCCGATGAATCCATCGTGCTGATATTGCGGTTCACCGCGGCGCCGCCGGCGTCGGTCGCGAGCCGACGTAGCGCGAGCCGGGTCGAGTCTCCGCGAAACCGACTCAGCGGAACTGGCCCTCCTGGATCAGACCGGTGACCGCGCGGTCCCAGCGTTGCAATTGAGCGTCGTCGAAAAGCGGCTCGCCCAGGTACCGCTCGATGTGCGGACGCAGGATCAGCGCGCCGACGCGCAGGATCAAGGGGTTGAGCACCGCCCATTCGGGATCGAGGTCGGGCCGGGTCAGTCCGTGCTCCGCGAAATGGTCGCGCTGCGCCACGCTGATCCCGATGAGGCCGTCGAAGATCACCGATCCGACCTCGGCGCGTTCGCACAGTGCGTGCGCAAGGTAGTCCATGACGAGCGGATTTTCGGCGATGAGACCCGTGAGTTGGCGCCCCGCCTCGGCGAGCGCACCGGCCGGCTGCTTGGGCAGGTCCGCCGATTCCAACCCGTCGCTGAGGATGCGCAGCACGTGCTGATCGACGGCAGCGACCAGCGCGGCCTTGGTTCCGTAGTAGTGCTGGACCAACCCGATCGACACGCCGGCGGCCTCGGCCACCTTGGCCAATGAGGTGGCGGCAACCCCGTGGGTGGCGAAACGCTCCAGAGCCGCATCGCGTATCCGCTCTTCGCTGGACGGCTCCGCTGGCGGTGGCGGCTCGTACGCAAACAACCGCGGTCGCTCCACCCGTCGAGAATATAACCGCACCGCCGCGCACTACATCCGTACGCCGCTACACTATGCCCGTATGGCTTCACAATACGATCGCATTGTCGCGGTGGGCGCCCGCCCCTCCCTTACTCAAACGATGGTCAGTCGCCGTGCCGGATATCACCTACCTGGCTCCTGACGGTTACATCCCCGGCTACCTCGCCATCCCCGACGGCGACGGCCCGTGGCCGGGCGTCATCGTCGTGCAAGACGTGCTCGGCGTCACCGCGGACCTGAGACGCATCACCGACCGCGTCGCCCGCGAGGGCTACCTGGCATTGGCCCCGGACCTCTACTGGCGCAGACCCAAGGTCAAGTGCCTGATCAGCACCATCCGCTCGCACTTTTCCGGCAGCGGCGCCGCCTACGACGACCTGATCGCCTCCCGCAACCACCTCGCCACCAATGACCGGTGCACCGGCAAAGTCGGGCTGATCGGTTTCTGCATGGGCGCCGGATTCTGCCTGCAGCTGGCCCCCCTCGGGCTGTTCGACGCGGCCGCACCGAACTATGGGCTGATGCCCAGCAACATCGACGTCCTGCAGCGATCGTGCCCGGTCGTGGCCAGCTTCGGGGCCAACGACCGCATCGTGGCGCGCGGCACCGCCGCCAGACTCGAAGCCGTGCTCGCGGACGGCGACGTGCCACGCGACGTCAAGGAGTACCCGAACGTCGGCCACAGCTTCATGAACGAACACGACAAGCCCGCGGTGATCCGCACCATCGCCAACATCGCGCGCATGGCCTACTCGGAATCCGAGGCCGAAGACGCGTGGGATCGGATCCTCACGTTCTTCCAGAAGCACCTCGCTTAAAAGCGTTGACCGGCAACCTCATTGGGCGACCGAAAATCCGCCGAGGGCGTGGACCCCGCCTCCCTCGGTGGGCACGGCGTGCGGCCCGGGCTACCCCGCGAGTTTTGCCCGAAGATCGGGCAACATGTTTGTCGGCCGCCGCCGGGGGCAATGATGCAACAGAGGCGAGCGCGTCGGCCGGCCTTCGCGCTCGCCGAGGTCCCGTCGGTTCAGCCCGAGAGCCGACGGGGCCGCCCCTCGCTTCGAGGGCCCGCGGCGCGATCCTGGCGCCTCGCGGATACGGGCGAATCGGCAGCTCACCCCGGAGTAGTACCGTGCCCGTATGGGCGGCTCGACAGGCGTGTGGATCCTCGGCGGCTACCAGAGCGATTTCGCCCGCAACCTCACCAAAGAGGGCGGTGACTTCGCTTCGTTGACCGCCGAGGTCGTCGAGGGCACGCTCGCCGCGGCGAAGATGGGCCCCGCCGAGATCGGCGTCGTGCATGTCGCCAATGCGTTCGGCGAGATGTTCGCGAGCCAAGGCCACCTCGGCGCCATGCCGGCCACCGTCTGCGATGGGCTCTGGGACACCCCGGCTTCCCGGCACGAGGCCGCGTGCGCGTCGGGCAGCGTGGCGGCGTTGTCGGCGATGGCCGACTTGCGATCGGGCGCCTACGACACCGCGCTGGTGGTCGGTGTCGAGCTGGAGAAGACCGTCCCCGGCGACACCGCCGCCCGGCATCTCGGCGCCGCCGCGTGGACCGGCCACGAGGGGGCCGCCGCGCGCTACCTGTGGCCGTCGATGTTCGCCGAGATCGCCGACGAGTACGACCGGCGTTACGGCTTGGACGACACGCATCTGCGCGCCATCGCCCAGCTCAATTTCGCCAACGCGCGGCGAAACCCCCACGCCCAGACGCGCGGGTGGTCGGTCCCCGATCCCATCACCGACGACGACGCGACCAACCCGATCACGGAGGGCCGGTTGCGCCGGTTCGACTGCAGCCAGATGACCGACGGAGGGGCGGGCCTGGTCCTGGTCAACGACGCCTACCTGCGCGACCATCCCGACGCGCGCCCCATCGGGCGCATCGACGGCTGGGGGCACCGCACCGTTGGGCTGGGCCTCCGGCAGAAGCTGGACCGCGTACGCGACGACTCCCGGGAAAGTTATGTGCTGCCGCACGTGCGCGCGGCGGTGCTCGACGCGCTGGGCCGCGCGCGGGCGACCCTCGACGATCTCGACGGATACGAGGTGCACGACTGCTTCACGCCCAGCGAATACCTGGCCATCGACCACATCGGGCTGACCGGCCCGGGTGAGTCGTGGAAGGCTATCGAAAACGGCGAGATCGAGATCGGCGGCCGGCTGCCCATCAATCCCAGCGGCGGGCTGATCGGCGGCGGCCACCCCGTCGGGGCTTCGGGTGTGCGCATGCTGCTCGACGCGGCCAAGCAGGTCAGCGACGCGGCCGGCGACTACCAGGTCGAGGGCGCGACGACCTTCGGCACCCTGAACTTCGGTGGCAGCACCGCCACCACCGTCAGCTTCGTCGTGAGCGCGACCGGGGACCAGGTGACCAATGGACGTTGAGATCGTCGGCAAGTTCCTGTCGACCCTGCCCGAGGACGACGACCACCCCTACCGCACGGGCCCCTGGCGGCCGCAGACGACGGAGTGGGACGCCGACGACCTGACCGCGGTGGCAGGCGAAATCCCCCGCGACCTCGCCGGCGTCTACCTGCGCAACACCGAGAACCCGCTGCATCCCGCGTTTCAGACCTATCACCCGTTCGACGGCGACGGCATGCTGCACGTGGTCGGCTTCCGCGATGGAAAAGCCTTCTACCGCAACCGCTTTGTCCGCACGGACGGGTTCCTGGCGGAGAATGAGGCCGGCGGGCCGCTGTGGCCCGGTTTGGCCGAGCCCGTGCAACTGGCCAAACGGGAGCAGGGCTGGGGTGCGCGCACCCGGATGAAAGACGCGTCGAGCACCGACGTCATCGTCCACCGGGGCATCGCGCTGACCAGCTTCTACCAGTGCGGCGACCTGTACCGGGTCGACCCGTACTCGGCCGCCACGATCGGCAAGGCCACGTTCAACGGTCGCTTCCCCGTGGATTGGGGCGTGTCGGCCCATCCGAAGGTCGACAACAAAACCGGCGAGCTCCTGTTCTTCAACTACAGCAAGCAAGCACCGTTCATGCGCTACGGCGTGGTCGACGAGAACGATGACCTGGCCCACTACGTCGACATCCCGCTGCCCGGCCCGCGCCTGCCGCATGACATGGCGTTCACCGAAAACTACGTGATTCTCAACGATTTCCCGCTGTTCTGGGATCCGCGGCTGCTCGAGCACGACGTGCACCTCCCACGCTTCTACCCCGACATCCCGTCCCGCTTCGCGGTGCTGCCACGCCGGGGCGGCACCGACGACATTCGCTGGTTCGAGGCGGACCCGACCTTCGTGCTGCACTTCGTCAACGCCTACGAGGACGGTGACGAGATCGTGCTCGACGGCTTCTTCGAGGGCGATCCCCAACCCCTCGACGCCGGGGGGACGAAGTGGGACAAGCTCTTTCGGTTCCTGGCACTGGATCGCCTGCAGGCCCGGCTGCACCGGTGGCGCTTCAACGTGGTCACCGGGGCGGTGAAGGAGGAGCGACTCTCGGAATCGATCACCGAGTTCGGGACCATCAACCCCGACTACGCCACGAGGGGCTACCGCTACACCTACGCCGCCACCGGGAAGCCTGGGTGGTTCCTGTTCGACGGGTTGGTCAAACACGACGTGCTCACCGGGGGGCAGGCGGCCATCTCGTTCGGCGACGGCGTCTATGGAAGCGAGACCGCGATGGCGCCGCGGGACGGCGCGACCCGTGAAGACGACGGGTACCTGATCACCCTGACCACCGACATGAACGCCGACGCCTCCTACTGCGTGGTCTTCGACGCCGCCCGGATCGAGGACGGGCCGGTATGCAAACTCCGACTGCCGGAACGCATTTCCAGTGGCACGCACGCGACGTGGGCGCCCGGCGGCCAGCTGCGGCGCTGGCACGCCACGGAGTCGGCGGCGAGCGCGATCGGGCTGTGACGATGGGGCACGGCTCAGCCCGTCGGACCACGCACTGGCCCATGCAACTGGCGTCGATCGGTGCCATGCGTTTCGCCCGGCGGACCTCCAACTTCGAAGAGACCGTGCGGTTCTACCGGGAGCTGGTGGGGCTGCCGCTGTTCGAGACGTTCGAGGCCAGCTACGGCAGCAACGGCGCCATCTTCGGCCTGCCCAGCTGGAACCTGACGCTGGAGATCGTGGAGTCGGTCGATCCCGTCGCCGTCGACCCGCACGAGCAGCTGTGCCTGTACTTCCCGGACGCGCGGGCGCAGCGGGCGGCGACCGCACACCTACGGGCGGCGGGGTTGGAACCGGTGCCGCAGCACCCGTATTGGGAAGCGACGGGCGCGGTCACCTATCGCGACCCGGACGGCCGCGAGATCGTATTCGCGCCCTTCGTGTTCGGCGTCAACGAACCCGAGGTCAGCGGCACGTCGGGCAAGCACGAGTTCCCCTCGGCCTGATGCCTCACCGCCCCGTTCGGCCGTCGGCCAACGCCGCAACCACCGCCGCGACCGAACACCCCACCGCGCAGCCCGCGGCCACGGCACCCAGGTAGAGACCGTAGTCGGCGGCCACCGGCGGGTTGACGTTGAGTTTATAGTACCACCACGTGAGCCCCCCGATCAGCAGCGAAACCACCAGCGCGGCAACCGAAGCGAGCCGCACCGACAGGCCTCGGCCCACCATCGCCCCGGTCACCAGCAACATCGAGGACAGCAACACGATGAGCTGCCCCGCACCGAATCCCTTCGGTAGCTCCAGGTTGCCGTGCGTGCCCCCGATGGCGTTGGCCCAACCCCCGCCGTTGACGGCCGTCGTCAGCCACGGCAGCCAGGCGCTGGCCGAGATGAGCAGGGCGAAAAACGCCACCAGCCACCCAGGGTGCAGCCGCCGCATCATGGTTGCGAGAGTAGCCGACTTCGACCCTCGCCCGTGCGTCCTTCGCGCTAGTCCTGCAGGGAGGACAGGTTGAAGGCGGCACCGGTCGGGTCGGTCGCCGCGGCCAACCGACCGTAGGGGGTGTCCTCGGCCGGGCGCACCACGGCGCCACCGTTGGCGGCGATCACCCGTAGCGTCTCGTCGACATCTTCGGCCCCGAAGAAGGTGGTCCAACTCGACGGCACACCATCGGGCAGCAGGCCGGCGCCGTCCATCACGCCGAGCAATGGTTGCTCGTCGAACCACGCCGTGGTGTAACGGAATTCGTCGGTGTCGGATACCGGCTCGGTTCGCCACCCGAACACCTCGCGGTAGAAGTCGACCGCGCGGCGGTGGTCGCGGGTGGTCAACTGGTGCCACACCGGGGCGCCGGGCTCGCCGATTACCTCGAACCCCCGGTGCTCCAAGGGTTGCCACAAACCGAAGGACGCGCCCGACGGGTCGGTCCCAAAGGCCATGTGCCCCTTGGCAGGAACTTCCATCGTCAGGTACACCGAGCCGCCGGCCGCGGTCACCGCGGACAGGGCCGCGTCGATGTCGGCGGTGTGGAAGTACGTGGCCCAACGATCGGGCGACTCCTGCTCGGGGCGGCTGGCCATCATGCCGGCGACGGGGTGTCCGTCCTTGGCGGCGTTGACGTATCCGCCGTACTCGGGTCCAGAGGATCCGAATGTCCACCCGAATACCGCCGCGTAGAAGTCGCGGGCGCGGTCGAGATCAGAGGTGGTCAGATCGATCCAGCAGGGAGCGCCCAGCGGTGCGCTGTCACGGATGGGCATGGTGGCCCCTCCTCATGTGTCGTAGTGTCGTGGCCCCGGTTCGGGGTTCACACGTATCGACTGGTGCCGCGGAGAAAACTCATCGGCCCTGGGATCAGCGGCGGAGGCCGCCGTCTCCGTTCATGCCCGGATCGGGGGCGGTGAACACCCTGACGAAGTTCTGTAGCGATTCGTTGATGTCGCCGCGCAGCGCGGCGGCGACGATCATGCCAATCGGCCCGAACAGGGCCGGGCCACCGAGGTGCACGTCGAAACTGACCACGGAGGCGTCTGCCTTGGGTTGCACCTTGGCGATCAGCTTGACCTTGACGCCGCCGACGCCGTCACCGTTGAGCGTCATGCCTTCCGGGGGCTTGTAGCGCACGACCGTCCACTTGATCCGGTTGTACATGCCCTTGACTTCGACGATCGACTCGACGACCGTGCCCTTGTCGATGTCGTCGGGCAGCGTGCTGCGCCAGACCCGGTGGATGGTCAACCATTCCTTGTACCGGGACAGGTCGGAGGCGTGCTTCCACGCCACCTCCGGGGGCAGCGGTACGTCGATCGATCCGGAGAGCTTTGCCATGCGATTAGTTCTGCTGCGCGTCCGGGTCGTCAGCCGCGCCCGGCGCCGCGGTTTGCGTGGCCTCCTTGGCCTTTTCCTGCACCTTGTGGATGGTGTCGGAGTACTTGCCCTGCGTCTTGCCGTCGACGAATTCGCCGGCCTTGTCGATCGCCGTTCCGACCTTGTCGGCGTTTTGCGCCAACAGGCCCTTCGCTTTGTCCAGGAATCCCATGTTGCTGTCCTTCCCCGAGGATTCCCCGAAATCCTACTTGGCGCCCGGCGCGGCCTCGCGCCACAGTCGCGGCCGAACGCCCAGCATCCTGGCCCGGATCCACCACGTCGCCTCGATCGCGGCGGCGCCCACCACGCCGATGCCCAGCGCGCCCGCGGTGACCACCAGATTCGACGGGTCGAGCAGGAACTTCTGCTGCGCCAACGGGATGCTGAAGATCACCACGTACGCCAGGCCGGAGGCGGCGACCAGGGCCACCCGCCACCACTGGTAGGGGCGCGCCGCCACCGCGAGCACCCATACCGCGGTGACCAACAACGTGATCAGCGCCGCGGTCGACGCCTGGTCCTGTTCGGTGAACGTGGCGTGGCGGCCGTGGTAGGCGATCAGGTAGGAGACAAACGTCGCGGCGCCGACCACCAGCCCGGACGGCAGCGCCGACGTCAACACCCGGCGCACGAATCCCGGATAGGCGCGCTCGTTGTTGGGGGCCAGCGACAGAATGAACGACGGGATCCCGATGGTGAACCACGCCGCGATGGTGACGTGGATCGGCTGGAACGGATACAGCAGGGGGTCAACCCCCATCGGCTTCGAGAACAGGCACTCCATGCCCACGAACAGCGCCAGCAGCACCGAGTACACGGTCTTGGTCAGGAACAGGGTGGCGACGCGTTCGATGTTGCCGATCACCCTCCTTCCTTCGCCGACGACGTATGGCAGCGTGGCAAACCTGTTGTCCAGCAATACGATCTGCGCCACCGCGCGTGATGCCGGGCTGCCGGCGCCCATCGCGACGCCGATGTCGGCGTCCTTGAGCGCCAGCACGTCGTTCACGCCGTCGCCGGTCATCGCCACGCTGTGACCGCGCGATTGCAGGGCCCGCACGATGGCCCGCTTCTGGTCCGGCCGCACCCGGCCGAAGGTCGTGGCGCGTTCCAGCGCGTCGGCGAGTTCCGCCGGGTCCGCCGGTAGTCGTCGTGCGTCCATGGCGTCGCCGTGCAGGCCCAGCTTTCCGGCGACGGCGCCGACCGACACCGCGTTGTCGCCGGAGATCACCTTCACCGAAACATCCTGGGCCGCAAAGTAGTCCAGCGTCGCGCGGGCGTCGGGCCGCACCTTCTGCTCCAGCAATACCAGCGCAACCGGGGTCACCCGCCCCGGTGCGTCGGGGTGGTCGACCGCGGTCTCGGCGCGGCCCAACAGCAGCACCCGCAAGCCCTGGCCCCCGATGCGCTCCGCCCGCTCGGCGGCCTCCGACGCCGGGTCCAGCAGCACGTCGGGCGCGCCGATCACCCAGTCGCCGTGATCGCGAAACGACACGCCGCTCCACTTGGTGGCGGATTTGAAAGGTGCGGTGGCGGTGGGGATCCAGCCGGGCGGCCGGTCGAAGGTCTCGGCGATCGCCCGCATGCTCGCATTGGGCCGTGCGTCGGCCGCGGCCAGTGCCGCCAGCGCGTCGGCGACGGCCTCGCGCTGCGCGGTCATTTCTTCGATGCCGGACACCCGCATCCCGCTTTCGGTCAGGGTGCCGGTCTTGTCGGCGCACACCACGTCCACCCGCGCCAATCCCTCGATGGCGGGCAGTTCCTGCACCAGGCATTGCCGTTGGCCGAGCCGGACGACCCCGACCGCGAACGCCACCGAGGTCAGCAGGACCAGGCCTTCGGGCACCATGGGCACCAGCGCGCCGACCGTGCGCAGCACCGACTCCCGCCACCCCGCGTGCGTGGTGAAGAACTGCGAGTAGATCGTCAGCAGGCCCGCCGGCACCAACAGGTAGCTGACGAACTGCAAAATCCGGTTGATCCCGTTGCGCAGTTCCGATTTCACCAGCGTGAACTTGCTCGCCTCCTCGGCGAGCTTGGCGGCGTAGGCCTCGGGGCCTACCTTGGTGGCGCGGTACGCGCCGGTGCCGGTGACCACGAAGCTGCCCGACATCACCGCGTCGCCGGGGGCCTTGGTGATCGGGTCGGCCTCGCCGGTCAGCAGCGACTCGTCGACCTCGAGGTTGTCCTCCTCGACGACCTCGCCGTCGACGACGACCTGGTCGCCGGGCCCGAGCTCGATGATGTCGTCGAGCACGACCTCGCCCGGTGCCAGCGTCCGGGTCCCGGATCGCCTGCGCACCAACGGCTTCGCCTGCCCGATGATCGCCAGCCTGTCCAGCGTCTGCTTGGCCCTGATCTCCTGAACCATGCCGATGACGCTGTTGGCGATGATCAGCAGGCCGAACAGGCCGTTGATCGCCGAGCCGGTCGCCAGCACGATCAGTAACAAGACGCCCAGGATCGCGTTGATCCGGGTGAAGACGTTGGCGCGAACGATCGCCGTGATGCTGCGGGTGGCCCGTGGCGGAACGGCGTTGCTCTGGCCCGCGGCGACCCGCTGGGCCACCTCGGCATCGCTCAGGCCCGCGGTCATCGGGTGAAGGTCCCCAGCTTGTCCGAGTCGAAGTACTCGAGGTTGAGCGCATGCGCCGGCGAACCGGAGAATACGGCCTTGGAAATGGTTCCGGGCGGAGCGTTTTCGTCCGTGAGCGTGAAGGTGAAGGTGTCGCCGTCCCAGTGCGTCAACCCGAACGTCTGGTTCTTCGGCCCCAGCGACAGCTGCAGCGCGCCGTCGCGTTCCGTCACGACGGCCGGGCCCCAGTAGTCGCTGGCGTAGACGCCGGCGTAGTCGCCCAGCGGCCGGGCCGGCGCGGGGTTCGCGGGGGGTGCCTTGCCGACCAGCGATCCCAGCGGGTTGTTCATCCAGCCGATCGCCTGCTGGTACAGGTCGGCCCAGTTTTCGCGAATCTCGCCGTACTGCACCAGATCCATGAATTCCGCGGCCAGCGTCTCCGGCACGCCGATGGGCGCGGCGTTGGTAAGCGCGATGATGCCGACGTTTTCGGAGGGCATCACCACGAAGTTCGTCGCGGCCCCCAGGGAAAAGGCGCCCGAATGGCTGTACTGGGTGCGCCCCGATGAGGTCACCGACACGTTGAAGCCGTGGCCGTAGAAGCCGGATCGCGCCTTGGGCGTCGTGGCGGGGACCGAAACCACCTGGGCGGTGGTGGCGGGCAGCAGCGCTTCCGGCGACGCGACCCGTTGACCGTTGTAGGTTCCGTTGCCCAACAGCATGTTCAGCCAGCGCGTCATGTCGTTGACCGACGAACTCACCCCGCCCGCCGGTGACTGGGGGTCGGGATTGCGCTGGAAGCGCGGCTCCCATTTGTCGCCGACCTTGACGTGGTTGACGGCGTGGTCGGCACTGGCGATGAAGTCGGCGAAGCGCGAGCTCGTGGCGGCCATCCCCAGCGGCCGGTAAAGCGCCTCGTCGGACAGTTGGTCCCAGGGCTTGCCCGCCGCGGCCGCCACCGCCTCGGCAGCGGCGGTCACCCCGAAGTTCGTGTAGGCGTAGCTGTCGCGAAACGCGTTGAGCGGCAGGTACTTCAGTCGTTCGAGCACCTGCCGGCGGTCGTAGCCCAGGTCCTCCAGCTTGTCACCGGCGTGGTCGGGCAGCCCCGAACGATGCGAATACAGGTCCGCGACGGTCAGGTGGCCGGTCACGTATGGGTCACCCAGCGCGAACCACGGCAGCTTGGATACCACGGGCGCGTCCCAGCCGACGTGCTGGTCGGCGACCTCGTGCGCGACCACCGTCGCGCCGACGGATTTGGACACCGACGCCAACTGGAAGACGGTGTCGGCGCCGACCTTGTTGTCCGGTGTGTCACCCTTGGTCGCATCCTTGACGCCGAAACCTTTGGCGTACACCGCCTTTCCGCCATGGACGACGGCCACTGCCATCCCGGGAATGCCGGTACGTTTCATCAGGTCGCCGATGAGGCCGTCGAGCTTTCCCACGGCGTCGTCGACGCGTTCGGGCGGAATGGTCAGGCCCGAGACCTCGTTGGGCGGTGCACCGGGCGCCGGTTCGGATACGGGTTGCGCAGCCCTACATCCCGTCAACGCCAGCAAGGCCGCCATCATCGCCGCCACCGCGCGTTTCGTCATGGCGGAACTGTAGCTTGGCGGCCCACCGGACCACGGGAATCAGAGCCGCCACCACGGGTTGAACCTCCGGGGGGCGGCGGGATCGATACGTTGTCCGGGCGCCGGCACCGCCACCTCCACCCGGGACGGGGCCGCCGCGGCCAGCAGGCGCTCGACGGGCTCGGCCCACGGGTGGGGGGCCAGCCGGAAGGTCCCCCAGTGGATGGGTACCAGCAGCCCCGATCCCGAGTCGGTGACGTCAAGATGGGCGCGCACCGCCTCCTCCGGGTTCATGTGGATGTCCGGCCACGCCGTGTTGTAGGCCCCGATGGGCAGCAGGGTCAGGTCGAAGGGGCCGTGATCGGCCCCGATGTGGCTGAAGCTCTTGGTGTAGCCGGTGTCGCCGCCGAAATACGCGCGGTGGCTGGGACCGCGGAAGACCCAGGACGCCCACAGCGTGTTGTTGCGGTCGAAGAAGCGACCCGAAAAGTGCCGTGCCGGCATGCAAGTCACGGTCAGCTCGTCCAGCTTGGCCGCCTGATGCCAGTCGAGCTCGACGATGCGACTCTCGGGAATTCCCCACGCGCGCAGGTGGGCGCCGACGCCGAGCGGCACGTAGAACGGGGCCCGCTGGGTGTGAGCGAGCGCCATGACGGTGTCGATATCGAGGTGGTCGTAGTGGTCGTGGCTGATGACCACCGCGTCGACGGCGGGCAGCCCCTCCAATTGCACCGGCGGCGGGTGCAGGCGCCGCGGTCCGACGACGTCCGACGGCGAGCATCGGTCGCTCCATACCGGATCGGTGAGCACCCGATAGCCGTCGATCTCCAGCAGCGCCGTCGAGTGACCGAACCAGCTCACGGCGAGCCCGGCGGGCTCGCCGTCGAAGATCTCCGGCGCCGCCAGCGGGATCGGCGCTTTCGGCCGGCTGCCGCCACGCCCGCCCACCAACTCGAACAGGATGATCTGCAGTTGCTCGCGAGTCATCTTGTAGATCGAGGCCGGGTCCAGGTTGGCGAACGCGCCGTAGGAGTAGTGGGGCGACGCTTCCGTCACGGCCCGGATCGAAGCGGAGGTCGCACCGAGGGCGGCCGGCGTGCCGTGCAGCGCGCGCACCAACCACCCCCCGGCGGCCAGCGATGCCGTGCCGGTGGCCAGTCGCAGCGCCCCCCGCGGCATGACCCTCAGGCCCCCTGGAACTTCGGGGGCCGCTTTTCCACGCGCGCGATCTGCGCCTCGATGACGTCCTGGCTGGCCCAGGCTTTGTCGAAGAGCTCCTTGTGCTCGGGCCAGGCCTCCTCGATGGAGCCGTCGTCGTTGAGCACCCGCTTGGCGTGCTGTATCGCCAGCGGGGCCAGGGCGGCGATCTCGGCGGCCCAGGCCTGGGCGTCGGCCAGCGTGCCGATCCGGTTAGCCATTCCGGTTTGCAGCGCCGTCTCCGCCGTCAGCTTCTCCGCGGCCAGCAGCATGGCTCGGGCGCGTCCGTGGCCGACCAGTGATGAGAGCCGGCGAATACTCCAGTTATCAAGGGCCAGACCGTACTTCGATGTCGGAAACTGGAAGAACGCTTCCGGTGCGACGACCCGCAGATCGCACTGCATGGCCAGTTGCAGGCCGGCGCCGATGGCGGGGCCGTTGATAAAGCCGACCACCGGGACCGGCGCGGCATCCATCACCTTGTGCAGTTCGATGAGCCGGTCCGGATAGTCGGCGGCGAAAGCGTCTCCGGACAGGTCCGCACCGGCGCAGAACACGGTGCCCTGGCCGGTCAGCACGATGGCTCGGACGTTCTCTGCGGAGGCTTTCTGCACGGCCTCGCGTAGCTCGTCAACAAGCTCGGAATTGAGGGCGTTGCGTCGTTCGGGGCGCTGCAGCTCAATCGTCATAACGGCTTCGGCCCGGGTGATACCGATCATGAGGGCCAGCCTATATAGCCTTTAATAACCTCTAATGGTGAGCCGTATCACGACGGATCAGCTGCGGGACGCGGTGCTGGACGAGGGCTCCTTCGTCAGCTGGGACGGCGCCCCGCCCGCGGTGCCGGTGAGCGAGTCCTACGCCCGCGAACTGGCCGACGCCCGGGCTGCCACCGGCCGGGACGAATCGGTGCTGACCGGTGAGGGGTTCATCTTCGGGCGCCGGGTGGCGGTGGTGGTGTGCGAGTTCGACTTCCTGGGCGGCTCGATCGGGGTCGCCGCGGCCGAACGGATCACCGCCGCCGTGGAACGCGCGACCGCCGAGCGGCTGCCGCTACTGGCCTCCCCCTGCTCGGGCGGCACCCGCATGCAGGAGGGCACGGTCGCCTTCCTGCAGATGGTGAAGATCGCCGCGGCCGTCAGGCTGCACAAACGGGCCCACCTGCCCTACCTGGTCTACCTGCGTCACCCGACCACCGGCGGGGTGTTCGCCTCGTGGGGTTCGCTGGGCCACATCACCCTCGCCCAGCCGGGCGCGCTGATCGGTTTTCTCGGGCCCCGCGTATACGAGCTGCTCTACGGCGAACGCTTCCCGGAGGGCATCCAAACCGCGGAGAACCTGCAGCGACACGCGGTCATCGACGCAGTCGTCGCGCTCGACGCGCTGCGCAAGACGCTGGATCGCGCGCTGCGGGTTATCGCCGACCCACCCGACCCGCTGCCGCACTCGCCGCCACCCGAACCGGCACCCGACGTGCCGGCATGGGACTCGGTCGTGGCATCACGGCGCCCGGACCGCCCTGGCGTGGGCCATCTGCTGCGGCACGGCGCCACCGACTGCGTGCTGTTGTCCGGCGCGGGCGGCGGTGACTCGGCGACCACACTGCTGGCGCTGGCCCGCTTGACCGGTCAACCCGCCGTGGTTCTCGGCCAGCAGCGAGTCGCGGGAGGGCTCGTGGGGCCCGCGGCGCTGCGCGAGGCCCGGCGCGGCATGGCGCTGGCCGCCGAGCTGCGCCTGCCCCTGGTGCTGCTCATCGACGCCGCCGGACCTGCGCTGTCGGCCGAGGCCGAACAGGGCGGGCTGGCCGGCCAGATCGCGCAGTGCCTGGCCGAACTCGTCACGCTGGAGACCCCGACGGTGTCGGTTCTGCTGGGCCAGGGCAGCGGCGGGCCGGCGCTCGCGATGGTTCCCGCCGACCGGGTGCTGGCCGCGCTGCACGGCTGGCTGGCGCCGCTCCCGCCGGAGGGCGCCAGCGCCATCGTCTTCCGCGACACCGCCCACGCCGCCGAACTCGCCGGTACCCAAGGCATTCGGTCGGCCGACCTGCTGGCATCGGGGATCGTCGACGCCGTCGTGCCCGAGCATCCCGACGCCGCCGACGAGCCGGTCGAGTTCTCCCGTCGCCTGGCGGGCGCCATCGCCGCCGAGTTGCACGCGCTGCGCGAGGTGCCTGCCGCCGGCCGTCTCACCGCGCGCTTGCGGCGCTACCGCCACGTCGGATTGCCCGGCGACACCTGAACACGGCGTTAGCCCGACGGCGTCACCAGCTGCCAGTCATCGCCCACGCCATGAATGTCAGCCTTCTCGCCCTCTGCATCGATCTGGACGGTCGCATCGCCCAGCCGCAGATTGGTCAGCACCACCCTGCCCCACTCCGCGGGCAACTGCGGCGACACCGACAGTGTGCGATTCGGTACGTGCGGGTCGAGGGCCAAGAATGACCGCAGCAGCAGCAGGGGTGCGGCGCTGGCCCATGCCTGCGGTGAGCACGAAGTGGGGTAGGGCACCGGCGACGCGAACCGTGAACGGGGGAACCCGCAGAACAGCTCGGGGAGGCGCCCACCGAATGCCGTTGCCGCATCAAGCAGGCCGGCCGTCAACCGTTCGGCCAGTGCCACTGCGCCGGGCACATGACGATAGCGCAGCAAGCCGGCCACCGCGATCGCGGTGTCATGCGGCCACACCGAGCCGTTGTGGTAGCTCATGGGGTTATAGGCACCCATGGTGGTGGCCAGTGTGCGCAATCCGAATCCGGAGTCCATCTCGGCGCCGGACAGCCGCTCCACCAGGGCCGCGGCATGCTCGTCAGTCGCGATGCCGGTCCATAGGCAGTGGCCGACATTGCTGGTCAACGCGTCCACCGGTCGCTTGTGTCCGTCCAGCGCCACCGCGTAGCAACGTTTTTCCGGCAGCCAGAACGCCTCGGCGAACCGGGTTTGCAACCGGCGCGCACGCTCGCGCAGCCGCGCCGCGTGGGCGGCATCGCCCAGCGCGTCGGCGAGTTCGGCCCGTGACAACAGCGCCGCATACAAATAGCCCTGCACTTCGCACAGCGCGATCGGCGGTTCGGCGACGTGACCGGCGGCGTCGTTGATGCCGTTGAAGCTGTCCTTCCAGCCCTGGTTGATCAGGCCCCGGTCGGTGGCGCGCTGGTATTCGATGAAGATGTCGCCGTCGCGGTCGCCGTACTGCTCAGCCCAGGTCAGCGCGGCGTCGGCCGCGGACAGCAACGATCGAACAACCGCTTCGTCGGCGCCCCACCGCCAGGATTCGGCAAGCAGCATCACGAACAGCGGGGTGGCGTCGGCCGTGCCGTAGTAGACGCTGCCGCCCAACACGTCGGCGCTGGCCGGCCCCCGCCTTATTTCATGCATGATGCGGCCAGGCTCTTCTTCGGTGAACGCGTCGACGCGTCGCCCCTGCGAAGCCGCAAGCCGCTGCAGGGTGCCGACGGAGAGCCCCACGTCCAGCGGAAGCGCCATCCAGGCGGTGAGCAAGCTGTCCCGGCCGAACAGGGTCATGAACCAGGGCGCACCGGCCGCGACGTACGGCCGGCTACGACCGTCCTCGTCCTGGATGAGCAGGGCTCCCAGGTCGCTTTCGGTCTGGCGCAGTACCCGGGCCAAAACGGCGTGGTCGGTCTCGACCGTGGTCGAGGTGTAGCGCCACGTCTCGATCTTGCGGGCCGGCGCGCTGGACTGCACATTCTCGCCACGCGGGAAGCGGCTTCGGATCTTGCGGTTGGCCCAGGTCGGCTGGACCATGACCTCGGTTTGCCACTGCCCTCCGGCCGGCACCACCACCCGCCAACCCAGCGACCCGGGCAGCACCACCGGATCACCGGTTGCCGCCACCGTCAGGCCGCGCACGTTGTCGGCCCGCCCGCGCAGCACCAGCTCCCCCCCAACCACCGTCTTCTCCGCGCCCGCCGCCGGCGCGCGTCCCTCCTTGACCGCGAACAGGTCGGCGAAGTCGGCGTCGACGTGCAGTTCGAGAAACACCACGGTGCTCTCTTTGTCCAGGTTGTGCAGCTGAATCGTTTCCCGTAGGCCGTCGCCGACCAGACGCTCCCGGACCACCAGCAGCGTGCTGTCCGCGCGGCCCGGGGCCGGGGCCCTGCGCAGGATGAACTGGGCCGCGAACCCCTCGGTCGACTCGACGGTCAAGGACTCGGCGACATGGCCGTCCACCCTCAGTTCCCACCGAGACAGCACCCGCGCATCGCGGAAGAACAATCCGTGGGAGGTACCGACGGACACGTCTCCGTGCCGGTCGGACAAACAGAACGTCCCACCCTCGATAAGGGTCACCGTCTCGCTGCCCAGGCCGATCGAGACGGGAGCGCCGCTGTTGAGTGCCGTTGGCACGGTCACGCGGTGGCCTTCCTGAAGTCGTGGACGGCGTTGCCGCGCCGACGGGATTCGACGAGGCTTGCAGACCTCATGCGACGAGCGCCGGACGCCTGATGCAGGACGTCGCGGTAGATCTGCTCGTACGCCGCGCCGAACTGAGCGACACCGAAATTGGCGGCGACGTGCCGTCGGCAGGCCTGCGGATCAAGGGATTGGGCCCGGTCGATCGCGGCGGGCAGTTCCTCGGGGCGGTCACAGACCACGCCCGTCACGCCGTCGAGCACCACTTCAGGTACGGCACCACCGCGCAACGCGACGACGGGCGTACCGCAGACCATCGCCTCGATCATGACGATGCCGAACGGCTCTTCCCACAGGATCGGGAACAGCAGGCAACGCGCCCGCGCCAACAGCTTCCGCTTGCTGACCGCATCGGCCTCACCGAACACGTGGTCGTTGTCGGTCAGCAACGGCCGGACGCAGTCCTCGAAGTACTCCCTCTCGTCGGGCTCGCTGCATTTACCCGCGAGCACCAGCGGAAGGCCGGCTTCGTGGGCCGCCTCTAGCGCCAGGTGGGCGCCCTTGTACGGGGCGAACCGTCCCAGAAACAGCCCGTAGTCGTCCTTTTCGGCTTGGAACGGCCACTCCTCGACCCGCAGGGCGTTGTGCACCCGGCCGATCCAATTGAAGTCGGGGGCCAGTTCCCGCTGACGGTCGCTGATGGCCACCAGGCCCACGTCGGTGCTGAGTTCCCGGTAGTAGGGGTAGAGGTCGTCGTCGATGGGGCCGTGCACGGTGACTACCGTGGGCACTCCCAGCGCATGGTAGGCCGGCGCATTCATCGGGCCGGCGAAGGTGTGGTCGTGCACGATATCGACGCCGTCGATTGCGGCGATCCGGGCGATTGCGCTGCGTACCTTCAACGCGTGCATGACTTCCGGGTAGGGCTGTCCCAGCCGGTCGGGCATGATGCGCTCCCACAGCGGGACGAACTGGGCGGCCGTGCCGTCTGCGCCGGCACCGAGCAGTGTGACCCGGTGTCCCCGGGCGACGAGCGTGTCGGCGAGGTCGGCGACGACGGCCTCCACTCCGCCGTATCCGGTCGGCGGGATATCGAAATAGGGCGGTGCGACGAGCACGATCCGGATGGGACGACCGGAATCGGAGATGTCGATCGGCAGGGCGAAATCGGCGCCGCGCATTGACGTTTCCCTCCTTCAACTACTCATCACACGCGTTAGCAATCTCAGCCTACGAGTGCTAATTATGCTCATGCGGCGGCCGTTCGCCAAGTGAGGCGGGTCCCCCCGACGCTGCCGCCGAAGACTTGCACCGAGCCGTCGGTGCTCCGTGAAAATCAGGGCATGCCGAACCGGGATGCGCCGACGCCTCAGGCACGTGCTCGCGATCGGGCCGCACTGCAGGCGGTGAATTTCTTCATGGCCGACATGGAGGCCGGCATGGGCCCCTTTCTGGGTGTCTTGCTGTCCGCCCGCGGCTGGACCACCGGCGCCATCGGCGCGGTGATCACGCTGGGCGCGATCGTCGGCATGCTCGCGGTGGCACCGGCGGGGGCGCTGGTCGATGCCACAACACGCAAGCGAGCCTGTGTCATCGTGGTAGGCCTGGCCGCCGTCGCGGCTTCGGCGGTGATCCTGACGTCTCGGCATTTCTGGGTTATCGCCGCCGCGCAGGCCGTCATGTGCATTTCCGGGGCGATGATCGCCCCCGCCGTGATCGGCATCACGCTAGGCCTGGTGGGCCAGGCCGGCTTCACGAGCCAAAACGGCCGGAACCAGGCATACAACCACGCCGGCAACATGGTCGGCGCCGCCGCCTCCGGCCTGCTTGGCCGGCTGTTCGGATACGCCGGCGTGTTCTGGCTGGCCGCCGGGTTCGCGGTGGTGACCATCATGTCAGTGCTGGCCATCCCGGCCGGTCGCATCGACCACCATGTCGCGCGCGGCGAGGCCCGGGCCGCGGACCAGGCTCCGGTCAAAAAGATGCGCGTGCTGCTCGAGTCTCGGCCGCTGCTGGCGCTGGCCGCTGCCCTGGTGCTGTTTTACCTGGGAAACGCGGCGATGCTGCCGCTCTACGGGCTGGCGGTGGTGGCCACCCACGCCGATCCGTTTATCACGGTGGCCAGCACCGTGGTCGTCGCGCAGGCGGTGATGATCGTCACCTCGCTGGCCGCGATGCGGCTGGCCCAGGCACGCGGCTATTGGCTGGTGATCCTGATCGCGTTCACCGCCCTCCCGGTACGCGCAGTGCTAGCCGCCTGCATCGTCACCACCTGGGGCGTGATCCCGGTGCAGGTGCTCGACGGGATCGGCACGGGCATGCTGTCGGTGGCGGTCCCGGGCCTGGTGGCCCGCATCCTCGACGGCACCGGCCACGTCAACGTCGGCCAGGGCGCCATCATGGCCGCACAAGGGCTCGGCGGGGCACTCAGTCCCGTGCTGGGCGGCGTTGTCGCCCAGCACTTCGGATTCCCCGCTGCGTTCGCGGCGCTGGGCGCGCTGTCGCTGGGATCGCTGATCATCTGGCTCGGGTTCAGGTCCGTGCTGCGCCGCGTCGACGACACCGCGGCCCCGGTTCCCGCCCCCGTCGGCGCGGCCTGAGCAGCCGGGATCCGGAGCACTCGACAATCCCGCGGCGAGCCGCCGTCGGCCTCCCGCAGCCAACGTCGACAATCCGGCAAAATGGGCGGCATGGACACTGGTCCCACCTCGCCCCGGGTTTTGGTCGTCGACGACGACTCCGACGTGCTCGCGTCGCTGGAACGTGGATTGCGCCTCTCCGGATTCGAGGTGTCGACGGCGGTCGACGGGGCCGAGGCCTTGCGCAGCGCCACCGAGACGCGCCCGGACGCCATCGTGCTCGACATCAACATGCCCGTTCTCGATGGCGTCAGCGTCGTCACGGCGCTGCGGGCCATGGACAACGACGTGCCGGTCTGTGTGCTGTCGGCGCGCAGCTCGGTCGACGACCGGGTGGCCGGGCTGGAGGCCGGCGCCGACGATTACCTGGTCAAGCCGTTCGTGCTGGCCGAGCTGGTCGCCAGGGTGAAGGCGCTGCTGCGCCGCCGCGGCTCGACGGCGACGTCTTCCTCGGAGACCATCACGGTGGGTCCGTTGGAGGTCGACATCCCCGGCCGGCGCGCCCGGGTCAACGGCGTCGACGTCGACCTGACCAAGAGGGAGTTCGACCTGCTGGCGGTGCTGGCCGAGCACAAGACCGCGGTGCTGTCCCGCGCGCAGCTGCTGGAACTGGTGTGGGGCTATGACTTCGCCGCCGACACCAACGTCGTCGACGTGTTCATCGGGTATCTGCGCCGCAAGCTGGAGGCCAACGGCGGCCCAAGGCTGCTGCACACCGTGCGCGGCGTAGGGTTTGTGCTGCGCATGCAGTGACCAGATCGCCATGAATCTTCTGTCGCGGATCTTTGCCCGCACGCCTTCGCTGCGAACCCGGGTGGTGGTCGCGACGGCCATTGGCGCCGCGATCCCGGTGCTCATTGTGGGCACCGTCGTCTGGGTAGGCATCACCAATGACCGCAAGGAACGGCTGGACCGCCGCCTGGACGAGGCCGCGGGTTTCGCGATCCCATTTCTGCCGCGCGGCCTGGACGAGATCCCGCGTTCGCCCAACAACCGCGACGCCATCATGACCGTCCGCCGCGGCGACCAGGTCAAGTCCAATTCCGACGTCACGCTGCCCAAGCTGGACGTCGACTACGCCGACACCTACGTCAAAGGCGTGCGCTATCGGGTGCGCACCGTGGAGATTCCCGGACCCGAGACGACCTCGCTCGCCGTGGGCGCGACGTATGACGCCACCATCGCCGAGACCAACAACCTGCATCGCAGGGTGCTGCTGATCTGCGGCTTCGCCATCGGCGCGGCAGCCGTATTCGCCTGGCTGCTGGCCGCATTCGCGGTGCGCCCGTTCAAACAGCTCGCCCAGCAGACGCGATCGATCGACGCCGGGGACGAGGCACCGCGGGTCGAAGTGCACGGCGCCACCGAGGCAGTCGAAATCGCCGAGGCGATGCGCGGCATGCTGCAGCGCATCTGGAACGAGCAGAACCGCACCAAGGACGCCCTCGCCTCGGCCCGCGACTTCTCGGCGGTGACGGCCCACGAGCTGCGCAGTCCGCTGACCGCGATGCGGACCAACCTCGAGGTGCTGTCCACGCTGGACATGTCCGACGACCAGCGCAAGGAAGTGCTCAACGACGTGATACGCACCCAGTCGCGGATCGAGGCCACCCTGAGCGCCCTGGAGCGGTTGGCCCAGGGCGAATTGTCCACGTCCGACGACCACGTGCCGGTCGACATCACCGAACTGCTCGACCGCGCCGCCCACGACGCCATGCGCGTCTATCCCGACCTCGACGTCTCGTTGACCCCGTCGCCGACCTGCATCATCGTCGGGCTGCCGGCCGGGCTGCGCCTTGCCGTCGACAACGCGATCGCCAACGCCGTCAAACACGGCGGCGCCACCAAGGTTCAGCTCTCGGCGGTCAGCTCGCGGGCCGGGGTAGAGATCGCCGTCGACGACAACGGCAGCGGGATTCCGGAGGGCGAGCGCGAGTTGGTGTTCGAGCGGTTCTCCCGCGGGTCGACGGCCTCGCAATCGGGTTCGGGCCTGGGCCTGGCGCTGGTGGCCCAGCAGGCCCAGCTGCACGGCGGAACGGCCTCGCTCGAGGACAGCCCACTGGGCGGAGCGCGGCTGCTGCTGCGCCTCCCGGCGCCTACCTAAAGCTCGCGGCCCCGGCTTGGCGCGCGGGCCTGAGCCGGGTGTTACCTCCGCGAACTCTTGCGCCACGGCGTGAAACACGCCCGCAGCGCGGATTCCTCATCCTTGAACCAGACCTGGGCGACGGTCGGATCGTAGGTCGGATCGTCGGGGGTGTAGTAGAGCCGCGTGTCCGAACGGCCCTTCACAAACCATCCCGCCGGTCCGCCGCCGTCGGGGGTGGCGCGCGCGGAACCCGGGCCGTAGGGTTCGTACGGCAACACGGGCATCCGCTGGGTGGGCGACTCCTTGGCGCGCGGCGCCCTCTTCATCGGCGGCTGCTTGGCGCCCGGCGCCCGCTTCACGGGACGACCCTTGGCCGGCGGCGCCTTTCGCGGCGGCAGCTTCTTGCCCGGCGGAAGTCTCTTCGGCGGCACCTTCCTCGCACCCGGCACCTTCCTTGCGGGTGCGGCGGGCCGGCGAGCCCCCTTCGGCGGCGCCTTCTTCGGCGCCGGGCGCTTGGCCGCCGGCGGCTCTTGGTCGGCGGGCGTCCTCTTCGACAGGAACCGCCGGATGAACGAAAACCTTTTCCGCGGAGCCTGTTTCGCGACGGGGCCGGTCGCCTCCTCTTCCGTGACCGGGATCCTGGCCGTGTCGAAATCGTGCTCGACGGGGATCACGGTCGTCGGCGGCTCGTGATCGATGGGGATCTCCATCGTGGGCGGCTCGTGCTCGACGGGAATTTCCGCCGTCTCGAACTCGTGCTCGACGGGGATCTCCGCCTGCCCGGCATGGGTTTCCGTCGCCGACGGCTCCTCCTCGACGCGGACCCCCGCCGGGGCCTCCTCCCCGGCAGGCGCCTCCGCCGCCTCGAACTCGTGCTCGTCGGGGATCTCCGCCTGCTCGGCAGGGGTTTCCGTCGCCGACGGCTCCTCCTCGACGCGGACCTCCGCCGAGGCCTCCTCCTCGGCAGGCGCCTCCGCCGCCTCGAACCCCTGCTCGACGGGCATCACGGTCGTGGGGTGCTCGTGTTCGACGGGAATCGTGGCCAACAGGTCCAGCTCGAAGCGGGCCTCCGCCGAGGCCTCCTCGACCGGCGCCTCCGCCGCCTCGAACTCCTCCTCGACCGGTATCGCCGTCGTCGGCTCCTCGACCGGAATCGCCGTCGTCGGTGACTCCTGCTCGACGGGGACGACGTTCGTCGGGGCCTCGTCTCCAGCCGGCTCGTCGGCCGCGGAGAACTCGTACGGGGGCGGAGTCTTCGTCGGCGGCGGCTCGCGCCTCTTAATCGCATCGGCGGCGGACCCATTCGCCCGCGCCTCCACCGGCACTCGGCGTTTGACCCGCCGCAGCGTCAGGGCAAGCGTCAGCCCAAGCCCCGCCGCAAAAGACAGGACGAAGAGCCACCAGTGCACGTGGATCATCGCCCGCCGCCAATATCAGGCCGGGCCGAAACGGCGGGGAACTCCTCCACACTGACCCGTTTGTTCAAGATGTTGGCGATCACCCGGGCAACGGCTGAGCCCGCCACGAACGCGAGCACGTACCACAACCACTGGATGACGAAATCCATACCGGATCTCCTTAACTCACAACGATTTCGACGCGGCGGTTCTTGGCGCGCCCGTCGGGCGTGTCGTTGGGGGCCACGGGGTTGACCGAACCGAGACCCTTGACCACCAACTGAGAAGCCGCGACGCCGTGGGAAACAAGAAAATCGGCGACCCGTTGGCCCCGCTGGGCGCTCAGCGGAACGTTGACGGCCTCGGTGCCGGAATTGTCGGTGTAGCCGTTGATCGTCACATGCGCGGTGGGGCATGCCCTGAGCCTGTCGGACACCTGCGTCAGGATCCGCGCGCCGTCCGGGGTGACGCTCAGGCCGTCGTTACCGAACGTTATCGGACCGCCCGTCACGGCGTTGATCGCCGATTGTAAATCGGTGCAGGGCCCGGCGGACGGCGACGGTGCCGGCGCGCTCACAGCAAGCCTGTCAACGACCGTGAGATTGGACCAGGTGCGCACCGCGTCCTGGGTGACGGCACCCTTCTGGTCTTGCGACGCGGCGGTTCCGGCCAGGGTGATCGTGTTTCCGCCGACCGTGAGGCTGAAGTCGGGGATCGAGGAACCGTCCCTGAAAAGCGGTGCGGCCTTGGCGAAATCGAGTGCGTCGACCTGGGCGTTGATGTGGATTTCGTCGACGACGTTGACCCCCGGCGGCAGCGCGCCATTGAGCGCGTTGAACAGGGCCGCCTTCGCGGATTCGTCGGGTAATTCACCGCTGACGGTAAAGTCGTTGCCGCTGCGGGCAATCGAGAGCGGCGCCAACGACAACTCGGGAGCCGCCGCCTTGCTGGTCGGCGCCAACGTCGGCACCGCGCCGGCGGGTCCGGTGGCGGAGCGCTGTCCGTCCACCCCTGCGGAGCCGATTATCGCCATAAACAACGGAATAACCACCAAGGCGATCAGCCATGGGAGGCCAACCTGCCTGCGGGCCGGCTCCGCCACCCCCGGCGAATCGGTGCTTGCGGCCTCCTGCCGCAAAACGACGCCCACCCCCACTTTGCCCTCCGCTCGCTTTCTCTCCAGCATCCGCCTGTTCAGGCGATATGCAGCCTACCGAGTCGGCGTAGCGACACCTGTCAAGTCGGGCACACTGGAGCGATGGGCAACGGCAACAAACCGACCGACAGCGAAACCCTGGCATACATCCGGGGGCTGGTCGCCGAGGAAAAATCGCTGCGCGAGCGCCTGCAGCACGGCGGCGTCGACACCTCCGAGGAGCACGATCGCCTGCATCGAGTGGAGGTCGAGCTCGACCAATGCTGGGACCTGCTGCGTCAGCGCCGGGCGCTGCGGGAAAGCGGCGGTGACCCGCGCGAGGCCGAGGTGCGGCCGCCCGACCAGGTCGAGGGCTACCTGAACTGAGCGGGCGCACGGCGGACGCCCTCGATGTCGTCATCGTCGGCGGGGGCCACAACGGGCTGGTTGCGGCGGGCTACCTGGCGCAGGCGGGGCTCCGGGTGCGGTTGCTCGAGCGGCTCGGGCACGTGGGCGGGGCCGCGGTGTCGGCACAGGCCTTCGACGGCGTCGGCGTGCGGCTGTCGCGCTACTCGTACTTGGTCAGCCTGCTGCCGCGGCGCATCGTCGAGGATCTGGGCGCCGGCGTACGGTTGGCCCGCCGGCCGTTTTCCTCCTACACTCCCGACCCCGCCACCGGCGGCCGCCGCGGGCTGCTCGTCGGGCGCCCCGACACGTTCGCGGCCATCGGCGCCGCCCAGGACGAGCGCGCCTTCGCCGCCTTCTACCGACGCTGCGGCGCGGTGACCAAGCGGCTGTGGCCCACGCTGCTCGAGCCGCTGCGCACCCGCGAACAGGCCCGCCAACACGTCATCGACGGGGGCGACCCCGGCGCGGCGACCGCGTGGCGTGCCATGGTCGACGCGCCGATCGGCCACGCCATCGCCGAAGCGGTCGGCAGCGACCTGGTGCGGGGCGTCATCGCCCCCGACGCGCTGATCGGCCCCTTCGCCCGCCTCGACGACCCGGACCTGACGCAAAATGTTTGCTTTCTGTATCACGTGCTGGGCGGGGGGACCGGTGACTGGAACGTGCCCGTCGGCGGGATGGGCGCGGTGAGCGGTGCGCTGGCGGCGGCGGCCACCGGCCACGGTGCCGAAATCGTCACCGCCGCAGACGTTTTCGCCGTCAATCCCGACGGCCAGGTGCGGTACCGCAGCGGCGACGACGAGCACGTCGTGCGCGGCCGCTTCGTACTGGCCGGCGTCAGCCCGGCGGTCCTGGCCGGCCTGCTGGGCGAAAAACCGGCGCCGCAGGCCCAGGGCGCGCAGCTCAAGGTCAACATGGTGCTGCGGCGGCTCCCCCGGTTGCGTGACGCCGGTGTCACGCCCGAACAGGCATTCGCCGGAACGTTCCACGCCAACGAGGCATGGAGCCAACTGGATGCGGGCTACTCACACGCGGCGTCCGGCCGAATTCCCGATCCGCTTCCCTGCGAGGCCTATTGCCACTCGCTGACCGACCCGACCATCCTGTCGGCCGAATTGCGCGACGCGGGCGCCCAAACGATGACGGTGTTCGGCCTGCACACCCCCCACTCGCTCTTCGACGGCGCCGACCCCGAATCCCTGACCCGGCGACTCACCGAGGCGGTGCTGACCTCGCTGAATTCCGTTCTGGCCGAACCTATTCAGGATGTCCTGATGGCCGACGCGCACGGCCGGCCGTGCCTGGAGACGACGACCACCCTGGACCTGCACCGCACGCTGGGGATGACCGCGGGCAACATCTTCCACGGCGGGCTGTCGTGGCCCTTCGCCGCCGACGACGACGCGCTGGACACCCCGGCGCGGCGATGGGGCGTCGCCACGGCGCACGAGCGAATCATGTTGTGCGGCTCGGGAGCCCGCCGCGGCGGGGCGGTGTCGGGCATCGGCGGCCACAACGCCGCGATGGCCGTGCTCGATTCCCTCGCGGGAGATATCAGCGCTCGTTGATGATGGTGTAGTCGCGCTCGGTGTACCCCGTGTAGATCTGGCGCGGGCGACCGATCTTGCTGTCGCCCTCGTCGTGCATCTCACGCCAATGCGCGATCCAGCCAGGCAACCGGCCCAGCGCGAACAACACGGTGAACATCCGGGTCGGGAACCCGAGGGCCCGGTAGATCAGGCCGGTGTAGAAGTCGACGTTGGGGTAGAGCTTGCGTTCGATGAAGTAGTCATCGGTCAGCGCCGCCTCCTCGAGCTCCTTGGCGATGCCGAGCAGGTCGTCGTCGCCACCCAGCTTGGCCAGGATCTTGTCGGCCTGCTCCTTGACGATCCGTGCCCGCGGGTCGTAGTTCTTGTAGACGCGGTGCCCGAAGCCCATCAGCTTGACGCCGGCCTCGCGGTTCTTGACCTTCCGCACGAATTCGCCGACGTCGTCGTCGCTCTCGCGGATCTGCTCGAGCATCTCCAGCACCGCCTGGTTGGCGCCGCCGTGCAGCGGGCCCCACAGCGCGTTGATGCCGCCGGAGATCGAGGTGAACAGGTTGGCCCGCGACGAGCCCACCAACCGGACCGTCGACGTCGAACAGTTCTGCTCGTGGTCGGCGTGCAGGATGAACAGCATGTCCAGCGCCCGCACGATTTCCGGATCGGGCTGGTACGGCTCGGCGGGCAGCCCGAACGTCATCCGCAGGAAGTTCTCCACCAGGCTCTGTGAGTTGTCCGGGTAAAGGAAGGGCTGCCCGATCGATTTCTTGTAGGCGTATGCGGCGATGGTGGGCAGCTTCGCCAGCAGCCGGGTGGTCGACAGTTCGACCTGGCCGTTGTCCATCGGGTCCAGCGCGTCCGGGTAGTAGGCGCTCAGGGCGTTCACCACGCTGGACAGCACCGGCATCGGGTGGGCGTTGGGCGGGAAGCCGTCGAAGAAGCGCTTCAGGTCCTCGTGCAGCATGGTGTGCCGCTGGATCCGGTGGGTGAATTCGTCGAGTTGCTGCTTGTTCGGCAACTCGCCGTAGATGAGCAGGTAGCTGACCTCGATGAAGGTCGACTTCTCGGCGAGCTGCTCGATCGGGTAACCGCGGTAGCGCAGAATGCCGGCGTCGCCGTCGATGTAGGTGATGGAGCTCTTGCACGAGGCGGTGTTGACGAAGCCGTTGTCGAACGTCGTGTACCCGGTCTTGGACAACAGGGAGCCGAGCGCAATCCCGTCGGCCCCTTCGGTGGCCTGGGTGATCTCCAGGTCGATCTCGCCCCCTGGGTACTTCAGGGTGGCGGTGTCGTCGGTATCGGCCACGAGAACCCCTTTGCGCTCCGGTTTGTATGGCTGCCCTGACTCGGTGCTTATAGCTGAAGGTAGTCGTTATCGGGACGAGGCGCCTGCCCGGGGTCGGGTCCGCTGCCGCGCGGCCGGCCGCCGGCAACACCGGCCCGGCAATCGTGGGTGCCCGGGTCATCGGTGGCGGTTTCCCTTCCCCGTGGGAGCGACCGACCGCGTCGCCGGTCAGAAGTTGGGATCGGTAGCGACGTGCGCGGTGTGCACTTGCAGCGGCGACAAATGCGGCACGTAGCCCGTCGCCCAAACCGGCCCGGCTCTGGTCGGCCGTGTCCCGCCGAGGAGACGCACATGAGACGACTAATCGCAGGCATGGCAATTGCGGTGGCGTTGCCCGGCGGCGTGGGAGGGTTGCTCGCGCTGGGTGCGGGCGTCGCCCACGCCGACCCGCCCGGCACTCATACCTGGTGCCCCGGACAACCCATGCCCCGACAAGACTTTGGGCCCCCGCTGACTTGGGACATGAATGTCTGCCACCAGTGGCACTACTGGGGAGCCCATTTCTTTCCGGTCGAGGGACCCTACCCCGTGCAAATCGGTCTCCTGCCCTGACGGCACGGCCAACCCCGTCCGTCCCCCGCAAGTGGGTGGCGCCGCCGGCCGAGGACGCTAGGGCTGCAGACGCTCGACCCGCCCACCGACGACCCGAATCCGGTTGTGCACCCGGTTCTCTCGCCCCTGCCAGAATTCGACCACCTCGGGCGCGATGAGGTATCCACCCCAGTTGGGCGGCACCGGGACGGACTCGGCGTCGGCGAAGCGCGCGGTGACCTCGTCGAGCTGGCCCAGCAGCGCCGCGCGCGACGCGATCGGCCGCGACTGGTGCGACGCCCACGCACCGAGTTGCGAGCCGCGCGGCCGCTTGGACCAGTAGTCCTGCGTGACCCGGGCGTCGACCTTGCTCACCGGCCCGCGGATGTGCACCTGCCGCCCCAGCTGGTACCAGGGGAAGGTCGCCGACGCGTAGGGTGTGGCCGCCAGCTCGGCGCCCTTGGCCGAGTCGTAGTTGGTGAAAAACGTGATCCCGCTCTCGTCGGCGCCCTTGCACAACACCGATCGGCTGACCGGCCGACCGTCGGCGACGGTGGCCAGGACCATGGCGTTGGGCTCGGCGACACCGGCTCGTTCGGCGTCGTCCAGCCAGCTCCGGAACAACGCCAGCCAACCATCGGCCAACCAGTCCGCGTCCAGGTCGGGGCTGCCGTCCTTCTCCGCCGATCCGTAATCCACGCGCATCTCCCGCAGGTGTTCGTTGCCCATTCCCGGGCCTGCGCCTGCCATGTGCCCACGCTACCGGCGGTTCTTACCGGCCGGTAGCGTCGGCCCGGAGGCGGGGTGCGAGAATTTTCCTATGACTGTTGTCCCCGAAAACTTTGTCCCCGGCCTGGAGGGCGTGGTGGCCTTCACCACCGAAATTGCCGAACCGGATAAAGACGGCGGCGCGCTGCGCTACCGCGGCGTCGACATCGAAGACCTGGTGGCCCAGCAGGTCACCTTCGGCGACGTGTGGGCGCTGCTGGTCGACGGCAAGTTCGGTCGCGGGCTACCACCCGCGGAGCCGTTCCCGCTGCCGATCCACACCGGCGACGTGCGGGTCGACGTGCAGGCGGGGCTGGCGATGCTGGCGCCCATCTGGGGCTACAAGCCGCTGCTGGACACCGACGACACCACCGCCCGCGACCAGCTGGCCCGGGCCTCGGTGATGGCCCTGTCCTACGTCGCACAGTCGGCGCGGGGCATCTACCAGCCGGCCGTTCCGCAGCGGGTCATCGACGAATGCCAAACCGTCACAGCGCGTTTCATGACGCGCTGGCAAGGCGAGCCGGATCCGCGCCACGTCGAGGCCATCGACGCCTACTGGGTGTCGGCCGCCGAGCACGGCATGAACGCCTCGACGTTCACCGCGCGCGTGATCGCCTCGACGGGCGCGGACGTGGCGGCGTCGCTGTCGGGGGCGATCGGTGCGATGAGCGGCCCGCTGCACGGCGGGGCGCCGGCCCGGGTGCTGCCGATGATCGAGGAGGTCGAGCGCACCGGCGACGCCCGCGGCCTGGTCAAGAAGATCCTGGACAGCGGTGACAAGCTGATGGGCTTCGGCCACCGCGTGTACCGCGCCGAGGACCCGCGGGCGCGCGTGCTGCGCGCCGCCGCCGAACGGCTCGGCGCCCCGCGCCACGAGGTCGCGGTGGCGCTGGAGCAGGCCGCACTGGCCGAGCTGCGTGAGCGGCGTCCGGACCGCGCCATCGAGACCAACGTCGAGTTCTGGGCCGCGGTCATCCTCGACTTCGCCCGCGTGCCGGCCAACATGATGCCGGCCATGTTCACCTGTGGCCGCACCGCCGGCTGGTGCGCCCACATCCTCGAGCAGAAGCGGCTCGGCAAGCTGGTCCGCCCGTCGGCCATCTACGTGGGCCCCGGCCCGCGCAGCCCCGAGTCCGTCGAGGGTTGGGATCGGGTCCTCACCAGCGCCTGAGTCGATCGACCGAGCCCGAACACCCCTTCGTTGTCGGTGGCCCGCGATTGAATGGCGCCGCGCGATGACTTTTCGTCGCGCCCGGGGTCAATACCCGTGAGCCCGGGCCAACGCCGGCCCGGGGCGCCAACAGCAAGGAGACCATCATGGCAATCAACGTCGAACCCGCACTGTCGCCACACCTCGTCGTCGACGACGCCGCCGCGGCGATCGACTTCTACGTCAAGGCTTTTGGGGCGGTCGAGCTGGGCCGGGTGCCCAGGCCCGACGGCAAGCTGGTGCACGCCGCGCTGCGCATCAACGGCTCCACGGTGATGCTCAACGACGACTTCCCGGAAATGTGCGGCGGCAAGTCGATGACGCCGACGTCGCTGGGCGGGACCCCGGTCACCATCCACCTGACGGTCACCGACGTCGACGCCAAGTTCCAGCAGGCACTGGACGCGGGCGCCACCGTCGTGGCCGAGCTCGCCGACCAGTTCTGGGGAGACCGCTACGGCGTGGTCGCCGACCCCTTCGGCCACCACTGGTCGCTGGGCCAACCGGTGCGCGAGGTCAGCATGGACGAGATCACCGCGGCGATGGCGGGGCAGGGGACCGGCTAGCCACGCAGCCGGGCCAGCAACCGGCGTCGCGACCGCGGCGCCGGTTGCGCGGTCGCCGCGACGGCGAGCATGTCGGCGACGGCGGTGAATTTGTTGCGTGGTCGTCCGCCGCGGTCGCCGCACTCGATTTCCGCGGCGTCGATCGCGCGCCACCCCTCGGAGTCGACGGCGGCGGGCTGGCGCGCGTGCACCAGCTGGGCCAGTGCCTCCGGCTTGGCCACCGGGTCGGGCAAGCGGCCGGCGTTGAAGTCGGCCACCAGGGCCTGGACCGTTTCGAACGAGCACGATTTGTTGGTGCCGATGAATCCCGTCGGGCCGCGCTTGATCCAGCCCGCGACGTATGCGCCGGGCACCGGTCGTCGCGTTTCGGGGTCGACGACGCGGCCGCCCTCATTGGGGACGACGGCCGCCGACTCGTCGAACGGAAGGTCACGAATCCCCTTGCCCCGGTAGCCGATCGACGTCAGCACCAGGCCCGCGTCGAGCCGGCGGACCTCCCCGGTGCCCGTCACCGAGAACTCCACGCCGGTGGCGCGCCGCTCACCCAGCACGCGGCTGGGCGTCAGTTGGTAGGCGAGCCGGACGCGCGGGCGCGACGCGGGCGCCGACCCGTCGCCCAGTTTGCTCAAGATCTCCAGCTTGGACTTCGTCAGCGGATCGGAGACTTCGGCCAGATCGCCTACCACCCGCTGGTGGTCATCGGCGTCCAGCACGACCTCGGACGCTCCGGTGAGTCCGACCAATTCGGGCAGGGTAAACGCCGAATGGGCCGGGCCGCGGCGGGCGGCGATCACCACTTCGCGCAGCCGCGAGCGACGGAACGCGGCGAGGGCGTGATCGGAGATGTCGGTGGCGGCCAGGTCGTCGGGGTTCGCGGTGAGCACCCGGGCCACGTCGAGCGCGACATTGCCGTTGCCGATGATGACCGCGCGTTCCTGGCCGAGATCGACTGGCAGATCGGTGAAGTCGGGATGCCCGTTGATCCATCCGACCAATTCGGTGGCCGTACCCGTGCCCGCCAGGCCCATGCCGTCGATGTCCAGCCGGCGATCGTCGGACGCGCCCACCGCGTACAGGACGGCGTGATGGTGGGCCAACAGGTCGGCAAGGCTGAGGTGCTTGCCGATCTCGACGTTGAGGTAGAAGCGGAAGTGGCGATGACGGGAAACCCTGTCGAACAGCCGGGTGACCCTCTTGGTGTTCTGGTGATCGGGCGCCACCCCGGCGCGCACCAATCCGTAAGGCGTGGGCAGCTTCTCGAAGACGTTGACCCGCACCCCATGTTGGGTCAACAGTTCGTCGGCCGCGTACATGGCCGCCGGGCCGGACCCGACAATCGCCACGGTCAACGGGCGACGGCGGCGGCGCACCTCGGCGGCGGGGATCACCGGCGCCAGCTTCGAGGTCGGGGGCAGCTTCACGCCGGCGGGCCGCTCCGGATAAAAGGAGGCGTTGATCTCGACGAACGGAAGCTGCTCCGGCTCGAGCCGGGTGTCGGGTGCGATCGCGCCCACCGGGCACGCGCTCACACACGCGCCGCAGTCCACGCACGCGACCGGATCGATGTAGAGCATCTCCGACGTCGCAAAGCCCGGCTCGTCCGGTGTCGGGTGAATGCAGTTCACCGGACAGGCGAAAACACAGGACCCGTCGTTGCAGCACGACTGGGTAATAACGTGCGGCATAAAAGAACCCGTGCCGCCCTATGCCGCCGGCACCGGAGCCAGATGCTGGCGCTGCGGCTCGCTGCGGTAGCGCGACGGCTTGCCGTTGATCTTGCAGATGCGCCACATCAGCCGCGCGGAGCGCGTCTCCATCATGCCGGTGTCGTGAGCGAGCATCCGCACGTCGGCGAACATGTCGCTCAACCACTTTCGCGAATCGGGCGACCGGAAGAAAAGCTCCTTTTTGACCTCGCGCGGGATGTCGAACTCCTGCCAGAAGGATTTCGGCGGCACCGTGATCGCCTGGCACAGCGCCCGCATCGTCACCGGCAGGTACAGCGCCGTCCAGAACCGCTGCCGCTTGGTCAACTCCGGCAACCGCCGGCGCAAGAACTCATGCGCGAACGAGATGTGGCGAGCCTCCTCGGCCACGTGAATCGCCATGACCCGCTCCATGATCGGATGCAGCGACTTGCCTTCGCGCAGCACGTTTTTCTGCGTGTGGTCGATGGGCTCCTCGCCGGCGAGCACCCCGATGAAGAACGCCACCGGCAGCGGGCCGGCGACCAACGGGACCAGCGGCGAGATCCAGCGCAGCATTCGCGGCATGCCCGGGACGTCGGCGCCGACGCGGTTGACCATCTCCTGGAACATCATGGTGTGATTGCACTCTTCGACCGACTCGTGCAGGCAGTACCGGTATTCCGGCGACCCGTTGGGCACCCAGAACGTGTAGTTCATCAGGCCCCGGATCAGGATCGACTCGAAGTGCAGCCCGACCTTGGCCACGTTGGCCTGGCGCCACATACCGATCTTGATCTTGCGTTCCTCGGACTGGGCCTGATACCAGGGGTGCCGGCCCAGGGGGTCGGTCTGCGGCAGAATCCACCGGGGATCGTTCTCCGTGACGGCGAATTCGGGTGAGTCCCAGTCGATATCGGTATAGGGATTGAAATTGCGCCGCACCGACCCCTCGGACAGTGTGGCAAGCATGTTGACGTACTCGGCGTCGTCGCGCACCTCCATGTTGCGGCGCCAGCGCCGAACCATTCGCGTCCTGGCCATGGAAAAGCCTCCCCCAACGAGGTTTACATTTGGACGTGCTATGTCTAGACAGTACCGCAGGTACCGGATATTTTCTAGACTCGCCGGAGCGGGTGTGGGCTGACCGGTGGTCACAGGATCGGTGTGGTCCGGCTCACAGCCCCGGCCCACGCCGTCGTCGCCCCCGGACCGCTCACTAGGCTGGTCGACATGGCTGACCAGCTCGAGATTCCCGCCGACCTCAAACCCCGCGACGGCCGCTTCGGGTCCGGCCCCTCCAAGGTCCGGCCCGAGCAATTGAAGGCGCTGACGACCACCGCGGCACCGCTGTTCGGCACCTCGCACCGCCAGGCGCCGGTCAAGGACCTGGTGGGCCGGGTGCGGTCGGGCGTGGCCGAGCTGTTTTCCGTGCCCGACGGCTACGAGGTCATCCTGGGCAACGGCGGCGCGACGGCCTTCTGGGATGCCGCAGCGTTCGGGCTGATCGACAAGCGGTCGCTGCACCTTTCCTATGGCGAGTTCAGCTCCAAGTTCGCCTCCGCGGTCGCCAAGAACCCGTTCGTCGGCGAGCCCATCATCGTCAAATCGGATGCCGGCACCGCCCCCGAGCCGCAGGCCGACCCGTCGGTGGACGCGATCGCGTGGGCGCACAACGAGACGTCGACCGGCGTCGCGGTACCGATCCGCCGCCCCGCCGATTCGGGCGACGCGCTGGTCCTCATCGACGCGACCTCGGGGGCCGGCGGCCTGCCCGTCGACATCACCCAGACCGACGTCTATTACTTCTCGCCCCAGAAGAATTTCGCCGGCGACGGGGGGCTGTGGCTGGCGATCATGAGCCCCGCCGCGCTGGCCCGCGTCGAGTCGATCGCCGCGTCCGGCCGCTGGGTTCCCGACTTTCTCTCGCTACCGATCGCGGTGGAAAACAGCCTGAAAGACCAGACCTATAACACCCCGGCGATCGGCACCCTGGCGCTCATGGCCGAACAGCTGGACTGGCTACTGGGCAACGGCGGGCTCGACTGGGCGGTCAAGCGCACGAAGGACTCGTCGCAGCGGTTGTACTCCTGGGCTCAGGAGCGCGCCTACACCACACCGTTCGTCGCCGATCCGGCGTTGCGGTCCCAGGTCGTGGGCACGATCGACTTCGCCGACGACGTCGACGCCGCGGCGGTCGCCAAGACCTTGAGGGCCAACGGCATCGTCGACACCGAGCCGTACCGCAAGCTGGGCCGCAACCAACTGCGGGTCGCGATGTTCCCCGCGGTCGACCCCGACGACGTCAGCGCCCTCACCCGGTGCGTCGACTGGGTGGTGGAGCGGCTGTAACGCCACGGCAAATCCGCCAGCGTGTCAGAGCGGGTTACCGACGTTAGCTGCACTAGAGTGCGCACCTGACGGGTCCGTCGCTGAACGGCACGGAGCCTGCGAGGAGAAGCCATGCGGGAACTCAAAGTGGTCGGTCTCGACGACACCGGCGGATACCTCATCTGTGAGGGTGACGATCCCGCAGAACGGTTCAGACTGCCGGCCGACGAGCGGCTCCGCGCCGCGGTGCGCGGCGAGTTGCCCCCGCCGGAGCAGCCGCAGCTCGACATCGAAGTCGTCAACCTGTTGAGCCCCAAGGAAATTCAGGCGCGGATCCGTGCCGGCGCGTCCGTCGAGCAGGTGGCCGCGGCCTCGGGCTCCGACGTCGCCCGGATCCGCCGGTTCGCCAACCCGGTGTTGCTGGAACGCTTCCGCGCGGCGGAGCTGGCAACGGCCGCGCACCCGATGCTCGCCGACGGCCCGTCGGTGCTGACCCTGCTGGAGACCGTCAGCGGCGCCCTTGTCGCCCGGGGCCTGGACCACGAGCGGCTCAGCTGGGACGCCTGGCGCAACGAGGACAACCGCTGGACGGTGCAGCTGGCGTGGAAGGCGGGGCGTTCCGACAACATCGCCCATTTCTGCTTCACCCCCGGCGCCCACGGCGGAACGGTCACCGCGCTCGACGACCCGGCCAGCGAGCTGATCGACCCGGACTTCGAGCGGCCGTTGCGGCCCCTCCCACGCGTGGCGCACCTCGAGTTCGAGGCGGAGACGCAGGCGCCGGGCGGCGACGCTGCCCAGGCGCCGACGCCGCCGCCGGCCGCCGAACAGCCCGCGCACACCCGACGCGGCAAGCCGGTCATCCCGGCGTGGGAGGATGTGCTGCTCGGCGTGCGTTCGAGCGGCCAGCGCTAGTAGCTTCCGGACACCGTCAGCGCCAGCAACGCCAACCAGGCGCCGGCCACCCCCGCGGCCGCCCCCAGCACGAACCAGCGCAGCACGGGGGTCCGCCGCCAGCCCCACAGCGTGGGCGCCAGGCCGCCCGCCGCGACGATGTTGAGTCCGACCGCCAGCAGCGGATGCACCCGGACCAGCCCGAGACTGAGCACGACGACGGCCACCCCGATCACCGAGGCGACGAACGCGGAGACCGTCAAACCCGTTGCCCAGGGCCGGGAATCGCGTCCGTCGGTCACTGCGAAAGCCTAGCCCTCTCGTAGAAGGCCAGCGCCGCCGCCGTCGCGACGTTGAGCGAGTCGGTGCCGCGCGACATCGGGATGCGCACCCGCACATCGGCGAGCCGCAGGGTGGCTGCCGTCAGCCCCGGGCCCTCGGCGCCCACCACCACCGCGATACGTTCGTCGGCCGCCTCGGCCATCGCCTCGGCCAGCGTGCGCGCGTCGCGCCGCGGCGTCATCGCCAGCAGCCGAAACCCGCTGTCCTTCAACAGCGCAAGGTCCTTGGGCCAGTTGGTTGCTCGCGCGTATGGCACCAGCAACGCGTGGCCCATCGAGACCCGCACGGCGCGGCGGTACAGCGGGTCGGCGCAGCCGCTGCCGAACACCACCGCATCCACACCCAGCCCCGCCGCGTTCCTAAAGATCGAGCCCAGGTTCTCGTGGTCGTTGACGCCTTCGAGCACCGCTACGGTGCGGGCGCCCTCGAGCACCTGCGCCACGCTGGGTTCCGGCACCCGCCGAGCGGCCGCCAGGACGCCGCGGTTGAGGTGGAAGCCGACCACGCTGGCCATCACCTCGGCCGACGCCCGGTAGAACGGCGCCGCGGCACCGGCCAGGTCGTCCTTGAGTTCGGAAAGCCTGCGATCGGTGCCCAGCAGGGCGTGCGGGGTGAAGCGGGACGCGAGCATGCGTTGCACGACCAGCACGCCTTCGGCGATCACCAGCCCCTTGCCGGTGGGCAGGTCGGGGCGGCGATCGATACTGTTGAGGTCGCGGAAATCGTCGAGGCGAGGATCGTCGGGGTCGGTGACGTCCTGAACGTCCTGAATATCTGGGGCGCCGCTCACGGGCTTTCGTCGACGAGGGCCAGCATCAGATCGGCGGCCTCGCGCAGGGTGTCGCGTTGTTCGTCGCCCAGCGTCGCCAGCCGCTTGGCCAGCCATTCCTGGCGGGCGCGGCGGTTCGCCCTGACCAGCTCGGCGCCGGACTCGGACACCGAGACCAGCACCTGTCGGCCGTCGACGGGGTGCGGGGCGCGGTCGACGAGACCCAGCTCGGCCAGCGAGGCGATCACCCGGGTCATCGACGGGGGCCGGACCCGCTCGCGAATCGCCAGCGCGCCCGGTGTCATCGCGCCTTCGTTGACGAGGGTCGCCAGCGCCGACAGCTGGGACAGCGACACCGGCGAGGACGGGTTACGAAACCGCAGTTGGCGGGCCAGCCGCATGACGGCCAGCGATAAGTCGCTGGCCAGCCGGGCGTCGCTGTCAGGCATGGCGCGAGGTTACACGGAACCCGAGAAACTCGGGACACGAAATGGCCAACGACACACGTCGGCGCGTCACCCGCGCGCGGGCGGATGCCGCCGCCCGTCGGCACCGCGTTATGTTGAGCGCGATGTCTGTCGAACCCGGCCCCAGCCGCGAGGCGCCGCCACTGCCGCCGGCCCTGCTCGAGGTGTGGCCCGTCGTCGTGGTCGGCTTCGTGGGCTGGCTGATCGCCGCGGCCGTCGCGTTCCTCGTGCCCGCCCTGCAGAGTTGGCGGCCGGTGACGCTGGGCGGCCTGGGCGTCGGGGTGATCGGCACGAGCATCTTCGTGTTGCAGCTCGCCGCCGCCCGCCGCGGCGCCCGTGGGGCGCAGACCGGGCTGGAAACGTACCTCGACCACGACGAAGACCACAGCTGAAGTCCGCAACCGAAATCGCCGACCCGGGAGGAACAATGGCCGCCCCGCTGCTGCAGACGCAAGTCGACATCGACGCGCCGGCGTCGAAGGTCTGGGAACTGATATCGGATTTCCGGCGGATGCCGGAGTGGAGCCCGCAGTGCCGCTGGATGCGGCCGCTCGGCCCGCTACGCCCCGGGACCCGCACCCTGAACCTCAACCGGCGTAACCGGATGTTCTGGCCCACCACCTGCACGGTGGTCGAGGTCGTCCCCGAGCGGCGGCTGGCGTTCCGGGTCGACGCCAACGGCACCGTTTGGAGCTACGAGCTCGAGGCCAACGGCCAGGGCACACGGGTGATCGAGAGCCGCCACGCCGAGAACGGCGTGAGCGCGGTTTCGAACCTGACGGTGAACGCTTTCTTCGGCGGCACCGACAACTTCGAACGCGAATTGCTCGAGGGCATGAACGCCTCGCTGGCGAGGATCAAAGCCGCCGCCGAGAGCGGCTAGTCGGGCGCTTCCGTGGGGTCGGGCTCGGGCGCATCCGCCGGGGCATCGGACGCCGGGGCCTCGGGGGGCGGGTTGTCTGCCACGTCGAGCCCCCCGTCGTCGTAGGGCTCGTACATGGGCGAGCCGGTACCCGCCGGCGCCGGGGTGTCCGAATGGGCGCCGCACCCGTATTGCTCGTCGACGACGTGCCCGTCGGCGGACAGTTCGTTAGCGCATACCCCGAACATCGCGCCCAGCGATCCGGTCAGCGGCAAAAAGAATCCGCAGTCGCGGCACACACGCTTGGTGGACCGGGCCATCGGCGATTCGGGACCGTATTCCCCGGTGTGCCATCGCTGGGCGGCCTCGGAGCGGCCCCAGGGGCTCATCACCCAGCGCCTGCCGAGCCCGATCTCGGCGGCGGCCTCGTCGACCTCGGGGTCTCCGCTGGCGGCGTGGCCGGGCACCAATCGCGGGTCGTCCGCCGCGGGCGCCAGCAGGTCCCCGGGGCTCAAGTCTCCCGGCCGTACCCGTTGGTCCCAGGGCACCCACTCCGGCGCCAGCAACGCCGTCGGCCCCGGGATCAGAACGACTTCGCTGATCGTGGCGTGGTCGGCGCCCGGGTGGGCGGCGACGACGGCGGCCCACTGCCACCCCTGATAGCCGGGCAGGTGCGCGAGGAACCGGTGGGTCGCGGCGTTCGGGTCCTCGTAGCCGACACCCAGGTAGTCCCCGACGGCGTCCGCGCCGGCGAATTCCTCGACCGACGCCCGGGCCAGGTCGGCCGCACCCGTGAGCACCGACGCCAACTCGTCGGGCCACTCGGCCACGGTCGTCGCGGTGGGTTCGGTCGACCCTTGGGTGGGTCCGGTCACGCTGACCCCTCTCTTCATGGCGATCGCAAGCGCGGCGCTGCCGCGCGCTGCGGGTCGCCACCATCGGACCATGGTGGCGATCGCAAGCGCGGCGCTGGGGGCTTGGGCGCCAGGCCGCCACCATCGAACTAAGTGCGTCTCCATAGTAGGTTGGCGAGCCACGCCCTGTTGCCTGCCGGTATAGGACAGAATTGATTGGTGTCTGCACGGCGGCGTGACGATCGGGGTCGGGTGGCCTCCAACCCGGGCCGCCGGGCGCGTCCGGGCTCCAATGGCGCGCCCCGCCAGCATCCGGGCATGGCCAACTACCCGGCCGACGGCTCCGACCGTCGCGAGACGCGCCGCCGGCCACCTCCCCGGTCGCCGATGCCGAGCGCCAACCGCTATCTGCCGCCGTTGGGTGAACAGCCGGAGCCGGAACACAACCGCGCCGAGCCCCCGCGCGCCACCGCCCCGGGGGAACGCATCACGGTCACCCGCGCCGCGGCGATGCGCAGCCGCGAAATGGGTTCCCGCATGTACTGGATGGTGCAGCGGGCCGCCACCGCCGATGGCGCCGACAAGTCCGGCCTGACGGCGCTGACGTGGCCGACGGTCGCCAACTTCGCGGTCGACTCCGCGATGGCCGTCGCGCTGGCCAACACGCTGTTCTTCGCCGCGGCCAATGGCGAAAGCAAATCCAAAGTGGCGCTGTATTTGTTGATCACGATCGCACCGTTCGCGGTGATCGCGCCACTGATCGGTCCGGCGCTCGACCGGTTGCAGCACGGCCGGCGCGTCGCGCTCGCGCTGTCATTCGCGTTGCGGACCGCGTTGGCCGTGCTGCTGATCATGAACTACGACGGCGCCACGGGCAGCTTCCCCTCGATGGTGCTGTATCCGTGCGCGCTGGCGATGATGGTGCTCTCCAAGTCGTTCAGCGTGCTGCGCAGCGCGGTGACCCCCCGCGTGATGCCGCCGAGCATCGATTTGGTGCGGGTCAATTCCCGGCTCACGGTGTTCGGCCTACTCGGCGGCACCATCACCGGCGGGGCAATCGCCGGCGGGGTCGAGTTCGTCTGCACCCACCTGTTCGAGCTGCCCGGTGCCTTGTTCGTCGTCGTCGCCGTCACGATCGCCGGCGCCCTGCTGTCCATGCGGATCCCGCGCTGGGTGGAGGTGACCGCGGGTGAAGTGCCGGCCACCTTGAGCTACCGCCGGGCGGGCGGCCACGCGCCGCACTGGGGGCACGGCCCGCACCGGTCCGCCGAGGTCAAAAAGGCCGGCGGAATCGTGCGACAACCGTTGGGCCGCAACATCATCACCTCGCTGTGGGGCAATTGCACCATCAAGGTGATGGTCGGGTTTTTGTTCCTCTACCCGGCCTTCGTCGCCAAGGCGCATGACGCCAGCGGTTGGGTCCAGCTGGGCATGCTGGGGATGATCGGCGCCGCGGCCGCGATCGGCAACTTCGTCGGCAACTTCACCAGCGCACGGCTGCGGCTGGGCCGGCCGGCCGTGCTGGTGGTGCGCTGCACGGTGGCCGTGTGCGCGGTCGCGGTGGCTGCGGCGGTGGCGGGCAACCTGCTGGTGGCGGCGATCGCCACGTTGATCACCTCGGGGTCCAGCGCCATCGCGAAGGCCTCGCTCGACGCCTCCCTGCAACACGACCTGCCCGAGGAGTCGCGAGCGTCGGGATTCGGGCGATCGGAATCGACGCTGCAGCTGGCGTGGGTGCTGGGTGGCGCGCTCGGCGTGTTGGTGTACACCGAACTGTCGGTCGGCTTCACCGCGGTCAGCGCGCTGCTCATCCTGGGGCTCGCCCAGACCCTCGTCAGCTTCCGCGGCGACTCGCTGATCCCCGGCCTCGGGGGGAACCGGCCCGTCATGGTCGAGCAGGAGGGCCGCGGCGCCGGCAGGCCGGCGGCGGTGCCGGAGTGAAACGTGGCGTGGTCGCGCTCGTCGCGGCCGTGGTGGCGTTGGCGTCCGTCGCGGCCGGGGTCGGAACGTGGCTGCTGGTGCGGTCGCCCGGTCCGCAGCGGCCCGAGATCAGTGCCTATTCACACGGGCACCTGATCCGGGTGGGCCCCTACCAGTACTGCGATGTGCTCAACCTCAACGACTGCCAGACCCCCGAGACCCAGGGCGAGCTGCCCTTCAACGCGCGCTACCCGGTGCAACTCTCGGTTCCCGAGGCCATCTCGCGGGCGCCCTGGCGGCTGCTGCAGCTGTATGAGGATCCCGCCAACACCGCCGAAACCATCTTCCGGCCGGGGACCCGGCTCGCCGTCACGATCCCTTCGGTCGACGCGCAGCGCGGCCGGTTGACCGGCATCGTCGTGCAGTTGCTGACGTTGGTGGTCGACACCAGCCGGCCCAGCGACCCCCCGACCGTCCGGCCCTACCCGCACGCCGAGTGGTCGGTGCGCCTGACCTCCTGACCGTTCGGCGCAGAAATCAGGCTCCGTGACCGGCGGGAACCCGCTCGCCGTCGACCGGGGGCCCGGGCGGTGTCCCATCCCCGAACGGCCGGCCGCCCAATGCTTCCCGTCCGTGCGGCGTCAGCCACCCGGACAGGTCCGGGCCCTTGGGCACGATGCCGGTGGGGTTGATGTCGGCATGCACGATGTAGTAGTGCTGCTTGATCTGGACGAAGTCGACGGTGTCGCCGAAACCCGGTGTCTGGAACAGGTCTCGCGCGTAGGCCCACAGCACGGGCATCTCGGACAGTTTGCTTCGGTTGCATTTGAAGTGTCCGTGGTACACCGGGTCGAAGCGGGCCAAGGTGGTGAACAGCCGCACGTCGGCCTCGGTGATGGTGTCGCCCACCAGGTATCGCCGGCCGGCCAGGCGGTCGCTCACCCAATCCAGTGCGGTGAACAAGCGGTCGTAGGCCGCTTCGTAGGCCTGCTGCGTGCCGGCGAATCCGCAGCGGTAGACGCCGTTGTTGATCTCGGTGTAGATCCGCTTGCTCACCTCGTCGATCTCGGCGCGCAGCGGCTCGGGGTACAGCTGAGGGGCGCCCTCACGGTGGTAGGCGGTCCACTCGGTGGAGAGGTCCAGGGTCATCTGCGCGAAATCGTTGGTGACCACCGCACCGGTCGGCACGTCGACGATCGCGGGGACCGTGATGCCCTTGGGGTAGTCGGGGAAGCGTCTGAAGTAGGCGTCCTGCAGCCGAGGAATCTTCAGCACCGGGTCGACGCCGCCGGGGTCGAGGTCGAACGTCCAGCTGCGCTCGTCGTGGGTGGGGCCGCAAAACCCAATGGAGAGAACGTCTTCCAGGCCCAGCAACCGCCGGACGATGATCGCGCGGTTGGCCCACGGGCACGCGCGGGCCACGATGAGCCGATACCGGCCCGGCTCGACGGGATAGCCGTCGCGTCCGTCGGCGGTGATCCGGGTGGCGATGTAGTTGGTGTCGCGGGTGAACTCCCCCGCTCCGGCGACATAGGTGGCCATGTTTTGAATTCACCCCACAATTCGGCGGCCAGGAATCGATCTGCAACTAGGAACTCAGGAACCGCCGAGCCAGGTTGGGCTCCGTCGACTCCCCCGGCTCCCAAGGCACGATCCAGGGTCCCGTGCCCTCCGATTGGTCGAGGATGCCGTCCTCCAGCCAGGTGTAGCGGCCGTCCAGCACGTCACGGGTCAACCGAACGTCGCCGCTATCGGTGTTGCTCCACAGGGCCTGGAACAGGGCCTCGACGCGCAGGGTGGCTTGCTCGCAAAACGCTTCGGCCAGTTCGTACGCCTGTTGACCGACGGCCGGGTCCGCAGCGCGTAGGCCCTCGGCGCGCACGCACGCCGCCGACATCGCGAACAGCTCGGCGCCGATGTCGACGATGCGCCCGAGGAACCCCTGCCGTTGCTCGAGCTTGGCCTGCCAGCGCGCCATCCCGTAGAAGGTGTTGCGGGCCAGCTTGCGGGTGGAGCGTTCCACGAACCGCAGGTGCGATGCCAGGGGGCCGAACTCGCCGTAGGCCCGGGGCCGCTGCCCTTCGCCGAATACCAGTTGGGGCAGCCACTTTGCGTAGAACCCGCTCGCGCCCACGGCGGCCGCCGCCTTCTGCCGCAAACCCGCGTCGGGCTTGGCGAGGTCACCCGCGGCGGCCAGGTGGGCGTCCACCGCCTCCCGCGCGATGAGCAGCCTCATGATCTCGCTCGACCCCTCGAAGATGCGGTTGATCCGCAGGTCGCGCGCCACCTGCTCGGTGGGCACCGCCCGCTCCCCACGCGCCTGCAACGACTCCGCGGTCTCGTAACCCCGTCCGCCGCGAATCTGCAAGAGCTCGTCGGCGACAACGCAGGCCATTTCGCTGGACCACAGTTTGGCCAGCGCCGCCTCGATCCTGATGTCGTTACGGCCTTCGTCGGCCATCTGACCCGACAGCTCGAGCACCGAGTCAAGCGCATACGTAGTCGCGGTGATGAACGAGATCTTGTGCGCCACCGCTTCGTGTTGGGCGAGCGGCTTGCCCCACTGCACCCGCTCGCCGGACCATTCGCGGGCGATCTTCAGCGCCCACTTCGCCGATCCGGTCGCGCTCGCGGGGATGGACAGCCGCCCGGCGTTGAGGGTGGTCAGCGCGATCTTCAGGCCGTCGCCCTCGCGGCCGATGAGGTTCTCGGCGGGCACCCGCACCCGGTGCAGCCTGGTCACGCCGTTCTCGATGCCGCGCAGCCCCATGAACTTGTTGCGCCGCTCCACGGTGATCCCCGGCGAATCGGCCTCGACGACGAACGCGCTGATGCCACCGCGATGCCCGTCGCCCTTGGGGACGCGGGCCATGACGACCAGCAGTTCGGCCACCACACCGTTGGTGGTCCACAGCTTCACGCCCTCGAGCTCGTAGGCCTTGTCACCCTCGACCGGCGTCGCCGTCGAGGCCAGCCGCGCCGGGTCGGAGCCCACGTCCGGCTCGGTGAGCAAAAACGCCGAGATCGCGCCGGCGGCGCAGCGCGGCAAGAACTTCCGCTTCTGTTCGTCGCTGCCGGCGAGCTTGAGCGGCTCGGGTACCCCGATCGACTGATGAGCCGACAGCAGCGCGCCGAGGCTGGGATGAACCGACGCGACCATCACCAGCGCCCGGTTGTAGACGACTTGCGACATGCCCAGCCCGCCGTACTCGGTGGGAATCTTCATGCCGAAGCAGCCCAGTTCGGCCAGGCCCTTCACGTATTCGTCGGGAATCATCGCCTCGCGCTCGATGGCGCTGCCGTCGACCGTCTCGAGGAAATCCCGCAGCCTGCCGAGGAAGGCCCCCGCGCGCGCCTCGTCGGACTCCGGCGGTTTGGGGAACGGGTGGATGAGGTCCAGCGGGAAATGACCGAGGAACAATTCCTTCGCAAATGACGGTTTGTCCCAACCGGTTTCGCGCGATTCCTCGGCGAGAGCCCTCGCTTGCTCCTCAGTGACCTGCGCTTGCTGCGCCATCGCCGCCTCCTCGCTAACGATTCCGATCGAGGCCTTTGAATACCCGGTCCCTAGCCGCATAGTACGGCGGAATCGCAGCGAAATGACCGGTGGTCGGTGATGCCACCGCTCGGTTAGGAGTCGAGCTCCCGCGCCACCGCCTTGACCACCTCGGATACCCGGCGCGCCGTCTTGCGGTCCGGGTAGCGGCCCTTGCGCAACTCGGGCTGCACGGCGCTCTCCAGCAGCGTGATCATGTCCTCGACCATCCCGTGCAGCTCGTCCGGGCTGTGCTTGTGCTCAACGGCCGCCTCGCGGCGCGCCTTGGCGAGGCTGGGCGGCGGGTCGATCAGCTTGAGACTCAACGCCTGCGGGCCACGCCGGCCAGACGCCACGCCGAATTCGACGCGCTGCCCCGATTTGAGCCCGTCGACCCCGGCCGGCAACGCCGACGAGCGGACGTAGACGTCCTCGCCGTCCTCCTGCGACAGGAAGCCGAACCCCTTTTCGGCGTCGTACCACTTAACCTTGCCGGTCGGCACTGGTCTCACCTGCTTGTCTGATGGGTCACACTACGATAGGACGCAAGAAGCGTCCCGCCTGCGCAGGACGCATGTTGGATCCTGATCCTACTCGGATGCGCGCCCGACGAGCACCCCCGTAACTCGTTACTCGGTAGTCTGGCAATACCGCTGGAGGAGATATGCGCCTGATCCTGAACGTCATCTGGCTCGTGTTCGGCGGCCTGTGGATGGCCGCCGGGTACCTGCTGGCGGCGCTCCTCAGTTTCCTGCTCATCATCACCATCCCGTTCGGCTTTGCATCGCTGCGCATCGCCTCCTACGCGTTGTGGCCGTTCGGCCGGACGATCGTCGACAAGCGGACTTCCGGCACCCCCGCCCTGATCGGAAACGTCATCTGGGTCCTGCTGTTTGGGGTGTGGTTGGCGATCGGTCACGTGGTGAGCGCGGCGACGATGGCGATCACGATCATCGGCATCCCGCTGGCGCTGGCGAACCTGAAAATGATCCCGGTTTCGCTGATGCCGCTGGGCAAGGAGATTGTCCCCGTCGGCTCGCCCCGATCCGCCCCGGTGCCCGCATGACGCTGACCGCGTTGGGTTTGCCGACGATGCCCGCCCGCTCCGACGGCGCCGCCGCGTCCGAGACATCGACCGCGCCGGTTTCCGGGCCCCTGCTGGACACCTACGGGCGGGTCGCCACCGATCTGCGGGTATCGCTGACCGACCGCTGCAACCTGCGGTGCACCTATTGCATGCCGGCCGAAGGCCTGGACTGGCTGCCGGGCGAACAACTGCTGGGCCCCGACGAGTTGGCCAGGCTGATGCGCATCGCGGTCACCCGCCTCGGCATCACCAGCGTGCGGTTCACCGGGGGCGAGCCCTTGTTGTCGCGCCACCTCGAAGAGGTGGTCGCGGCCGCGGCCGCGCTGGTGCCCCGGCCCGAGATCTCGCTGACCACCAACGGTGTCGGGCTGGCTCGCCGGGCCGCCGCGCTCGCCGCGGCGGGCCTGGACCGGGTCAACGTGTCGATGGACACCGTCGACCGCGAACACTTCGCGGCGATCACGCGCCGCGACCGGCTCGCCGATGTGCTGGACGGCCTGGTGGCCGCGAAAGAGGCAGGTTTGACGCCGGTCAAGGTGAACGCCGTGCTCGACCCCACGACCGGACGCGACGACGTCATCGGCCTGCTGCGGTTCTGCCTCGAGCACGGCTACCAGTTGCGGGTCATCGAGCAGATGCCGCTGGACGCCGGGCACGCGTGGCGCCGCGGCGCCGCGCTCACGGCCGACGACGTGCTGGCCGCGCTGCGCCCCCACTTCCGGCTGCGGCCCGACCCGGCGCCGCGCGGTTCTGCTCCCGCGGAGCTGTGGCTGGTCGACTCGGGCCCGGGCACGCCGAGCGGAAAGGTCGGTGTCATCGCGTCGGTCTCGCACGCCTTCTGCTCGTCCTGCGATCGCACTCGCCTCACCGCCGACGGCCAAATTCGCAGCTGCCTGTTCTCGACCGAGGAGACGGACCTGCGCGGCCTCCTGCGCGGGGGCGCGGGCGACGACGCCATCGAGGCGGCGTGGCGCGTCGCAATGTGGGGCAAGCCCGCCGGGCACGGCATCAACGACCCCAACTTCATCCAGCCCACCCGCCCGATGAGCGCGATCGGTGGCTGAGCCGATGGGTCACGCTCCCGTCGAAGCGGAGGGAATCCAGGTGACCATCCGCTACTTCGCCGCCGCGCGGGCGGCCGCGGGAACCGAATCGGAGACGCTGGTGGTGCGTCCCGGCACCACGGTGGCCCAGCTGGTGGAGCGGCTCGGGGTTCGCGGTTCCCGGCTCGCGACCGTGTTGACCCGCTGCTCCTATCTGTGCGACGGGATCGCCGTTCGCGACGAGGCGAAAGCGTTGCGAACCGGTGACACGATCGATGTTCTGCCGCCCTTCGCCGGCGGCTGAAACTGTGAAATAGCTCACGTAACGAAACGATAACGGTGCAGTCACGCTCGGATATCGGGCGCTGCGACCTGCGCAAATCCCGTGCGTTCCTGGGCGTTTCGAAGACGGCCGGCGGCGAAACGCCGGGTAGCGCAGGACGTGACGCGACCAACAGAACCCGCTAGCGTCACCGGAGGCTCGCCAAGCTCCCGAATGGCGTTCCTCCCCCACCTATCGCGCCGAGCTCCATCCAATAGGTGGGGGATACCGCAACTGGATGGAGACGGGGGACCCACCGGTCCACCGTGATCGGACCGGGGCCGCTCGCGGCCCCTTGGGGTGAAGCCGGCGCCGGCTCCCGCGCGGAGTGCGACGTCGGCCGGGTGGCCTCTCCAACCCGAACCCGACAGCTGACCTCGCAGGCGCGTTACGAGAGAGGAATATTTCGGCGCGTATGAGTGGACGGCATCGCAAGCCCACGACTTCCAACATCAGCGTCGCCAAGATCGCCTTTACCGGGGCGATCCTTGGTGGCGGCAGCATCGCCATGGCCGGCCAGGCGGCGGCGGCCACCGACGGCGAATGGGACCAGGTAGCCCGCTGCGAGTCCGGCGGCAACTGGGGCATCAACACCGGCAACGGCTACCACGGCGGCGTGCAATTCAGCGCGAGCACCTGGGCCTCCCACGGCGGTGGCCAATACGCCCCGTCGGCCGAACTCGCGACCAGGGAACAACAGATCGCCGTCGCCGAGCGGGTACTGGCGACCCAGGGCCGCGGCGCCTGGCCGGTGTGTGGCGGTCCGCTGTCGGGCCCGTCTCCGCGCGATGTGCCCGCGCCCACGCCCGCGGGAATGGACGCGCCGCTGGATGCACCCTGGCTGAACGGTGGGCCGCTGGCGCCGCCGCCCCCCGCCGACGCGCCTCCGCCCGACGCTCC